>CAMCWM010000152.1 GCA_945882215.1 Akkermansia muciniphila | reverse complement strand
ACCGTTCCAGTGGAAGGCGCGGGCGCTGGAGGCGGCATCATCGCCGGCATCGGCATCGTGGGCATGTATCCCGGCGGATAACCTGGCATCTGCGGCGGGTAGCCCTGCGGCATCGGATACCCCTGCGGATAGCCCGGCATCTGCGGCGGGTAGCCCTGCGGCATCGGGTACCCCTGCGGATAGCCCGGCATCTGCGGCGGATAGCCCTGTGGCATCGGGTACCCCTGCGGATAGCCCGGCATCTGCGGCGGATAGCCAGGCGGCGGCGCATAGCCCGGCGGCAACGGCTGCGTGGCCCCTGGATGCGGTGGCTGCGATGGATTGGCGGGATTGCCGGGCTGCTGCGGATTCATGGCGAGGTGCTTTTTAGAATAAACAGATCAAAAGAAAAAAGTGATCCAATTAATGGACGTCCAGCCGCCCCTTTTCTTGGGGCAAGCGGCCAAAGAAATAAAAAATACAGGCATCAGAAGCCCACGTCACTGCCAACGGTAAAAGTCACGTTCGCAACCTTGGCAACAGCGAGAGCGTTGAGCACGTCGATCACACGCTCATAGGTGGCCTGTTCCTCCGCTTGAATGGTGACGATGACCTTGGCGTTGCGGTTGTCGGCCTCCTGCTTGAGACGCATGAGCGTGGAAGTGAAATTGGGCAGTTTTTTGTCCGTGGGGCCGTCAAACTCCTCTTCATTGAGCGTCACAGCACCAGTCTCCTCGACGCCCACGATGATTTCATCCGGCATTTCCTGCGGCGCGTCCGCAGATGGCGGAGCGAGGCCGGGCAACTGGCTCTTGAGCTCACGCTCGACCTTCACGGAACCGACCATGACCATGAAGAAGAGCATGATGACGAACACCACATCGATCATGGGGGCGATCTGGAAGCCGACCTGAAGCTGCTCGGCCTCGATTTCGCGGTGCTTTTTTTTACCTGGGGCTGACATGAGTTGGAACGGTTATTCTTTGTTCAAAGCCGAGAAGGAGATGTCATCAATGCCCGCTTGCGCAACGACACTCATCACCCGTTGGATTTCGATGGCGGGGAGGCGCTTGTCGCCACGAATGACGACACGGTACTTGGCGTTGCTCTCCTTGCGCTGGCGGAGCAGTTCCACCAGCGGTTCCACGATCTCGTATTTCGTATCCTCGAAGGTGATGAGCGACTTGCCATTGGTCCAGCGCACATTAAGCGCGGCCTCGTTCATCATGTTCTTTTCCTTCTTTTTGGCGTCGCCCGCGACCGGGAGCTGAATCTCCTTGTCGATGCGCAACACCTGCGCCGAAGTGATGCTCATGAAGAAAATGAGCAACACCAACAGCACGTCAATCATCGGAGCGATTTGAAACTCCGGTTCACCATCACCGCCACCGCCACCGCCGCCCATAGTGTTAGAAGGTCAAGGGTTGATATTAGAGAAAGACTTGAACGAGACGAAGATTAAGCGGCAGGGGCCACCTCACCAGCCACCCAGTTCGGAATGGCGGCGTAGAACTCTTCCTCGCCGACATGAGCGTCCTTGAGGTGCTGGTAGGGCATCTTGCGGAACAATCCCATGACGACCTCCTGAAGATCAGTGATGGAAACTTGCAGACGGTTGCGCAAGAAGTAAAAGAACATGAAGGCCGGCACGGCGATGAACAGACCGGAGGCCGTCGCGATGAGCACCTCACCGATGGCACCGGAAAGCTTGGCAGGATCACCAGCACCGCTGGTCTTCAGGGTGGAGAAAGCGCTCATCATCCCGGTCACCGTGCCGGTCAGACCGATCATCGGCGTGCAAACCCCGATCACGGAAAGGTAATTGATGCGCGTCTGGATGGCGGAGTTCGCCTTGTTGAGTTCGGTGAACAGGGCCGCCTCCGTGGCCTCGTGTCCGTCGCCGAGGAAACTGAGGGCGACGCGGCTGGTATTGGTGAAGGGAGATGGATTGCCTTTGCAGAACTGGTAGGCTCCGACGTAGTCACCCGCGCGGAACAGATCCTGCACCTGGGCGACCTGGGCTGGAGGAGCCAGCTTCTTGATGCTGGTGCGCATCCAGAGATCGACCGTGAGCCAGACGAGGGCAATGGAACAGGCCGTGATGGGATACATCACCCAGCCGCCTTCGATGAAACGGTCGATGAGAGTGTGATGTTCTTCCACGACAGGCGCACCATCCGCTGGGACAGGCTCTTGAGCGAAAAGATTGACGGAAGCAAAGAGGCCGAACGCCAGCAGGACGCAGAGGAACGCGCGGGCGGGGCCGTTGGAGATATGGCGGGTCATGGTGGTGGCGGTGTTGGTTTGCATGGAGTTGGGGGGGAATTTAGGCTTTGGGTTTGGAATCGGTGGAGGGGGCGGCTTCGCCTTCCTTCGGCTTCTGTTCGCCGTCCGTGGCTGCAGTTTCTTCCTCGATGATGTTTTTCATGCCGGCAATCGCTGCTTTTTCCTTCGTGGCGGAATCTGCGACTTGCGATCCGGGATATGCATCAACGATACGGGCCAGAAAAGCGCTCGCATCCTCGTACCGCTTCATTTTGATGAGTGACTTCGCCGCATTGAGCTCCGCCTCCGGCACACGCTGCATTTGGGTGCCGTAAAAGACGGGAATGCGCAGATAAGCCAGCAGCGCCTTCTCCCACTCCTTCTTCCGGGTGTGAACATCAGCGATAATGGCCCACAGCGAGGCACCAATGGCGGAATCATCCGTCTCTTTCAGGATGCCCTGAGCCTCAATAATAATGGCCGCATAATCCGACGTCGTCTGGCGTTCGATGTCGAGCTGGATGATGCGCAGACGCATTTTCTGGGCTTCGGTGAGCTTCAAGGCACGCAGAGCGGGCAGAGACTTCACCACATCGTCGAATTTGCCGCCCTGGTTCAAGGCTTCGATGTAGGCGAAGTAAATATCGACATACCAGTTGCCCTCAATTCCTTCAAAGTTCTCGAAAAAGTCGCGGCCCTTCTTCAGCACGGCGATGGCCTCCTCCGTCTTGCCCTTGGCAAGCAGATCGGCCGACTCGGTCAGTTCGGCTGGATAGGGCCACTCCAGCGAGTCAATGTTCTTTTTGTCCACCACGCTGGTGGCCTTTTGCTCGCCGATCTGGATGGTGCGGATGATCTTGCCCTCCTGAAGCGAAAATTCGGAGGAGAAGATGCGGTTGCCGTCTTTGAGCACAATGGCCTGCCCAAAAGCAGAGCCTGCGATGGCGACGAAGAAGGAGAGAAGCAGAGCGAACGTGCGCATGAAAATAGGAGAGTTCGAGATTAAGGCAGTGTGGCACGAAGAGCCTTGGCGTCTTTCATCTCGGGCTGAGTTTCGAGATCCTTGCGGGCAATCATCTCATCCAGAGTCTTCTTGGCCTCCTCACGTTTGCCGAGGGCGATGAAGGACTTCGCGCACTGGAGATAGGCCTTGGCCATTTCAGATTTCCACTTCTGATGGGCGATGAACACACGCTGGAAGTAAGCGATGGCCGCCTCGTGCTTGCCATTGACGGCTTCGATCTCGCCGAGCATGCGCAACGCATTCGCCGTTGCCTCACCGCGCCATTCCTTGGTGTTGGCGATCTGCTCGAAAATTTTCTTGGCCTCATCAGGCTTTTTGAGTTTGGCAAGCGTCTTTGCCTCACCTTGCGTGGATTCGAGGACGCGAGAACTGCCAGGGAAAGTTTGAGCCTCACGGAACAACTCCAACGCCTTGTCGAACTCGCCCTTTTCAAAGGCGATCTCAGCCAGGCCGACCGGCGCACCATCGGCATATTCGCTGTCCTTGAAGAGATCTTTCAGACGCAGGTAACAAGCGTTTGCCTTGTCCAGATCACCTTTCTTGCGGGCGCTGTCACCCACGGTGGCCAGCAGCATCGGGCTGAGGTCGTCGGGTTTGGCCACCTCAATGATGATGTTGAAGAACTTCTCGGCCTTGTCGTTGATCTTCATCGTCTTGGCCAGCCAGGTCTTCGCGAAGAGAATGCGCATCTGCGCCGTGCCATTCATCGCCTCCTGGGGCGGTGTGAGCAGTTCTTCGAGTTGTTTTTCAACATCTTCAAAGGTGAGTTCCGGGGCTGGAGTCGGTGCGGGCGCAGGAGCTGCGGCACCATCGGCAGGCTTCGTCGCATCCGCCGAGGGGGCAGGAGTTACTGCCGCACTGGCACGACGGCGTTTCGGAGCGCTGATGCTCACAAGCTGCTGAATCAAGCCTTCCACCTGCTGGTTCGCTGGATTGGCGATGCGCGTCTTGATGTGTTCGGAAAGCAGTTTTTTTGCCTCCTCCAGTTTGCCGTCCTTGATGCTGGCACGGCTGATCCAGAGAATGGCCTTGAGCGCGAGGTCATCATTGTCCTTGTGCGTGTTGTAGTACTTCTGCCACATGTCGGCCAGTTCCTTCCACTTGTTGCCGCCCACATAAAGATCGGTGACCTGGTCCATGGCGTAATTGAGCACATCGTCGGTCTTGGCTTTGTCCACGGCGGCGGCGAAATTGATCATCGCGTTCTCGTAGTCCGCCTTTTGGTTGTATATGTCCCCCAGCAGAGCATGTACCTGGCCGATGTTTTGGTCATTCGGCGCGTCTTTCACAATGGATGTCAGCTCTTCCAGCGCGTCGTCCTTGTCGCCGCCCTGAAAGTTGATGAAGGCGATGCGATAGCGCGCATCAATGACGTACTGTCCCTTTGGGTTCTCCTTGATGTAGGTTTTGAGGGCCTTCATCACGCTCTTGTAATCGTTCTGGTAGAAGTAGCTCAGCGCTATGCGGTAAAGCGCGTCGTCCTTATAGGCTTCCTCATTGGGGAATTCCGAAATGAGCAACTCAAATGCCGTGCGCGCCTCGTCAAACTTCTGCATTTCAAACAGCACGCTGCCACGCAGGAAGCGCAGACGCGGCCTGTCGGCCTTCGGGAAGCTTTCCGCCTTCGCAAAGGCGTCCACAGCCTCCTTCAACTGCTTGTTCTGGTAGGCCAGCATGCCATACATCTCCGACACTTGGCCGATCTGCTCGCTGTCCGGGAAATTGTCGATGAACTTTTGGCACAGCTCCCGCGCCTCTTTGATGCGCTTCAGGGCGGCGTTCACCATGATCAGGCCAAACATGCACTTGTCCCGCTGCGGGAACTCCTTGAAGCCATCGACGATGACTTCAAACGCCAGGGTTGCCTGCCAGAGGCGTGAGGCATCACCCGCCGTGCCATCCTCCTTCGGGGCGCCCATTTCATAATAGCAGCGGCCCAGGCGGTAGTAGAGAGAGGCATCGTAATCCGTGCGCTTCTCGATCTCCGCCATGATTTCCGTGTTCGCCTTCAGCTTGGTTTCGATTTCGTCCTTGCGCACGCCCTTGGCGGTTTTGAGCTGGGCCTCCAGCTTCGCCACCTGCTCCTTCTGAATGCGGGAAATCTCCGCCTTCTTGCGCACGAGCTGGTAGGCGCCGAGGGCTTCCTTGAACGCCTTCTTCTCCATCATCTCGTCACCCAGCTTGAGGTAGATGTTGTTCATCTGGGCGATGCTGTCGCCACCGGAGGCAAAGTTGCGCACCTTCTCCATCAGCGCACCAGCTTCGTCGAGCTTGCCGCTGGCCACATAAAGATTGGCCGCCATCATCGCTGCCTGGATGGACTCGGCAGTGCGGATGCCATCCGTGAGGACCGAAGAGAGAATGGCCAGCGCCTCGTCCTTTTTATCCTGCTTGCTGAGGGCGTCCGCAATGATCAATCCCGCCTCGGCCTTCTTGTCTGGTGAGCTGGTCACCACCTCTTTCAGCACCGTGATCCCTTTGTCCTCCTGCTTGCTGGCAATGTACGAACGGCCCAGTGCCATTCGCACGTCAATGATTGCCGCGCCTTGGGGGAACTCCTTGATGAAGGCCTCCAGCGTCTCGATCGCCTTCGGATAACTGCCCATGTTGTAATGGCAGGCACCTTCGATGAACATGATTCCCTCGAAAGGCTTGTTGTTCAGGTTCTTCTTGGCCTCCTCGAGCTTGGAGAGCGCCTCCTGATACTTCGCTTCGGCAAACAGGCTGCCAGCGGCATTGACAAGCGCCTCGGTCTCCTGCTGGATGTTCAGCGCGGCAGGGGCAGCGGGCGCACCTGGCGCGGCAGGGGGAGCTCCAGGCGCGGGAGGCGGAGCCTGGGAAAATGCAGGCGTGCAGGCGGCCAAGGCCAGGGCGGCGCAGAAAATCGGTCTCATGAGTTGCAGGGTGCGTTCCACGTCATGACAAATTACGAAAAAAAGAGGGCGGTACGCAAGATTGGAATTGCGCTCTGCTTCGCTATTTTTTGCGCTGGATGGCTGGACAGCTTGATTGACTGACATTTTTTCGGGAAAGAGTGCCGAGACTAGCAGGATGGTCATTTTTGTCACGGGAGAAAAATCAAAAGGATAAATTCCGTCCGCATCGCCCCTGACAGACCGCCAACTCCGCATTCGACATTCCTCGTTCGACATTCCACCCTCCACCGCATGCCCTCTCCCGTTCTCGAAGTCACTGATCTCACCTTCCGTCGCGGTCGCCCCATTCTCAAAGGCATCTCCTGGCGTGTCGAGCCCGGCCAGCACTGGTGCATTCTTGGCCCCAACGGCTGCGGCAAGACTTCGCTCATCAACCTCATCACCGGCTATGACAGTGCCACCAGCGGCACTCTGCGCATTGGTGACAGCGTTTTTGGCGACGATGACTGGCGCGAAGTCCGCCGCCGCGTCGGTCTCGTCACCAACACCCTCACCACTTATCTCGAAAGCAGCGAACCCGTGCTCGATGTCATCGCCAGCGGTCGCGAGGCCAAGCTCAACCTCATCGAACTCCCGTCTCCTGCGGTTCTTCGTGAGGCGGCGCATCTTCTCAAACAAGTCGGCTGCTCCTACCTGCGAGAGGCTCTTTGGGGGCCGCTTTCCCAAGGCGAAAAACAAAAAGTCCTCATTTGTCGCGCCTTGATGGCCAAATTCAAAGTCCTCATCCTTGATGAACCCTGCGCCGGTCTCGATCCCGTCGCCCGCGAGCATTACCTCCAGTGGATGCAGGCCCTCGCCGCGAAACCGCAGTCCCCTTCCCTCGTCATGGTCACTCACCACGTCGAAGAAATCCTCCCCAGCATCACCCACTGCCTTCTGCTCAAAGACGGCCAGGTTCATGCCGCTGGTCTGAAGCACGACATCCTCACCAGCCGGAACCTCTCCCACATTTATGGCGCTCCCGTGAAGTTCATGCGTCATGGAGACCGTTATTCCCTGCGTTTGGCTTGACCCATCTTCACTCAACCATGAAACGGCTTTTGATCACCCTCCTGCTGCCGCTTTCAGCCTCTGGAGCCGAAGTCCGCCTCGAACGTGTTCCAGAGAACGGCCTGCAACCCCAGATCGTCACCACCAGCGATGGCACCCTGCATCTCGTCTATCTTATAGGCGAGCCTCGTGGCTGCAATGTCCGCCACGTCACTAAAAAGCGTGGTGCCACGGCCTGGAGCGCCCCTCACACCGTCAACAACATCCCTGACACCGCCGTCGCCGCCGGCACCATTCGCGGAGCTCAAATTGCCGTCGGCAAAGACGACTCGCTGCACGCCGTCTGGAACGGCCCCGGGGGCAAACAACAGCCTTCGCCGCTGCTTTATTCGCGTTCGCTCGATCACGGCCTCACCTTCGAGCCGCAGCAAGATCTGCGTGCCGACACACAGGCGCTCGACGGCGGTGCCTCCGTCGCCGCCAGCACGAAAGGCGAGGTGTTCGTCATCTGGCACGGTGCGCCCGCCGATGCCACGCATGACGAGATCAACCGCCGCGTCTATGTCCTCAAATCCACCGACAATGGCAAAACCTTCTCCGCCCCCAAGATCGCCAACGCTGACGATCCCGGCGTCTGCGCCTGCTGCTCGCTTAAAGCCTTCGTCGCACCGTCGGGCGAACTGCACACGCTCTACCGCGCCGCCCGCACCAAGTCTCAGCGCGACATCGTGCTCATGACCTCGCGCGACGGTGGTAAGAGCTTCCAGCATCGCAACGTCGGCCCCTGGGTCGTAAACATGTGCCCCATGAGCAGCGCCAGCGTCATCAGCGCCGGATCAAAAACCCGCGCTGCGTGGGAATCCGAAGGAAAAGTCTTCACCTCGTTGCTCGACGCCACTTCCGACGCCATCGCCGTGTCCGAGGACAAAGGCCGTCATCCTTCGCTCGCCATCAATTCAAAGGGCGAAACGCTCGTCTCGTGGAGTGTCGGCACCGGCTGGCAGAAGGGCGGCCAGCTCGCCTGGCTCGTCCTCGATTCCTCCGGCAAGCCCACTTCCAATCGCGGCATGAAGCCCGGTGTCCCCGTTTGGGGCTTCACCGCGGCGTATGCCGAAGGTGACCGCTTCGTGATTCTCTACTAAACATCCCTGCCTTGACTGCTTGACCATTGACCTTGGACCATCCCATAAATCCGCGCAGCAACATCCTCGTTGACGACAATCTCATGGTTTGACTGGGTTTGATTCAGTTTGACGGCTTCTCCGGCGCTGCATGGGAAGAAATGGGTTCGTTTGGCAAAAACGTCTGATTCGTTCAGTTGCCCGCCACTTCCACGGACAGCGGTGCGGGGATGGCCTCGCCCCGGCGCATGCGCTGCACGCGTTCGAGCTGAGCCATGGCACGGTACAACTGGCGCTCCAGCTTCGTCTCGTAGCGCAGGATTTTGTCCAGCACATCGCCGGACGGCAGGACCGCTGCCGCCTGCCGGGAATCCTCCTCCTGCTCCTCATCTTCCACGCAGCGCTCCTTCGACCAGCGGAGATCGTTGATCTTCCGATCCAGAAACGTCAGCGCCTCGTCGCGTTTGCGCGGGGCGGATTCGGGTGTGTCGGTCTCGGCCTCCAGTTTCAGGCGCAGTTCCTCCAGCGACTTGGTCAGGATGTTCGGCTGGCCGGCAAAGTGGGTGATGAGGTTCTGCACCGCCTCCTCGGTAAGCCTGCCCTCCTGTTCCACGCTGGCACGCGTCGCCTTCACCCAGTCCAGCAGAACGGCGCTGCCGATGGAGGAGTTCTGCATCGCATGAATGGGATCGCCGAAGGCCCGCCACTGCATCCATTGCAGGGCCGGATGTGTGCCTTTGGTGCGCTTGCGGTGACCTTTGTCCACGTTGAGGGCGATGGCACCACTCTCCGCGATCAAGGCGCGGCGCAGACGCCAGTGGGCGGTCACGATCTGATCCACCAGCATCTCCTCCAGCGGTCCCTCGGGCTCCAAATCTTCCCAGAAGCGGCGATGCAGGGCCTCAAACTCCTTCCGGTCCTCCTGGTAATGCTGTCCGGCCACCAGCACCTGCCGGGACAGGATGCCGTGCTTCAGGGCATTCATTTTGGACACCGCGCGCCCCTTCAGCGTGCGCGGTCCGGTGGATTGCATGGCATTGCGCCGGTTCGCGGCGAGCTGGCGTTCGGACATTCGTTTGGGCATGGCTCAATACCTCCCGCGAATGTTCCTGTTGTAGTAACGTCCCATGGAGGATGCGCTCATGAGTTCGTGATAGACGTGCTCGGGCACGCCCGGATGGTCATAACGACCGCTGTTGTGAAACACGACGACCAGCGTGTAGCCGTCGTAGCCGACGGCGCGAATGGCTTCGGAATGAACTGGGATGAGGCTCATGCCTCAGTAATTTGCATTCACTGCATGGATGGAAAGTGGAAAGGCTTTTTTGACGTGGATACATCCTGCCTTCGCATGCGAAGGTCTCGCATGCGAAACGGCTTCACTCGAATCGTTCAGGAATGGCACGACGTGCGAGTTGGTTCAGCTTGTTGCGGCAGTTGTCCGACAGTGCCTTCCATCGCGCTCCCTCTGTTCCGTGGTCGGTTGACCTTCCAAGCTCTGCCCACAGGGCGGCATTCAAAACAGGATTTTTCTTCAACCGGTCGAACTCCTCCCGCAACATGGGTTTCACCCGCTGCCTCCACCAAGCCGCTGGATTCTCCCGCAGTTCCGGCAGCGCGGCACAGGCCATCACATGGTCATACTTGGTCGGGTAGAGGTTGTTGCGCAGATACTCCTCAAGGGTCATGCCCCGATAGGTTGCCTCTGTTTCATGGAAGTTCTGGAACATCTTCAAAGTTTCCTCATCCGTCCGGTATTCTCGCCGCGCCCGCATGATGGACTCCAGTATCTCCACGACCAGAGAGCCGCAGAGTTCGCCGATCCGCTCCTTGTCATCCGTCATTCTTCCCGCTGGATGCTTTTCCGCCAGGTGGATGGCTGTGGCGATGGCCTTCGCATCCGCCGTGTAACCCGGATTTGCCGCGCGCAACGAAGGCATTGTCAGCGCCGATTCCGCCGGGCTGATGAAATCGGCAGGATAGGCTTGAGCGAGACGGATGAACGCCTTGGTCAGCAATTTAGCCTGGTAAAAGACCAGATTTCTCGCCTCTGGCACTCCTTGCTCCGCCAGCCTCACAAGCTGGCGGTTGAGATAGTTCAGACGCGATTCCAGACATTGGAAGGCCTCATCCCATTCCGAGTGAAGCGAGCCATCTGTGGCAAATACCTGGCGTTTGAGCTTCCTTGACCGGATTAGCCTCATGAGCAGCGTCGTGCCAAGATCAATCGCCTGATACGCGTCGCGCATCACCTCCTCGGGATCATCATTGATTCGGGACTCGATGGCATCGTGCTCCACCAGCAGCGCGTTCTGTTCAGCAGTGCGTTTTTTGCGTGCGCGCAGGCCGTCCATCGTTCGGTAATGCAGTTCCTCAAAGTCATTGGCTTCCCACAGCGCCTCCACTTCGGGCGGCTGCTTCGGTGGCGGGCCGAGGAGTTTGCGGGGCTTGGCTTTTTTGGGGTTGCTGCGTGTGTTCATGAAATCGCGAATCTGTGCTCTCATTCCGCAGCAGCCTGCGGCGGAGCAAACGAATACTGATCAGAATAGCCTTTCGCCGCAACCGTCTCATCATCATGCACCGGTCTGGATATGAGCGCGCCAAGCTCCTGCAAGGCCTTGAGCCGGGTCGCGGAAGATCAGCATCCCCAGATGGGCTTGATCGTTTGCTCACCGGCAGCCTGGCATGCCAGATGGACTCTTATTTGAAATGGCTGGCCGTGAAGGGGCAAAGTCCACGGACCATCGAGACGCGCAGGCGTGGGCTGGTGCTCTTCATCCGCTGGTGCGAAGAAAGTGGACTGGCCCTGCCGGTGCAAATCTCCCGCACGGTTCTGCAAGGCTACCAGTTCCATCTCTGGGATCATCGCACCCGAAGTGGCAGACACCTGGCTGCTGGCACGCAGATTGGCCGCCTGACCGCAGTGCGTGGTTTGTTTCGCTGGCTGTGCCGTCAAGCTGTGCTGGATAACGATCCCTCAGCGCTCCTTGACCTGCCCAGAGAGGCGCGCCGCCTGCCCGCCAACACCCTCAGCGAGGCGGAGGTCATGGCCATCCTCCAGGTGCCGGACATACACGATCTGCTGGGAGTGCGCAATCGTGCGATGCTGGAGGTGCTTTATTCAACAGGCATCCGCCGCATCGAACTCGCACGGCTTGAATTGTGCGACGTTCATCGGGAAAGACAGACGCTCTACGTCCTGGGCAAAGGTGGCAAAGATCGCGTTGTTCCCCTCGGGCGTCCCGCTCTGGCCTGGCTGGAACGTTACATGCAGGAGGTCCGGCCCCTGCTCTGCATGCAGCCGGAGGAACAGGCCTTGTTTCTGACCGGCTATGGTCACGGGTTCAGCACTGGCTCGTTGGGCGGTTTGATCAAGCAGATGATTCACCAGGCCCATCCACGCCGCGCGGGCGGTTGCCACCTCCTGCGCCATGCCTGCGCCACCCACATGCTGGAGCATGGGGCCGATGTGCGGGTCATTCAGAAGCTGCTGGGCCACGCCAAGCTGGAGACGACCCAGATTTACACCGAGGTTTCCATCAAGCTGTTGCAGCAGGTGCATCGGCGCACGCACCCAGCCTGCCGTGAAAAATCCTTCCCTGACGGTCCGGAAACGGGTAAGAGACAGGCGCCCAATGCGCCTGATCCTCCAGCTTTGCCTTCTCATCCTTGTGCTTCTGGGGGCGCGGACCAGTTCTTGGGGCAGGATGGTCTGCCATGAGTCGGCCACGGTGAGCCAGGCTTTCATGTGGGTGGTGGTGACGGACCCGAATGCACCTCCCATGGGTGTCAGCTCAGGTGACTGGCTCAGCCATGACGCGTCAGGCTTCGAGGATGGCCCAAACCTCTATGCCTATGTCAGGCAGAACCCGTGGACGGGCTGGGATCCAACCGGACTTGCGACTGTTCTGACTGAAGACGAGGATTTGCGGAAGAAAGAAGAGGCCGCTCCTCCCAAAGAATCCGAAGCCAATGCTTCAACCATAACTGGGCAGAAAACAAAAGGTGGCGAGATTAAACCAACAGTAGCTGCCAATGATGCAGAACAACACCCATTCTTGGAAAATGCAGCAGAGCAAGGAATGGAGGCCATAGAGGTTAGTTCAAAAGCTGAAGCATTGAAGGCTAGGGAGATACAGGAGGCGCTGTCGTTCATTCCTGATCCTCGGAATGAATCACATATTGACAGGCATTTCCCAAGAGAACCTACTGCTGAAGAAATCATCGTGGATGTAGCAAAGGAGGCTGCCATATTTGCAGCATTCAAACGTATGCCGTTTGGGAAGACGGGGACTGCTGTAAAAGCGGGTGGTGGTGTGATTCCGGAGAGCATGACGACACTTTATCACGGTGGCGTTCTCCGAGGTGGTGCAGTTCAGGCAGGGAGATTTTCGACAACCACGGAACTCGAACATGCCATGAGGTATGCTGCTGAGAAAGCGGGTGGCAAAGTCTATCAGTTCCAAGTGCCGACCCGGCACTTGAACCAGTGGATGAATGACTTCAAGGTTCAGGAGTTCCGAGACACGCTTCATGGCACTAGTGGCAGCGCACTTGAGCTGCGCTTCTCGCCCAGCGTCGCCCCAGAGCTGAACAATTTTTTCATTCCGCCACCATGAAACTGACTCCATGTTGTGAACCTTTTGGTACGCTTTTGAATGGCGCTGGAGAGAAGGGGATATCTATTATTCCACGCATCCGCGATGGAGTTCGTCAGTTCATGATCCAAGCACGTCCTTTTGAACAAAGCACGGTCGCCATGCTGTCAGCAATAGACCCGGCTACAGGTAAGAACGGCTGGCCTTCTCTCGAAGGTGTAACAGGACAAGTCACTTCTTTCGTGACAGTTTTGACGTTGCCATTGAAGTTTTGCCCTGCTTGCGGAACAAAGTTGCAGGATGTGATCGATCACGACGTAGCTGCATTTGATGAAGCTGCGACAGACACAGCACATCTATGGGACATCTAAAATGAAGTGAACGTACGCGCCAAACCTTGGCTGGGGAAACGGGGTCATGCTGCAACTGGCTGACAAACTGAATCGCGCAGAACGCAAGCAGCCGGGTTTTCCATTGGAGACGTGGTGGAGTGACCTGAGATCATCCGCTGCGGCATGCAGGCTCGTTTTTACCTGAGCCACGCAGACGGACGCGCGCGGGAAGGTGACGACGCACA
>CAMCWM010000151.1 GCA_945882215.1 Akkermansia muciniphila | reverse complement strand
GCAGCCACTTGAGTGGCTCCAGACTCATCCTGGGTTGAACTTTTCGGCTGCTACTCACCCAGGAGTGTCCGTTGTGCTTTTACCGCCACCACGCTGGTAAATCTGTCAGCGTCTCCTTGAGGATGGCACGAATCGCCAGTCGTTCGGCCGAAGCAAGGTGCGCATGCTGCGCATCGGGCTGTTCGCGCAGGTACAGGGCCATGTGGTAATAGACACGTTCCTTCAGCTCCTTAGGGGCCGCTTTCCAGGTGTCGGTGTAGAGCATGTAGCTACAGCGGTGCTTGAACATGCGGGTCTTCATGTCCAGGTCCTTCAAGGACAGGCCCGCCTTCGTCATCTTCCGGTCGCGCAGAAAATCCTTCACGTAGGCAGGGTCGCCGACCATGCCCTTGCTCGGAAACTTCGCCTCGTCTGCGAACACAATGTAGCGCGCCAGTTCCTGCGCCCGTTCTTCAATCTCCGCCTTCGCAGCGGCTCCCATCATGCCTTTGTTCTCGTGCTTGAGCTGCCGCACAGTGTAGATCGCATAGACCAGCCGGTTTTCGAAGCCCATCTGATGCTCGTTGATCAGGTTCGGCAGGATGTCGCTGGTCGGCAGCAGGTGCAGGCTCAGATCGGAGAACTGGCCGGGATTGACGGATGTGATCTCGTTTTTGCCGGCGTTCGGGATGCCCATCACGTTCGCCTTGTGGTTGGAGATGTTGTGGTCGCCAGTCAGATGCCAGCCGCCAAAACGGTTCTCCAGCGGGATCTGATGGCCCTGTTCATCGCGGCGGAATGTCTCCAAGCTTGATCCCGCGCGTGATACGAGCAGTGATTCCGCGATCAAGCCCGGCAGCCGCCGCGTGGCATTGCCCGCATGGCAGTTCATGCATTTCGTTGAGCGTGTGACATTCGGCACCGGGCCGCCTGGGCGCAGGCGGTCATACACATAAAACATCGGCCCCATCTCGGGATCGGCAGCGATGATTTCCACCAGCCCGCCCGGCACCCAGCCGATGTAGGTGTCCTCATTGAAGTAGAGCGCACGCGGATTGCGCGGATTGATGATCTCACTTTGCAGGGAACTGGCGGAGAACACCATGATCTGCGAGCTGATCGGGATGTTCAGCGCCTCCAGCAGGCTGGTCAGGAAGGCCTTGTCGTTGGTGGTGTCGAGCTTCACCTCGCCCTTCTGCGCCTTCTCCTGAAGTTCGGCAAAGCGGTCCTTCGGCTTCCATTCCAGGTAGGAGTGTGGTGCCGAGCGGAAGTCGATCACCCGTGGCTCCTTCGTCTCCGCAACCTGGGCGGCGGGGATCGTCAAAAACAATAGCATCGTCAGGAATCGGGAACGCATCGTGCTCTATACGCTTGCCAAGTTACCTAAATCGCACCAGACAACCATCAAACATTTCGTCTTTGGCAGATTCCGTCCTTTCCCCCTCCATGCCCAGCATTCAGCCGCGCCGCGCCGGCATTCTCATCCCCGTTTTCGCCCTTCGCACATCCGATGACCTCGGCATTGGCGACACTGGAGGCGTGCGGCAACTCATTGACTGGGCAGCGGAGACTGGCCTCGGCTTTGTGCAGTTCCTGCCGATCAATGCCACGGGTGGCGACAGCAGTCCCTACAATGCCATCAGTTCCGTCGCGCTGGACTACCTCACGCTCGAACTCACTCCCGCCGTCATCCCGGAGCTGGACGACAAGTTTTACCGCAGCATCACCGGCATTCTGCGCGCGGATCTGCTGCGGCAAGGTTCGGTGGATTACCCGAAGGTGCGTCGTTTGAAAAACACGCTGCTGCGCCGTGCCTTCAGCCAGATCGAGCTTCAGCCGGAGAGGCTTGCGAAGTTTGAGGCCTTCTGCGTGCAGGAAGCCGGCTGGCTCGATGATTTCTGTCTCTTCCGCGTCTTGATGGAAGAGCACGGTCATGAGGATTGGACGAACTGGCGCGAAGACCTCAACACCGCCTTCAAGGCCCGTGCCTGGCGCGACGATGCCCAGGCCGACGAGATTGATCACCGCATTCTCTTCCATGCCTACGTGCAATGGCTCTGCTTCAGCCAGTGGCGCGAGGTGCGTGCCTACGCGAATGGGAAGGGGATCAAGCTCATGGGCGACATCCCCTTCGGCATCTCCTGGTGCAGTGCCGATGTGTTCTTCCATCCCGAGCAGTTTGATCTCGAATGGTGCGGCGGCGCCCCGCCGGAAACCTACTTCAAGGACGACTACTTTGTGCAGCGCTGGGGGCAGAACTGGGGCATCCCGCTCTATCGCTGGGATGTCATGGAGCGCGACGGCTTCCAGTGGTGGCGGCAGCGCACCCAAAAGCTCACCGAGGTCTTCGACATCTTCCGCATCGATCACGTCCTGGGCTTCTACCGCATCTACAGCTTTCCCTGGCGGCCGCAGCGCAATGCCGAGTTCTGCCACCTCGCCGATGAAGAAGCCAGGCTCCTCACCGGTGACCGCCTGCCTCATTTCATCGAAAACGATGACGACACGCCCGAGCACAAGGCCGCCAATCTTGCCCAAGGGGACAAATACCTGCGCGTGATACTCGCCGCCGCCGGGAAGGCCGAGGTGGTGGCCGAGGACCTCGGCACCGTGCCTGATTACGTTCGTCCGCACCTTCTGAGCCTCGACGTTCCCGGGTTCAAGGTGTGCCAATGGGAGAACGACAGCCAGGGTCGTGTGGTCATGGGCAATGATTACGACAACTGTGCTTTCACCACCTATGCCACGCACGACCACGAGCCGATGAAAACGCTCTGGGAACACCGTCGCCGCGATTCGCACAGCCGCGAGGAGTCAGACCGGGCGCTCGCCGACAAAGAACTGCGTTCTCTCGCCGATTTCGCCGGCTTGCGCTTTACCTCCGGCACCGATTGGCCGGAATACGACAGCCACATTCGTCGTGCCCTGCTCGAAGCCCTGCTCACCAGCAACGCCCGCTTCGCCGCCTTCATGCTCACCGATCTCTTCGGCCTGGAAGATCGTTTCAATGTCCCCGGCATCGCCGCCGACAGCAACTGGAGCGCCCGGCTGCCCATGACCGTCGCTGAAATGCGCCACACAGCGCCCTGGAAAGAAGAGTGTGACTGGCTCAAGAAAGCCATCAAGCGTGCGGAGCGAGCGATCTGACCGGCTCACGACCATCTTCAAGGCAGCCCCCACGCGCTGCGCAAGGCGGCGTAGTCGGCTTTGGGCAGCAGGACGTAGTGCGGAGCGGCGGAGGGATCCAGCCAGCGTAGAAGGCGGGTGAGGTCGGCCTCAGCCATCGTCGTGCAGCCCGCGCTGGGTTTGTCCGGGCCACGGCGGACATGGAAAAAAATGGCGCTGCCGTAGCCAGGGGCGGCGGGTTGCTGATTGTGCCGAATTTCCAGCATCCACTTGTAGGCGGCGTCCCCGAGACGCATTTTTTGCTTCTCAAACCACGGTGGAATGCCCTGACGCGGGTCGATTCGGACGTGCTTGTTATAATATGGCGAGTTCGAATCATCGACATACGCGTCCCACGGTCCGACTTGAATGTAGGGCCAGCGAGCGCCGCCGGGCGCAGTGGCGGCGTAGCCAAACAAGGAACCGAGCTGGAACACGCCTGCCGGAGCCTTCCAGTCTTTCTCGATCTTGGCGGGAATGCCATTTTGCGGCGGATTGAAGACTCCCCGGCCCCAGGCGAGCCCCTTTCTGCCCAGCAAAACAGGAACAGGCTTGGCGAATGCCGCCTGCCACGCCTCACGGCTGGAGGCACGCTGCCAGCACTGCAAGGTGGCTGTGTTGGAATCCCAAGTGGCCGCCTGGGCAACGATGACCTGGCGGACAGCACGACCGAGCTGTGCGTGAGATTCCGAGGGGAACAGGGCGGAAATGATGAGCCCTGCCAGAGGGAGGAGGAGCGCTTTTTTTTGATGACAAAGTTTTTGGTATTGCATGGGGAAGCTGTTTCCGAATATATTCATTAAATCAACCCTGCCGGGTTAATTGGATTCAGGTTTTGGGGGTTTTTTTCCTGAGCTCCGAGTTCCGGCAGGGTTGTTTTTTACCCGCGATTCGTTCCCGTTGCACTCGCTGATTGATTCGTGGCCAAGGCGTTCTAAGGATGGACATCATGAATTTTCGATGCCTGTCTGTCATTCTCGGAGCAGTGACCATCCTCAGTCTGTCCGCCTGCTCCAGCTCCTCCGTCGTCAGCCTCGATTACGTGCCGCAACCCGGCCAGTCGTTGCGTGGGACGCCCGATTTTTCCCTCGGCCAGTTCAAGGACAAGCGCGGTGTGCAGGCCCAGACACTTGGCCATGTCCGCATGCCCATCGGTCCGAAGGTCGATACGCTGCAAACCCGCCTGCCCATCAGCGACATCGTGCGCAACTCCTTTGGCTACGGCCTGGAATCCCGCGGCATGCTGGCACCCGACTCAAGGGGCCGCTTCATCCTCTCGGGTGAGATTCATGACCTGCGTTCGCAGCTTCTGGTGCATCCTTATGGCTACGCCCGTATTCGGGTGAACATCCTCGAAGCCGGCTCCAATCGTGTGATCTTCACGAAAATCTACGAAGGCGAGCGCCAGAGCAACGCCTACCGCCCCGGCAGTGGCTCGCCAGTGCCCGTGCTGCGTGATCTGACCTCTCGTGCGCTTCAAGACGCCGTGGATCGCGCCTTGGATGACTCCAACATGCGCCAGAGCATCGGCACGGGTTCGGACGCACGTCCGCGCTACACGCCGGGCATGCTGTAAAACAAAGGGCTACTTGAGCGCCTCGCCCAGCACTCGTCCTTCCGCATTCGGGAAGGGGACGCCGAGCAGCTTGGCCATCGTCGGTGTGACGTCGATGTTTTTCATTTCCTCAATGACAGCGCCCTTTTTGACGCCAGCGCCGCTGATGACGCAGCAGCCGTAGAGATTGGCATCGAGCTGGAAATGGCCGTGCGCGCCCTTTGGCGGGTCGTTGGGGATGATTTCAGCCGTGTCAGCGAGGGAATCGGTGAAGGTGTAGCCATCGCCTGCGAGCAGCACGAGGTCAGGCTCACGGCCATCTTTGTCGGCGGTGAGGTGGTGGAGCTTGCTGTCGAAGTCCTTGGCTTCCACGACGCCGCTGATGCCTTCCATTTTCGCCAGCTTGGGTGTGATCTGCTTGAGAATGCTGTCGCGATTCGCATCGTCGAGCACATACACGAAGGAAGCGCCGCCTTCGGCCATGGCGAAGACCTGGGAGTCGGGCGCTAAGCTCTTGCCGAGCACGGATTTCACCAGACCATCCTTCCGCAGCAGGGCGTTGGGGTTGATGGACTTCGTGTAGGTGACAAAACCGTGGTCAGTGGTGATGACAAAGGTCGTTTTGTCGCGGATTCCGGCTTCTTCGGTGGCGCGAATCAGGTCCGCCACGCGGTTGTCCGAGTCATTCGCCGCCCAGTAGGCCTCAGGCACCTGCCGGCCATGCGCGTGCTCGAACGAATCAAGGCTGACGAGGTGGATGGCCAGGAAGTTCGGCTTGTGATTCTTGATGATGTGCGTGGCGAGCTGCGCATACATGTAATCACGCTGCGCTTTGCCTGCGTTGCCCAGTTTGCACCATTCCATCTGCTTTTCGATGGGGATGCCTGCCGAGCGAGCTTCTTCAAGCAGCGAAGGCGTGCTGTATTTCTCGAACAGCTCCTGCTCGAACACATCCGGCACGGTCCAGTCGAGCGTTTTGGCTCCGCGTGAGGCGGGCCAGATCACCGCTGCCGTCGTCAGACCGGCGGCTTTGGCTGCGTCGTAAATCGTCGGTGTTTTGACGATCTCATCCTTGTTGAAGATCGGATCAGGGATGAGCGGCACCTTCTTCCGTGTCGCACGGTCAAAATAGGCGTTCGCCAGCACGCCGTGCCTGCCCGGATGCACACCAGTGACGAGCGTGGTGTGATTCGTCCACGTCACCGTCGGAAACGAGCACTCCATGCGCTTCGCACGCACGCCGTTCGCCGCGAGCGACTTTACCGCCGGCATGTGGCACTTGGGATCATCAAAGTAATGATGCGCCCAGCCGTCGATGCTGACGAGGATGACGTGCTCGGCGGGAGCCGCGAAAGCAGCCGATGCTGCGAGAAGTGAGAGAAGGACGGAGCGCAACATGGTGACAACGGAGTGAATTACTTCCCGACGCGATAAAGCTTGTCCTGCGTGCGGATGAAGAGGCTGCTGTCGCTGACGGAGATGCTGGCGCGGACGCTGGCGGCGTTGCCGTTGGGCTTCGAGCCGTCGCCCATCTCGTTCATGCCGAGCAGCTCAAATTTGTCTGTGTCGGCCTTTGCGACATAGACTTCGCCCCAGAAGTTGATGCAATAGACTTTGCCATCGGCCACGGTGGGGCTGCTTTCAAACTTGGTCTTGCCACCGAGTTCGCCCGTCCACAGCACCTTGCCGGTTTTTGGCTCCAGGCAGCTCAGCAGCTTCTTGCCGCCGTCGAGGACGTAAAATTTGCCTTTGTAGAAGGCGGGTGTGGGCACGTCGCTCGTCACGCCTTTGGGTTCTGTCTGCCAGACGGGCTGCGTCTCGCCTTTGGCATCGAGAGGGATGGCAAAGATGGGTGAATTCTTCGGGGCGCAGACAATCGCCATACCATCGCCGACGACGGGGGAGGGGACGAGACGGAAGAAGCTGTTGTAGCCTTCGCCCGGCGGGTTCCAGGTGGCGACGCGGGAAAATTCCTTGCCAGTGGCGGCATCGTGGATGGTGAGCGTGTCACCGCCGGAGATGAGCATGAGGCGCTGGTCCTTGTAAGTGGTGAACACCGGGCTGCTGAAAGCCTCCAAGGATTCGATCTTCGCGGTGCTGGGCCTGATTTGCTTCCAGAGGTCCTTCCCGTTCGCCGGATCGATGGCGAGGATGTAGCTGCTCAAATCTTTGCCCGGCGTGCCTTTCTCGAACTTGTCCTGGAACTTGAAGGTTTCGTTGCGCTGCAGCACCTGGATATAGAGCTTGCCGCTGTCGATGGTGGGGCTGCTGCCATAGGTCCACTGCGTGGCGAAGGAACCGTGCGTTTCCTTGAAATCACGCTTCCAGATGATCTTGCCGCTGAAATCACACGCTGTTGCGATGGCGTTGGCAAAGAGGAAATAAACGCGGTCGCCATCGGTTGCAGCCGAAGGGCTGGCGAGGTTGCTCTTGTCGTCCCACTGCACCTCGTCGCCCTCGGAGATGGTGACGCGCCATTTTTCCTTTCCCGTTTCTTTGCTGTAGCAAAGGGCCACGAGCTTTTTCTCGGCGGCGATGGGCGCGGTGATAAAGACGTTGTCTCCCCAGATGACAGGAACCGACGCGGCGATGCCTGGAACGTCTGCCGCCCACTTCACGCCCTCGGTGGGGCTGAATTTCACCGGCAGGCCGGTCTCGCTGCTGGAGCCGTCCTGATTGGGGCCGCGCCAATTCGGCCAGTTTTCGGCGAGGGCGGCAGATTGGAACGAAAGTGAGGTGAGAAGGAGGGCGGCGGTGAGTTTCATGACGGAAAACGAGAGAAGCGAATACGGGCTGGCATGTCGAGATGTTTTCGCGAATTGATCGCCTCCTTTGAATCTCCCACATTGGCAATCCTCCGCGCTCGCGCTTCTCGGCTTCATGGCCGGGCTGGCGCTGCATCTGCGTTGGCATCCGCTGCGGCAGCATTTGTCGGACGCGTGGGATTTCGTGCGCCTGCGGCCTGCTTTGATTGTGTGGGTGGCGGGAGCCGCGCTGTTGGCTTCCATTTTGGGTGATGCGCGGCCTGCGGCCTATTCGCTGGTGCAGCTAGGAGACTGGCGCGAGCTGATCCTGCCGTTCACCCGCGATGCGGCGGCGCATTTGGCCCAATTGCCGCATGTGTTGATCCAACCCTGGCCGCTCGCATGTCTGACGCCCGTTGTGCTGGCCATTTTGACCATTCGCATCTGGCGCTGGCCGTATCGCTATGGCGAGCGGCGGCCTGTGCCGGAGCAAAAGATCGCGCTGCTGGTCATCACGGTCGTTGGTTTTGGCTGGTTGGTGCTCGAAGGCATGACCTTGAGGCGCATGCTGCCCGAGGGCGCGGAATCGGTGAAGCTAGGCCTGCGCTACGTTTTCACCGCGCTCGCGGCGGCGGGCATGCAGGTGTGGTTGGTGCGTTTCGTCATGGCCTGGGAAAAACCGCAGGACATCGAGGCTGAAAGCGACGCCACAGCCGCGCTGGAGCACACCTTCGCGCGCTGGCAGGGCGTCGCATGCCTCGCAGGTTTCAATCTGCTGTGGATGAGCTGGCGTCAGTGGCAGATGAGCACGCCTCAAAGCATCGGTGGCTGGCTGTGGATTGAGCTTCTGCTGCTGTTTGCGGTTTTGCCACTCGCCGTGGCGGCGGTGCCGGGTCATTTTCTGCATCAAGGGGCCGCCGCGTTGCTCATCTTGATGCGTTCGGCGGTTTCACTGCTGCTGCTCGCTATCACGGCGCTGGCGATTTTCATTCTCGCCTACTATGCCGCCGCGATGGGGCAAGCTTTGAGCGTTGATTCGCCAATCTGGCGCATCCTGGTGCTGCCGCTGAGCGCTTTGGTGCTTGCCATGCTGGATTGCTGGCTATTGCTGACCGTTCTCCTCATCATGTTGCGCCACGGCTTCCCACGTACCCCCTCCGCATGACCAGCGGCACGCTTTCTCCTGAACAGATCACGCGGCGGGCGAAGTCGAACCTCGCTTTTGCGCTCGCCTGCCTGCCTAAGGAACGCCGCCGAGACATGATCGCGTTCTACGCCTTCTGCCGCGTCGTCGATGACATCGCCGATGCCCCGGATGTCGGTGAGGATGAAAAAGAACGCGAACTGACCCGCTGGAAGCTGTGCGTGGAGGAAGGCAAGCCGCCGGGGCATCCGGTCTTCGATGAAGTGGTGCTGCTGCCCGCCAAATACGGTTTCCCGCGTGCCTGGCTCGGCGAGATCATCGACGGCGTCGCCAGCGACATCACGAAGACACGCTACGAGACCTTCGAGGAACTGCTCGGCTACTGTTACAAGGTAGCGAGTGTCGTCGGTCTCGTCAGCATCGAGATTTTCGGCCACACAAACCCCGCCACCCGCGAATACGCCATCAATCTCGGCTACGCGCTGCAATTCACCAACATCATCCGCGATGTCGGCCAGGACGCTCGCGACACTGGCCGCATCTACCTGCCGCAGAGCGAGCTGCGGCAGTTCGGCGTGCTGGAGAGCGAAATCCTTGATGCGCGGCCGAGTCCGCGTTTCACGAAGATGATGGAGTTTCAGTATCGCCGTGCCCGCGACTATTACATGGCCGCGCAGAAGGCGCTGCCGCCGGAAGATCGCAAAAACATGGTCGCCTCCGAGATCATGGCCGCCATCTACTCGCGGATTCTCGAAAAGCTCAAACGTGAGAAGTTCCCCGTCTTCACCAAGCGCTGCCGTCTGAACAACATCCACAAGGTGTGGATTCTCGGCAGCCACCTGATCAAGGCGCGGTTTGGGCGCTGATACGTCGATACTTTTCTGATAGAAACCCCGCTTTTTGTGCGGCTTCTGCGTCCCTATTTTCTCCCATGCTGCGCACGTTCCTCATTCTCTCCGCCCTCAGTTCCTCGCTCTTTGCTGCCGAGCCGCTCAAAGCTCTCCTCATCGCCGGTGGCTGCTGCCATGATTACGCCAAGCAGCATGTCGTGCTCAGCCAGGGCATCCAATCCCGCGCGAATGTGCAGGTGGATGTCATTTGGACCGACGACAAGTCCACCAACCCGCCTCTGCCGATCTATGACAAGGCGGATTGGGCCAAGGGCTACGACATCATCATCCACGACGAGTGCGCGGCGAGCATGAACAACAAGGAGACGCTCACGCGCATCCTCGACGCTCACCAAACCATCCCGAGCATCCAGCTTCACTGCGCGATGCACAGCTTCCGCACGGGCGAGGATCGCTGGTTCAAGCGCCTCGGCCTGCAATCAAACTCGCACGGCCCGCAGGAGCCCATCGCGATCACGTTTGTCGATAAAGAGCACCCGATCACCAAGACGCTCGGAGACTGGACCACGATCAAAGAAGAGCTGTATAACAACGCGAACCTCTTCGACGCGCATCCGCTGGCCATGGGCCGCCAGATGGTCAAAGGCAAGGCCGTGGATGCCATCGTCGCGTGGACGAACGAAAAAGCCGGTGCCCGCAGCTTCAGCACGACCATTGGCCACAACACGGAAACCGTCGCCGATGCTCGCTACCTCGATCTCATCACGCGCGGCCTGCTCTGGGCCTGTGACAAGCTCACGCCGGACTACCTGACGCCGTTCAAAGGGCAGAACAAAGTGACGTTTGTCGCTGCAAAGCCAGTCGAGGCTCCGAAGCCGCCGCCGGTGCCGAAAGACGCCACGGGCATCAAGGCGACCGCGAGCAGCGAGGAGAAGGGCAAGAACAACTTCGCCTGGTGTGCCGTGGACAATGACGAAGGCACCCGCTGGTGCGCTAACGGGCCGGAGTATCCGCAGTGGTTGCAGCTTGAGCTAGAGAAGCCGCAGGCGCTTACCGGCATCGAGACCACCTGGGAAAACAACGGCGTGTATCACTTCAAAGTCGAAGGCAGCACCGATGGCAAGACGTGGACCACGCTCGTCGATGGCAGCGCGAACGAGAAGAACGCGCCTTACTCGAATGACTTCGCCAAGGCCGACGGCATCCGTTTTGTAAAGGTGCATGCGCTTGGCAAAAAGAGTGGTGGCTGGGCCAGCATCCGCGAGGTGCGGCTCAAAGGCCCCGGCATCAAAGCCATCGCGCCGAAGCTGAGCGCGGAGCAGCAAAAGGAATACAACCAGGCCACTGACCCCCGCAAAGACGGCGGCAACATCACGCCGAAGATCGTCAAACTCACGCCGGAGGAGGAAGCGGCCATTTTGAAGGACGTGAAGGTCGCCGAAGGCTTTGATGTCACGCTCTTCGCCAACAGCACCGCCGCGAACTACCCGGTTTTCCTGGCCGCCGAGCCCGATGGCACGCTTTACGTTTCATCTGACGGAAACGGCTCCGTGGAGCGCAAACCGAACCGTGGACGCATCATCCGCCTGCGCGATCTCGATGGCGATGGCCGTGCTGACGAAACGAAGGTCTTCTGTGAGGTGGACAGCCCGCGCGGCCTCGTTTGGGATCATGATCGGCTCTACCTCGTGCATCCGCCGCACCTCAGCGAGTTCATCGATGCCGATCACGACGGCGTGGCTGAAAAACAAAACATCCTCGTCAATGGCATCGCTTACGGCTTCAAAGATCGCCCGGCGGATCATACCACGAACGGCCTCAGCCTCGGCATCGACGGCTGGCTTTACATCGCGGGTGGCGACTTCGGCTTCCTGAAGGCGACCGGCACCGATGGCAAAACGCTCCAGCATCGCGGCGGCGGCGTCATCCGCGTGCGTCCCGACGGCAGCGGCCTCGAAATCTACTCCACCGGCACGCGCAACATCCTGGAGGTCGCCATCAGCCCGCTGATGGACATGTTCGCCCGCGACAACACGAACGACGGTGGCGGCTGGAACGTGCGCTTCCACCACTTCACCGGCCTCGACGACCACGGCTACCCGCGCCTCTACAAAAATTTTAATGACGAGGCCATCCAGCCCCTCGCCGACTACGGCGGCGGCAGCGGTACCGGCGCGGTTTATATCGACGAACCCGGCTTCGGCGACTGGAACAACGCTCCCTTCACCTGCGATTGGGGCACCGGTGCCCTCTGGCATCATCAGGTGAAGCCCAAAGGCGCGACCTTTGAAGAAACCCGCAAGCCCGAGCCCTTCATCAAAATGACCCGCCCCACCGACGCCGATGTCGATGGCATGAGCCGCGTCTATTGCGCCAGTTGGAAAGGTGCCACCTTCGGCTGGGCCGGACCGGACGTCGGTTACATCGTGCAAGTGAAGCCGAAGGGCTTCAAAGCCGAGCCGCTGCCGAATTTTGCGAAGGCGAAGGATGAGGAGTTGGTGAAGGTGCTGGAGTCCACGAGCAACCGCCGGAGGATGGAGGCGCAGAGGGAGTTGGTGCGGCGGAATGCTGTTACGCATGAACTAAGATCCTTGATCAGCGTTTCTTCAGATACATCCAAACCGCTTGGTTCGCGTGTGGCCACGGTATTCGCGATTTCGCGAGGATTGCCTTTGGTCCGTGGCGAAAGCCCTACACCCGGGGATCGGCTTCGCACGCTTTCGGAGGATCATGCAATTACTGCGTGTTGCATTCGAGCAATGGGAGACAGGCGGTCGTTTGGGGACATGGCATATCTCCGTAACGCTGACGCTCGTGTTCGCAAAGAGGCAATCATTAATCTAACACGCTGGCTTAGTATTACTGGCGTATCCGTAAACGGGCGGGACACACAAGCAATTGAGCTCATTGAGTCAGGACAGCAGGGTTATGCAGCAGACCTGATTCCCCTTCTTGCAGATCTCGATCCTGTTGTGCAGCATACAGCGACGCAGGCATTGGAATACCTCGGCGCAAGCAACGCCTGTTTTGTTATTGTCGATAATGCAAAACAACCAATGCAATCGCGTCTTGCTGTATTGAAAGTCCTTCGCGGAATTCATGATGCAGAAACCGTCACTGGCCTCATCGAGCGTCTCGGCAAGGCCACCGATCCGGCGTTGCGCCAGGGCATCCTCGCCGCGCTGTGCAGGCTGCATTTCAAGGAAGGCGAGTGGAAGGGCGATTCGTGGGGCACGCGGCCGGACACGCGGGGGCCGTATTACCAGCCGGAAGGTTGGAGTGAGACGGACAAGATCTACGTCACCCTACGCGATGCATTGGCCAAGGCATCGCCAGAAGAAGCGACCTTCCTTGTGAAGGAGATGAGCCGGAACCGCATCCGCTCCGATGACTCCCTCAAGCGCATCCTCGAACTCGCGAAGCAGGACCCGAAGGTCATCCCAGATGCCGTGGCGCAGATCGCCATGGCGGATGAGGTGCCTGCGGAGGCCGTGGAGCTTCTCGTCCGTCAGGTCAGACTGGTCGGACAAGCCGGACCAACGACGCTCTCCCAAGCCATCACCGCTTTGTCGAAGACCGACAGCGCCGAAGGCGTCTCCGCCACCTTGGCCGCCCTGGAGCCGCTCAAGAAGCTCCCCGACTCCAGCAAAGACTTTGAAGCCGCCTTCAACGCCTTCTTGAACGCGCCGAAGCTCGAAAACCATCACCAGCTCGTCGAACAGATCGCCGAGAAGGCCGAGTGGCCTGTGTCGATGTATGCAAACGCCGCCTTGCTGAACCTCGCGAACCGCAAGACGGGCAGCCCGGAGTCCATCCAGCTCACGCAGAAGGCGCTCGACAAGGGCTGGGCCGATCCGAAGCACCGCAAGCTCATCATCGACGCCATCAGCGCCTCCAAGCACATGCCCAGCGCCGCCAAAGTGCTCGCCGCGCTCGATGATCCCGATGCCGAGGTCAAAGGCGCTGCCGAACGTGCCGCGAAGGCCATGCGCATCACCAAGATTGAAGACAAAACGCCCAAGATCATGACCTTGAAGCCCGAAGAGGCCCTCGCGGCCGTTTTGAAGGAAAAAGGCAACGTG
>CAMCWM010000150.1 GCA_945882215.1 Akkermansia muciniphila | reverse complement strand
TCGACGGCGGCGGCGATGGTGGCGAAGTTGTCATCCGTGAGCACCATGCTGGCCGCGCCTTTCGCCACATCGGTGCCGGTGATGCCCATGGCGATGCCGATGTCGGCTTGCTTCAAAGCGGGGCCGTCATTCACGCCGTCGCCGGTCATGGCGAGGATGTGGCCGCGGCTTTGCAGCGCACGCACGAGCCGCAGTTTCTGTTCGGGAGCCACGCGAGCAAAGACGGCGGTGCGGTCCGCGATCTCCGGCAGGTCGGCATCGCTGATCTCCGCCAGCTCGCGACCGCTGATGGCGGGCACGGTGTCCGCGTCGGCGATGCCGATTTGCTTCGCGATGGCCTGCGCGGTCACGGCATGGTCTCCGGTGATCATTTTCACGCGAATACCAGCTGCCTGACACTTCGCCACAGCAGCGATGGCCTCCTCACGCGGCGGATCGATCATGCCCTGCAAGCCGAGGAAGGTGAGGCCCTCGCTGACGTGATGATGCTCAAAATCACCGCTGACATGCGAGCCATCGCGACGGCAAAAGGCGATCACCCGCATGCCCTTGGAACCAAAAGACCTCGCCACCTCACGAATCGCCTCCGTGTCGATGGTGACGAGTTCGCCACGTGCATCGAGCATGTGGGTGCAGCGATCCAGCAGCCGCTCCAGTGCACCCGCTTTGTAGATGCGGCGGCCTTCCACATGATCGTGCAAGGTAGCGCGGAACATGTGGTCGCTTTCAAAAGGGATCATGTCCACACGGGGCGAGCCGGCATGGATCGCGGCATGGCTCAGACCGGCTTTCTCCGCCGCCACGAGCAACGCCCCCTCCGTGGGATCGCCCGCGATGCTCCACGCGCCGTCCTTTTCGATGATGGCGGAGTCATTGCACAGCATTCCGGCGTGAAGGCACTCGTGCAAAGCGGGCTTCGATGCAGCATCCATCGTGATTTGGCCCTGATGAATGGCACCACGCGGTTCGTAGCCCGTTCCGCTGACCTCGAAGGTCTCGCCACCGGCGTGGATGCGCTGCACCGTCATCTTGTTCTGCGTGAGCGTGCCCGTTTTGTCGGAGCAGATGACGGTGGTGCAGCCGAGCGTCTCAACGGCGGGCAGCTTGCGGATGATGGCGCGGCGTTTCGCCATGCGGCTCACGCCGATGGCGAGCACGATGGTGATGGCGGCGGGCAGGCCTTCGGGAATCACGCCCACGGCCAGCGCGACGCTCGCCATGAGCATCTCGATCACGCTGCCACCGCGAAACAGCACGCCATACGCAAACAAGGCCGCCGCGAGGGCGAGAATGACCCACAGCAGCACACCACTGAAGCGCGCGATCTTCCGCGTGAGCGGCGTGGTGAGATCCACCGCCTCCGCGATGAGAAAGGCCACGCGTCCTGTCTCCGTGCGATCCCCCGTGGCCCACACCACGCCCGTGCCGGTGCCTGCGGTCACCAAAGATCCCGCGTAAGCCATGTTCACGCGATCCGCGAGCACCGTGTCCGCATGCAAAGGGTCCGGCCGCTTGCTCGCCGGCACCGATTCGCCGGTGAGCGACGATTCATCGATCTGAAGGCTCTTCGTTTCGAGCAAACGAATGTCCGCCGGCACGCGATCACCACCCGCGAGCATGACAATGTCACCCGGGACGAGTTCGACGCTGTTCACGCGGATCTTTTTGCCGTCGCGCCTCACCACCGCCTCCGCCACGACCATCTTCATGAGGGCTTCGAGCGCACTTTCGGCCTTCGATTCCTGCAAAAAGCCCACGATCGCATTCACCACGACCACGATAAAGATCACCGAGGCATCCACCCACTCGCCGAGGAAGCCCGTGACCACCGCCGCTGCGATGAGCACCAGCACCAGTGGTGCCGTGAACTGCCGCGCCAGCCGCAGCCACACCGACGTGCCGCCGCGCACCTTCACCAGGTTTTCCCCATAACGCCGCAGCCGTTCCGCCGCCTCAGCGCTGGTGAGTCCATTTTCAAAAGACCCGCCCGTGAGCTTCAAAGCATCACAGGCGGCGAGATCGTGGGCAGTGGTCGCAGTCAATGATGTGAAGTCATTCTGAAACGAATGACCGGCAATCAGCAAATGGATGAGGTGCTCACAGCGTCGTGCCTTCCTTCCATGCCATGCCGGTTTGCAGACGGCGGAGGTTGTCGAGTGTCGTCCCGGCGATCTGGGCGAGCGCCTCGTGGGTCAAAAAGGCCTGATGCGAGGTGATGAGCACGTTCGGGAAGGTCAGCAGGCGGGAAAGCTCATCGTCCTGCAACGGACGGCCGGAGTGATCTTCAAAGAAGATGCCTTCCTCCTCCTCATAGACATCCAGCGCCACGCCGCCGAGGTGGCCGGTCTTTAAGGCGTCGATCACGGCAGTGGTGTCGATGAGCTTGCCTCGGCTGGTGTTGATGAGAAAGGCACCGCGCTTCATGCGGGCCACGGTTTGCTCGTTGATGAGATACTTGGACTGCGGCGTGAGCGGCAGGTGCAGGCTCACGATGTCGCTTTGTGCCAGCAGTTCATCCAGCGGCACATAGTTCAGTCCGCATGTGGCAGCCCACTCGGGCTTTGGAAACGGATCGTAGCCGAGCAGGCGCACGCCAAAGCCGCGAAACACCTCCGCGGTCACCTGGCCGATTTTTCCTGTGCCGATGATGCCGACGGTCTTTCCGAACACATCGAAGCCCACCAGTCCGTGCAGCGAGAAATTGAGATCGCGCACGCGGTTATAGGCACGGTGGATCTGGCGGTTCAGCGTGAGCAGCAGCGCCACCGTGTGCTCCGCGACGGCATGCGGTGAATACGCAGGCACACGCACCACCGCGATGCCATGCGCCTTCGCGGCGGCGAGATCGACATTGTTGAAGCCCGCGCAACGCAGCGCGATGAGGCGCACGCCATGACCTGCGAGCACCTCGATGCAGGCCGAATCGACGCGATCATTCACAAACACGCACACCGCCTGCGCTCCCGAGGCAGAAGCGGCAGTTTCCGCATTGAGGCGGAAGTCATGAAACCGCCATTCAAGGCCTTCCGCGTCCTTCGCGGCCTCACGGAAGGCGTTTTGGTCATAGGGTTTCGTGTCGTAGAAGCTGACGATCATTGCTGAAACAGATTACTTCCAGATTCCAGCCGTGTCGCGCCGCAAGATCACCCGGCCTTCGTCCTCAATGGCGAAGAGGTGGAGCCAGCCGTTTTCGACGAGCTGGCGCACGCTTTCGTGTTTTGCGATGACGGCGTCGATGTCGCTGCGCGGGGCTTCGATGAGGACGCTGAGGCGCACGGGCTCGTGCATCCAGGTCTCGCCGTTGTGCAGGCTTTGCAGCGGCAGTCCGGCTTGCAGATCGCCACCATTGCCCTGCTGGATGCCGAAGGTGCCGACGACGTTGTGCGTGACCTTGTTGCCGCTGCCCCAGAGGCGGTTGTTCACCGTGCTGGCGTAGTATTGCAGGTTGATCCAGTTCGCCACGACCATGGGCGCGGTCATGATGAGCTCGAGCGTGCTCTTGGTGGTGTCGGCGCCGTGGCGGTAGTTGTGCAAAAAGACGCGTCCGCCGAGATTGAGGTGCCGCGTGCGCTCGCGGGGCGCGGCGATGAAGGCGGCATTGCCAGCGAGGCCCCACTCGGGCCGCACCTGCGCCCAGTCGCGGCTGCGCTGGTGGATGAGCTGGTCGAGCTCGGCCTCTGCAGTGCTGGCGAGGCCAAGACTGGAGGCGCGTTGCTGGCGGCAGCGTTTCGAGCCTTCATCGAGCCAGAGCTGGAGCTGCAACAGGTCTGTCTCATGGGAGAGCGGCACTTTTTCGGCATCAAAGAGGGTGATCTCATCCGTGGTGGTGTCGTGCAGGGCGGCGATGAAGCGTGTGTCCTGCGGGATGCGGATACCTTCGCCCTCCAGCACGGTGCGGACCATCGGTTGATTGAGGATGGCGGCGGCGACGCGGGCGTTTGAATCGCCCGCGTGACCTCCGCAGGCGCCGCAATCGAGCCCGGCGGCATACGGATTGTTGGTGGTGTTGCTGCCGTGACCGCAGAGCATGACGAGGCGGCTGAAGTTGGAGGTGAGGCCCATGTTTTTCAGCGCACCGAGAGCGAGCTGCACCTGATCCTCCGGCGGGATGCCGGCCTCCGGCTGCGTGTCATCGAGTGGGTCGGGGATGAGGCGCTTGTGCTGGTGGAGATTGGGCGCGGAACAGGTGGAGCAGGTGTGGGAGTCGCGTTTGCCGATTTGGAAACCATCCTTCACCAGCTTCCACGCGAAGCCGACGCCTGCGGCCTCGACGAAGCTGAAGCAGCTCACCGCGGAGGTTTTGAAGGCGTTCCACGAGTGCGAGACGCGGCGTCCGAGCTGGAGCTGCTTTCTCGCATCTTTTTCCTGCTCCGGTGTGGCCTGCGGCAGATGCTCGCGCACGCGATATTTCGGCGAGAAGAGCACGGGGACCTGCGAGGTGCCATGGCGCTGGCCGAAGCGGATGTATTCGATGGGCATGCCAAAGAAGCCGGCAAAGCCCATCGTCTCGATTTCCGGCGATGCGGCCTCCAGTGACCGCCGCATGACCTCGGAGCGCACGTCGATGCAAAACACTGCCTGTACTGCGAGGCGCACTTTGGGCTCGCTGGGAGACTGCGCGGTGCTTTGCGTGATCTTCGTGCAAAGCTCGCGCTGGAAGCCGATTTCGAGCGCTGAGTGCCACACCAGTTGTTTTTGCTGTGTGACGTCGTTTTTGGCTTCGCCGATGAAACTGTCCTGCCATTGTCCGTGGATGTTTGACGACTCAAACTGCCTCATGAGCTGCGTCTCAAAAACCAACCGCACGGCGAGCAGGTCGAGCAGTGATTCGTCGTGCGTGCCATGCATCGCTTTATCTCGCACCCGATACTGCACATAGCTGCTCCAGCCAGGCAGTGTCATCAGCAGTCGGTGCAAGTAGTTCTCTGCTTGTGTGGCACTGAGACCGAGTGTTTCGAGCATCAGACTCACAGCCTCCGCCGTGCTCTCCGGAAGACTGGCGACGTGCTTGCGGAAGCCTTTGAAGCCGATGAGCTCAGGGTTGGCATCAATCAGCGCGGCCTGCCGCCAGGCGGCGAAGAGCGGCAGCTTGCGCCACGGCATGCGCCAGGCTGACTGACCTTCGTCAAAGTAAGCCGCACACCATTTGGACACCTCTTCCGTGATGAGGGTGCTCCACTTTCCGCCAAACTCCGTCGTGGCGACGTCGGCCAGGCTTTGCATGCCATGCACCGGCTGAGGCTCAGGCTTTTTCAACCATGCGAGCAGCTCTGCGGTGGTCGTTTGCGCCTGCGCCTGCTCGATGGCTGCGGCGAGGTCCGCTGTGGTGATGCGCCCTCTGGCGAACTGCTGCCGGAAGTAGCCCACGCTCATGAGCATGCTTTCGTGCGTGACGCTGCGCATGAGATCGCACACCTCGGCAAAGGGCTTGCCGGTGAGGCCGACGAAGGGATTCACAGCCACGAAACTCTGCAATGGCCACAGCGGCGGCACGCGCAGGCAGGCATTCCTGGCATGGCGTAACCAGTTGGGGTTCTCCGTCGCAATGACAGATTTTTTACCGACAAGAATTTCCGTGGGGGCTTCGAGCTTGGTGGTCATGAGAAGTGAGAGTTAAAGGGTTGATTAGGCGATGAATTTCTGCGTGAACCGGTTGAAGAGTGTGCCGAGGTAGAAGCCGTTGCTGGCATGCACATAGAAGCGTGCGAAGGCCGTGCGTGCGGCCCAGGAGGGCAGTTGCGACTGGAAGACGAGCACCGCGAGGAAGAGCAGCGCGATGACGAACATCACCCCATGCTCCACACTGCTGCGCGGTGGCGCGTAGGCAGGCACACTGGCTGCCAACAGATGCTCAAAACCTGCGTGCAGCGCGAAGCAGGCCGCCGTGGCCGCCACGACGAGGCCGAGTCCGCGCAGGATCAGCCGCTGCCTCATGCTGCTGCTCCACAGCGTCCACAGCAGGTGGGCCATCGCCATGATGAAGACAGCGATGAGCAGCGTGTGTCCGGGATCGCTCTGCAAAGTCACGCCAAGCACCGCCGCCATGCCAAACCCGACCGCGATGGACACTGCGAGCGAACCCACCACCACCAGCGGATGCGCTGCGGGCCGGCCCACGGGCACCCACGCCGATTTGGCAAGGTTCACGACGCTGCCGCTGCTGAGGAAGGCATGCGCCTTGTAGAGCGAGTGCGCCACAATGTGCATCATTGCCAGCGCGAAGGCGCCGAGACCGCATTGCAGCATCATGAAGCCCATCTGCGCCACCGTGGACCACGCGAGCGACTTTTTGATATTCGTCTGCGTCATCATGATCACGCTGGCAAACAGTGCTGTAAAAGCTCCGAGCAGCGCGAGGCTGTTCATCGCCAGCGGTGATTGGGTAATGAGCGGGCTCAGCCGCACGATGAGGAAGCCGCCCGCATTGATGATGCCCGCGTGCATCAGCGCAGAGACCGGCGTGGGTGTCTCCAGCGTGTCAGGCAGCCAAGAGTGGAAGGGGAACTGCGCCGACTTCAGCATCGCGGCAACCACGAGCAGACCTGCCACAACACCCGCTTGCGGCGCGGCGGGATTCGCGAAAAGCTCATGAAATTCCCAGGTGCCATGCCCGTGCCACACCAGAACCAGCACCGTGACCATGCACGCGTCCGCCAGACGGCTGATGATGAATTTTTTCCTCGCTGCTGTCACTGCCGCAGGCCGCTCACGGTAAAAGGTGAGGAGTTGATGCAGGCTCAGGCTCGTGGCGATCCACGCCGCCGTGAAGAGCAGCAGATTGCTCGACATCACCAGCACCAGCACGCTGCTCAGTGTGATCACCAGCCAGCGCGAGAAGCGTGCCTGCCGAGGATCACCCTCCAGATAATTCACGGCGTAGCGCGTGACGATGATGCCAAGGAAGCTCACCATCACGAGCATCAGCGCCGAGAGCGGATCAGCCAGCAGCGCCAGCTTCACCGGCCCCCAGGCCGCCAGCTCGATGCGCATCGGCCCGGCAAGCGCCACCGCACCCGCCAGGATGACTGCGGCGGCAAAAAAGAGCCGCGCCGCCCACGCCGCGCCCTCAGCGGCCTCCTTGCCGTGTCGCAGGACGGCCAGTGTGATGAGGGCGATGACAAGCAGCAGTGGCGTGTTCCATTCAGGTGCCGAGAGAAGAGCGGGAGCGTGGTTCAGCAGGTGGTTCATGGTGGAGTTAAGGTTCGTTGACGCCGCAAGCTCTGCCGGATTTCTTCGCTTCTCTCCAATTCATGTTTTTGCATTTATCGTTCGCTTTGCTAAATGTGAGACCATCATGGCATTTCTGAACTACCACCACCTCCGCTACTTCCGCGCCATCGCCACCGAGGGCAGCCTCACAAAGGCCGCGCGACATCTGAAGCTCTCGCAGTCGGCGCTCAGCGTTCAGCTTCGCAGTCTGGAGGAAAACCTCGGCCAGCCCCTGTTTGAGCGGAAGCACAAGGCCCTCGTGCTTACCGAGGCAGGCCAGATCGCGCTGGAGTATGCGGACTCCATCTTCCGCAGTGGCGAGGAGCTCACCGACCTGCTGCAAAACCGCGCCAAACGCAGCCGCAGCTTCCTACGCGTCGGCGCGGCCTCCAATTTATCGCGGAACTTCCAGCTCAGCTTCCTGCGCCCGCTCATCACGCGCGATGACGTGGAGCTCATCATCCACTCCGGCACGCTGCGCGAGCTTTTGGCGCAACTTCAGACCCACACACTCGATGTCGTGCTCTCGAACACACCTGTGCGTCGCGATGCCGAAACCGGCTGGCACAGTCATCTGCTCGACGAGCAGCCCGTGAGTCTCGTCGGCCACAAAACACGCGGCATGAAGCCCTTCCGCTTTCCTGAGGATCTGCGCAAGACGCCCATCGTACTCCCCAGCCTCGAAAGCAGCCTCCGCGCGGCCTTTGATGTGCTCATGGATCAAACCGGCATCCGTCCCATCATCGCCGCTGAGGTCGATGACATGGCCATGCTCCGTTTGATGGCCCGCGAAACCAACGGCGTCACCCTCGTGCCGCCTGTGGTCGTTCGTGACGAGCTTGAAAGCGGCGCGCTTGTGGAACGACACCGCTTTCCGCAGATCAAAGAAACCTTCTACGCCATCACTCCGAGCCGGCGGTTTCCAAATCCGATTTTGCGAGAGCTGATGGCAACGAAGCGCTGAGAGGAAAGCGTAGTGCGTGCGACATTCATCTCCCGGAGAACGTTTTGATATCCTCAATGTTTGAAATCACGACTTAGATCCTCTCTAATTCATTGCATGAACGATCCCCACCTCAATTACCACCATCTGCGCCTGTTTTGGGAGGTCGCCCGCGCCGGGAGCCTGCGCGCGGCGGCGGCGCGGCTGAATCTCTCACAACCGACCATCAGCGCACAGATCAAGGCGTTGGAAAAATCATTGGATGAGCAGCTCTTTGACCGCACGGGCCGCGGCCTAAAGCTCACACCGCAGGGACGGCTCGTCATGGATTGCGCGGCGGAAATTTTTTCGCTCGGAACCGAAATGGTCCGCTCGCTGCACGGACTAGGCAGCACACGGAATCTGAGGTTGAACATCGGCATCACCGATTCGCTGCCAAAGCTGGTCGCCTGGCGGTTGATCCGGCCGGCGGTGAAGGCGTTCCCGAATCTACAGCTCTCCTGCGCGGAAGGGCATGCGCAGGAGCTGCTTGGCTCGCTCGCGGCGGGGAGGCTGGATGTCGTTCTTTCCGACGAGGCCGCGCCATCGTCGCTGCCGGTGAAGGCGTACAATCATTTGCTCGGCGAGTCACCCGTGGTTTTCTGCGCGGCTCCGGCGCTGGCAAAAAAACTCACCAAAAACTTCCCCGCCTCGCTCAAAGACGCGCCGGTGCTGCTGCCGGCCAGCCGCACGGCCTGGCGGCATGAGATCGACCGCTGGTTCGACTCCCACCGCATCCGCCCGCGCATCGTGGCGGAGTTTGACGATGCGGCGCTGATGAAAACGGCGGCGGCGGACGGCATGGGCCTCGCTCCCATCGCGGCAGCAGTACTGGATGAGGCGGTGGACCGTTATGGCCTGCTGCCCGTGGGCCGTCCGGTGCGCTGCGGCTTTTCGTGCCATCTCATCACGTTGGAGCGTGCCATGAGGCATCCGGCGCTGGCGGTGATCGCTGCAGAATCGAAAAGTGTCTTCAGTCCGCTGAAATCCAGGCGGGTCGTCTAACTTCGCTTTTCTCGAAGTGTCCGATAGAGATGTTGGAATGGTCAAAGCAATGTGAACACGCTATTAAACATCTGTCTGTTCATCTGTGTCCGGTTGTTGAAGAATAGCCTGCGCAGGGGATGGCGGAAAATCCAGTTCACTGTTTGAGTCATCACGCGATATCAGTCATACACTCAACACCCACACGCCAATGAACCTCCGCCGCGATCTTCCTGCCTCTCTTGTTGTCTTCCTCGTGGCTGTGCCGCTTTCCCTGGGCATTGCCCTGGCCTCCGGCGCTCCGATCATCGCCGGTCTCATCGGCGCGGTGGCGGGCGGCATTGTCACCGGATTGCTGGCGGGATCGCCGCTTCAGGTTTCGGGACCAGCGGCCGGGTTGACCGTCGTGGTGGCGGGGTTGGTCGCCAAATTTGGCTGGGAAACCATGTGTCTCATCACCGCTTGTGCCGGTGCTCTGCAGCTCGTGCTCGGCTGGTTCAAGGTGGCACGCGGCGCGCTCATCATCGCGCCATCAGTGGTGCATGGCATGCTGGCGGGCATAGGCATCTCGATCGCACTGGCGCAGATTCATGTGGTGCTCGGCGGGTCGCCGCAGAGTTCGCCCGTGGTGAACCTGCTCGGCATTCCGAAGCAGCTCGGCATGCTCAACACGCAAGCGGCGATTTTGGGCTTCCTCACCATCGCCATCCTTGTGATGTGGAAGAAGCTGAAGGTTCCGTCTCTCAAGGCCATCCCCGGACCGCTGGTGGCGGTGGTGGTCGGCACGGTGGTGTCACTCGTGATGAAGATGGACGTGAAGCGCGTCGATCTGCCGGAAACCTTCGCGCTGACAAAACTCGCTCCGCCTGCGGACTGGGGTCCGTTCATCACCGCCGTGCTCACGGTGGCGATCATCGCGAGCATCGAGTCCCTGCTCTGCGCGGTGGCCACGGACAAGCTCCACTCAGGGCCACGCTCGAATCTGGACAAAGAACTACGTGCCCAAGGCGCGGGCAACCTCGTGTCAGGTCTGCTGGGTGGCCTGCCCATCACGGGCGTCATCGTGCGTTCTTCGGCAAACATCATCGCGGGCGGTGCCAGCCGCTGGTCGGCCATTTTTCATGGTGTCTGGATCCTGCTGTTCGTGCTGTTTGCCAGCAACGTGATCGAATCCATCCCGCTGGCCGTGCTGGCGGGCCTGCTGGTGCATGTGGGCATCAATCTGGTGAACCTGCATCACATCAAGGAGCTGACGAAGCACAACGAGATCCTCATCTACTGGGCCACGGTGCTTGGTGTGACCTGTGTGAACCTCCTCGCCGGTGTCGGCATTGGCCTGGGGCTCAGCATCTTCTTCCTGCTGCGCCGTCTCTCGAATACCTCCGTGAAAATGGAGCAGCGCGATGGCAAATGGCATGTGCAGATCGGCGGCACGCTCACCTTTGCCTCCGTACCGAGGTTAAACGGCGAGCTTTCGCTCATCCCGCCCGGTCACAATGTCGATATCGACCTCTCCGTCGATTTCATCGATCACGCTGCCTTTGAGGCGCTGCATGGCTGGCGCGAAAATCACGAGAAGACCGGCGGTCATGTCGATATCGACGAGACGCATGAGGAATGGTACAAGCCCGCGAAAGCTGGCACGCCGCGCCAGGGCAAATCACTTCCAGCCGCTGCCAAAGCATAACCCCGCATGACCGACACCCGCCAGCACCTTGCGCACCAGATTCAGCACGCGGCGCATTTGCTGCCGGCGCAGGGGCCGATTGGCGTGTTCATTCATCACAACACGCTGCATGCCTTCGAGCATCAGACCTTCGATGAAGCGGTGCGCACAGGCTCTCGCGTGTTTGGATGCGAGCCGTATCTCACCGAGGATCGGTATCGCGAGGAGCTGACACGGGGGCGCATTCGCTTCGATGAACTCCGCGCGGTTTTGCAACGTGATCTCGGCGAAAAGGCCGCGCAGAGTATGCATGGCTTGTCAAAGCGGCTCGATCTGCGCCTCGCGATGCTCCAGCATCCGCTGCGCAGCGGCGACGGACGCGAGCTGGACTGGTTCATGGCGGAAACGGACGCGCTCATGAAGGCGCGGCGCGATGTGGCCGAGATCGAGCGCCGCAGGCTCATCACCGAGACGCGGCATTGGGTCATGCGCCGACTGCGCGGCTCGCTGCCGGACGTGGAACGACCGACATGGATTGCTGATCTGTTTCTGCGCTTCAAAGAAACGCGCATCGAGGACTGGAGCGACGAGCGCTGGGAAGCCTTCACCATGTCCGCGCTGTGGGAGGTCTGCCGTGAAGGCGTGCGCCTCGCGGGAGAACGAACGCCTACGACGAAGCCGCTCATCCGGCATCGCGATCTGCTCGGCGCGCTCGGCGGCATGGACAGTGATCTGCTGGTCAACGATGTGCTCATCCGTTTCTGCTCGGCCTTTCTCGACCAAGGCATCGCGCACTGGGCGCTGCCGGAGCGTGACGCAGGTTTCTTCACGTCGTTTTGCGCTCTGCATGCGCAAGGCAACGCCTCCTCCGCGTGGTGGATGACGGGTTTGAAGGATGAGGTGACGCGTTTGCAAAACGACAAGGTCACCGCGCTCGCGTGCATTGAGGAATCACTCGCCGCGCTGGGTGTGAAGGCGGATGAGGTCGAGAATTTTCTCTCCGCGACCTTTTTAGCACTACGCGGCTGGGGCGGCATGATCTGGCATGTGGAGCAGCGTGCGGACCGCGTGCATCATGCGGTGCCGGAAGGCACGCTGATCGACTTTCTGGCTGTGCGACTGCTTTTGGAGCGTTTTGCGCTCAAAGCAGCTGCGGCGGCATCCAACGGCTACGAAGGCACTTTGGCCGAAATGCGTGAAAAACTCGCCGCGCAGCTCCCCTCGGCCATTCCGAACTGCGACAAGCAACGCGCCTTCCTCGTGTTCCAACTCGCGCAGGTGCTTGGCTGGACGCCGGAGCAGCTTTTCCATTTCGAAACCGCCGACTGGGCCGGTTTGTTCGATGAAGTCGAGGGCTTCGACGAACTGGAGCGCCGTCGCGTGTTTCATCTCGCTTATGAGCATCGCTTCCGTGTTCAAACACTCGATGCGCTTGCCTCACGCAACGGACGCAGCGTCAAACCGAAAGGCCGCCCGTCGTTTCAGGCCGTGTTTTGCATCGACGAGCGCGAGGAGTCGATCCGCAGGCATGTGGAGGAGGTCGCACCGACGGTGGAAACCTTTGGCGCGGCGGGTTTCTTCGGCGTGGTGATGTATTATCGCGGCGCGGCGGCGGCGGACTTCACGCCGCTGTGTCCGGTCGTCGTGCGGCCGCAGCATTGGGTGTCGGAGGTTGTCGATCGGCGTCTGCTTGATGAGGAGAAGCGCCGCAGCGGCGCACGGCGTCGTCTCGGCATGGCGCTGACGAGCTTTCATGGCGGTAGCAGGCGCATCGTCAGCGGTGCGTTCTTCTCCGCCGCATTCGGATTGCTCGCCACGGTGCCGCTCGTGGCCCGCGTGGTGTTTCCGCGGCTCACGGCGCGGTTTCGCGGCTTCTTCGGCAGCTTCATCGCGCCGCCGTCAGTCACGCGGCTCAAACTGGAGCGCAGTTGCGAAAAGGCATCGCATGCTGATGAGGGTCACGGCTTCCTGCCGGAAGAAATGATCAACATCGCCGAGCGCATCCTGCGCGACATCGGCCTCACCGCTGGTTTTGCCCGCGTGATTCTCGTCTTCGGTCATGGATCGACAAGCATGAATAATCCGCACGAGTCCGCGCATGACTGCGGTGCCTGCGGCGGCGGCGTGGGCGGGCCAAATGCGCGGGCCATTGCCGAAATCCTCAACGATTCACGCATCCGCACCGCTTTGAAGGAACGCGGCATCGAGATCCCTGCCGACACTGTCTTCATCGGCGGCCTGCACAACACCGCGAACGACAACATCACCTTCTCCGACGTGGATCGCGTGCCGCCAACGCATCAGTTCGAGTTTGAGGTGGCCTGCAAGGCTGTGAACGAGGCCGTGGAGCGCAACGCGCACGAACGCGCCCGCCGTTTCGGCTCCGCACCGCTCGGACTCACGCAGACGGCGGCAAAACGCCACATGGAAGGCCGCTCCGAAGATTTGTCGCAAGTGCGGCCCGAGTGGGGACACGCCACAAACGCCATCTGCATCGTCGGTCGTCGTGAAAAGACACGCGGTCTCTATCTCGACCGTCGCGCGTTCCTCGTCTCGTATGATCCTGCGCAAGATGACGCTGAGACGGCGATCCTCGCCCGCATTCTCGGTGCCGTGGTGCCGGTGTGCAGCGGCATCAATCTTGAATACTACTTCTCGTATGTCGATTCGCCCGGCTGGGGCAGTGGCTCCAAGCTCCCGCACAACATCACCGGCCTGCTCGGCGTGATGGACGGCGCGATGAGTGACCTGCGCACCGGCTTGCCATGGCAGATGGTCGAGATTCACGAGCCAGTGCGGCTGCTGTTCGTCATCGAAACGACGGCGGAGGCCTTTTTGGCGATCATGGAGAAGAACGAGGCCATCAAGACGATGGTCACGAAGCTCTGGGTGCAGGT
>CAMCWM010000149.1 GCA_945882215.1 Akkermansia muciniphila | reverse complement strand
GGCGACATGACCATGAGCCAGGTGCTCCAGGCCTATCCTGGCGCGCAGCGGGCCTTGTTTGCGCGCTATCACATCGGCGGCTGCCGCAGTTGTGGCTTCCAGCCCGGCGAAACGCTGGCCCAGGTCTGCGAGCGCAATGAAAACATTCCTGTGGCCGAGGCCGTGGCACACATCCAGGAAAGTCATCAAGGCGATGCCTCGCTGCAAATTTCCCCGCATGATTTCGATCAGCTCCGCCGCATCAAGACCGACCTCATCATCCTGGATGTCCGCACCCGTGAAGAACATGAGGCCGTGAAACTCCCTGGCGCACGCCTGCTGACCCAGGAACTCGTGCAGGAGATCTTCACCAGCGGCGACAAGACGCAGACGCTCGTGCTCTACGATCATACCGGCTCGCGCTCGCTCGATGCTGCGGCCTACTTCATCGGCCACGGCTTTGGTGAAACCAAATGCCTCGCCGGTGGCATTGATGCTTACAGCCAGGAGATTGATCCCTCGCTGCCGCGCTATCGTATCGAACTCGAAGACTGATTCATCATCATGGACGAAGCCGCCCTCCAGCAAGCGCTCACAAACACGCAAAACCTCGGCGAGATGCCCGATGCCGACGCCGTCGGCACCGTCGGCAGTCCTGACTGTGGCGACATGGTGCGCCTGTGGATCAAGTACAAGGAGAAGGACGGCAGGAAGGTCATCGACAAGGCCAGCTTTCAAAGCTTCGGCTGCCAGACCGCCATCGCCGTCGCCAGCATCGCCACCGAATTGATCCGTGGCAAAACCAAGGAGGAGGCGCTCTCCATGTCCGCCGAGGAATTGAGCAAACCGCTCGGCCCGCTGCCGCCGATGAAGATCCACTGCGGTCAGATGGTCGAAGGCGCGCTGCGTGCGGCCTTGGAGGCCGAAAACAAAGAACAGAATTCCGAAAGCAAAAAGCAGAAAGCAGAAAACAGAAATGTAGAGCTGCCACCCGATCAATCCGGAACGCTTGCCGATGCCTTGAACCTCGCCGGCAAAACCCAGGGGAAAATCAAAATCGTCCTCACCTCCTAGTTTCACATTTCTCCATTTCCCATTTCTAATTTTCTTCCCATGCACTCCTCCCTCGAACTCAAACGCGAAGTCGAAGCCGTCCAAATCCCCAGTGGCGATCTCATCAAGCTGCCGCTCGGCATGAAGGTCATCATCACGCAGTCGCTCGGCGGCACCTACACCGTCGCCACGGACTTCGGTCTCGCCCGCATCCAGTCCAAGGATGTCGATGCTCTCGGCATCGATCCTGACGCCGCCAAGAAGGAGATGGACGGTACCTCCTCCAACATCCCCGCCGATGTCAGCGATCTCGAAGGACAGGTCTGGAACCAGCTCAAGAACGTCTATGACCCCGAAATCCCCGTCAACATCGTCGATCTCGGCCTCGTCTATGACTGCAAGGTCGGAGCTGATGCCGAAGGCAAAAACAGGGCGTTGGTCAAGATGACCCTCACCGCCCCTGGCTGCGGCATGGGACCCACCATCGCCGCCGACGCACAGAGCCGCATCATGACCATCGAGGACATGGATGACGCCGCGGTCGAGCTCGTCTGGGATCCCGCCTGGAATCAGGGCATGATCAGCGTCGAAGGCAAAATGAAGCTCGGCATGATCTGATCTTGCTTGGCCGGGAGCGCAAATTGGCTTCGCCCCTCTCACATCCCTCTCAAAGTGCGGGGAACATCTTGTCCCCGTCGATCCGTCCCCTCCAGTGGGGGGGTTGCTGCGCAAATGGCGGACAGGGAGGGATTCGAACCCTCGGTACCGGATTAGGGTACACACGCTTTCCAGGCGTGCTCATTAGACCACTCTGACACCTGTCCCAATTTTGCTCCTGCGAAAGGAGAGCGCGGATAGTGGCGCAGGCGCAGAGACAGGCAAGCTGATTTTGCCCGCCGCAGGACGGTTATTCGGACTTCTTCCACGCATGCACCACGTAGGTGGAGGCGGAGGCACCGAGAGCGGCGACGGCCTGCTCCTTGGAGAGGCTGGTTGCGGTGGAGATGACGGTGACTTTCTGCGTGCCGGGTTTGTCACCCGCCACAATCTGGACGTTGGAGACGCCCTCGAGCTTGGTGAAGGAGGCGGTGACGTGATCTTTGCAACCTGCGCAGACCATGCCGGTCATTTCAGCGACGTAGGTGACGGCCTTGTCGGCGGCGACTGCCGGCAGGGCGATGAGAAACGTGAGGGTGAGGAGAAATGTGGCGCGCTTCATGGGGAGGAAGAGACAGATAGCCGGTGCCTTTGTTCAGCCAAGTCCAAGTTTGCGGACATATGGCACGTTGAAAGTAAAGATTTTCGCATGCAGAGTTTTTTCCTGCTTCTGACTGCGTTTTGCTGTGTTTACTGACCTACAACCATGAAATCGACACCTATCCTGACTCTGCTGGCAGTGCTGCTGGCTTCTTCCGCCAGCGCGCAAACTCCAGCGGCTCCCGCAACTCCGGTCGCCCCTGGTGCTGAAGTCACCGCCGCTCCACAGGTGACCCTCACACCAGCGCAGACCGAGCACATTTTGAAAGAGCTGGAGAAGGCGGAGGCGCAGATTGGCCAGGGACGCAATGCGGTGCTCGGCGCGGCCCTGGCGAAGTTTCGTACGGCGGCGGCCAATGAGAGCGATGCGCTGGCGCTCTACCTGGACTGCTACAAGCTGGAGAACTTTGAGCGCAAGGACTTGAAGCAGACGGATTTCATGGAATGGCGTGAGCGCAACGAGGCGCGGCTGAAGGACGAGGATTTCAAAACGGCACTGCTGCTGCAACTGGAGTACCTGGTGATGACGATCCAGGCACAGGGCATTGATGATCCAAAGAAAATGGGGCCGCTGGTGACGGGGTTGCAGGCATTTCTGGCCAAGGCGATCACCGCCGTGCAAGCGACGGTGAAGCATACGGCCTCCGGCGCGGTGGAGGCAAAAGACGCCGGCAAAGGCGGTGGCCGTCCGGGCGGCGGCCAGGGACGTGGTGGTCAAGGGGGCGGCGGCGGGCAGCTCGAGGGAATCCTGCGCCAGCCGGTCAAAGGAACCGAATTTACCAAGGCTTATCAGTTGGAAGACTACCTGGACCGCAAAGATTGGGAGTACTCTCCACTGAACGTGGGCGGCATTTATAACAGCGTCATTTTGCCTTATTATGCGCTGGAGAAGCCGGAGGAACTGGCCGCCCAGTGGGATGCCCGCATCAATGCCGAGATGGCGCTGCGCAAGGCCGGGATGAGCCAGACGGAGTTTGATTTGTACTTCAAGGAGGAAGGGCCGCGCTTGCAGTGGGAGAAGGACAACGATCTCCTGAGCCACAACGTTGCTGCTGTCAACGCCATGGCCGACATGCTGAAGATCATCCAGAGCAACCCAAGCCACCCGGATGCATCCGGATGGTTGAGCGAGTTCAAAGAAATCTTGAAACGCGTGGCACCCGCAGGCTCGGTGGAAACGCCCATCGGCAAGTGATTGCCGCCTCTGACGCATCGCATGCTCTCCTGGCTCGTTTCGGTGTTCCGCAGCTTCGGCCCTGCGCTGGCAGGCTTGTGGTGGGCGTTCAAGAACCAGCGAAACCTCCAGGCTCATGCCATTTCCACAGTGCTGGTGGTGGTGTTTGGCCTGGGGTTGAAGATTGTGATTTGGGAATGGTGCGCCGTGGTGCTGGCCATGGGATTGGTGTGGGTGGCGGAACTGCTGAACACGGCGCTCGAAATGCTGGCGGACCGCGTCACGCTGGAGCGGGAGGAATCCATCCGCCGTGTGAAGGACGCCGCCGCCGCCGCCGTGCTCATGGCGGCGCTGGCGGCCTTAGGGGTCGGCTTGGTCGTTTTCGCACCGAAGCTGTGGCGGCTGCTTGAGAATGTTCCGCCGCCGCCTTGACGCAGCGGGGCAGACTTCTATGATGCGCGGCTTTCCCTGCCCCCAACCCCTCTTACCGAATCTCCCCGATGGCCATTCTCGTTGAAACTGACACTCGCATTCTCGTCCAAGGCATCACCGGTGATTTCGGCTCGCGCCATGCCAAGGCTTCCATCGATTACGGTACGCAGCTCGTCGCTGGCGTGACACCGGGCAAAGGCGGACAGGTGTTTGAGCACAGCGGCAAGAAGGTGCCGGTGTTTGACACCGTCTCCGAAGCCGCCCGTGAAACCGGAGCGACGGTGAGCGTGATCTTTGTGCCGCCTCCCTTCGCCGCCGATGCGATTCTCGAAGGCATCGATGCCGGGCTCGATCTCGTGGTTGCCATCACCGAAGGCATTCCAGTCAATGACATGATCCGTGTCAAAGCGGCCATGCAGGGCAGCAAGACGCGCCTCATCGGCCCGAACTGCCCCGGTCTCGTGACTCCAGGACGTGGCGAAAAATCCCACGGCGGCTGCCGCATCGGCATCGCGCCGGGTTACATTCACAAGCGCGGCAACGTGGGCGTCGTGAGCCGTTCCGGCACGCTGACGTATGAGGCGGTGTGGCAGCTTACGACCCGTGGTTACGGCCAGAGCACCTGCGTCGGCATCGGTGGTGATCCGGTGAACGGCACCAACCACCTCGATGTGCTGAAGATGTTCAACGACGATCCTGAGACTGAAGCCATCATTATGATCGGCGAAATCGGTGGCAATGCCGAGGTGGAAGCCGGCCGCTGGGCGAAAGATCACTGCAAGAAGCCTATCGCGGCCTTCATCGCCGGTGCCACCGCGCCTCCCGGACGCCGCATGGGCCACGCCGGTGCGATCATTGGCGGAGCCGACGACACCGCCGCTGCGAAGAAGAAAATTTTGGCCGAGTGCGGCATCGCCGTTTCGGATTCACCGGCCGATATGGCCACCACGCTGCTGAAGCGCTGGGGCAAGGCGTGAGTCTTCCAGACGAGTCCTTTTCAAAACGAAAAAGCCGAACCTTGGGGTTCGGCTTTTTTGATGCATCGGAGGAGGCTATGGTCAGTTCCAGAAGTGGAACCACTGGTTCAGCCATCCGACCACGGCGGCAATCGTGCCGACGACCAGCGTGCCTTCCAGCAGAAGGAGCAGACGCTGGCCACGTCGGGCGCGCTGCTGGGCGATGGGCACGCGGCGGTGACGCGGGGCAGGGGAGGAAAGCTCCATCGGCGGCACCATGTTCACGTTCGCCAGGCGCTGCTGGCTCTGCAGACGCGGAGCGGCGGTGATGTAGCACTCCAGGCGGTGGATCTCGCTGTTCACTTCGACCGCACGTTTGTCGAGATGACGGGATTTGCTGCGCGGAGAATGTGACTGCTTCATCTCCTGCGCGGTTTTCGGACGGCGGGAGCGGACTTTGCGGTTGCCAGAGAACAGAGCCATGAGCGGGGGAGGTGAGAGGTGGGCGAAATCAGAACATCAAACGAATCAGGACGATGGCGATGAGCAGCGTGCCCATCAGCGGCAACGTGAAGGCAAAGCCGCGGCGCAGCCAGGCCAGGAGATCGTCTGAGTTGGAGCCAAAGGAGGGCATCACCGCCCCATCGGCATCGTCCTGATGGACGGTGCCGGTGGAGACACCTTCCTGCGGCCCCATCGCGTGCAGGCGGCGGATGCCTTTGGCGAAATCGCTTTCGGCGTCCTCAATGGCGGCCAGGGCGTTGTCGAGCTCCTCATTCACCTGGGAACGGTGCCACTTCTCCGGCTGCAATGATTTCAACGTTTCCAAGTGATGGCGGAACTCATCGTGGGTGAGGGAGAGTTCCTCGACACGTTTCTGGGCGTCGTAGAGCTCACGTTCGACATGGCTGGCGGAACGACCGAGCTTTTCGAGCAGATCGCGCTTTCCGGCCACGAATCGCTCCTGTTTGATGCGCAGGGCTTCGAGATGCTGCTTCTGGCGCTCGATCTCCTCCTGCTGAAGGCGGAGTTGGAGGAGTTGTTCCTGCGCGGCCTTGACCTTGAGATCGACATTGTCCAACGACCCGCCACTGGCGTGTCCATCCATGAATTCAGGGGCATCTTCGAAGACGAGGAGGTTTTCCTCGGGATGACCGGATGCCGTGGCCGGGACGGGAGCTTTGCGGGTGATCATGGGAGTGCTGGAAATTATTTTCAGCACGGAAATACTACAGATGTCTTAAATATTCCAGATTTTTCGTCCGCTTCTTGGCAAAAAAGTAAGGAAGCCCGCCAAAAACCACGGTCAGCACAGCCAATCCGCCCAGAGCCATGAGTTCAATCCGGCTGTCATAACCCACCAGCGTAGTGGCTTCTTGTTTAAGGTTATGCCAGGAGGGAATCACCAGAAGCGCCATCCCGCAGACGATGTAAACGAAGCTGGCGATCAGGCAGACCGTACCGCCGAACCCAGAGACGATGCGCGCCGGGTTCGATTCGCGGAAATTGGGCACCAAGGCGCCGAGGGACAGTGCCAGCGAGGTCAGGCCGTAGCTCAGCATCAAGATCGAAGCGCTGAAGAACAGAATGCGCTTCCACGGCAGTGCCAGCGACACGCCGGAAACCACCACCAGCGCCACCATGAGGAGCGCGAGAACACTGGCGCTCAACCGCAGTTTCAAGGCCAGCACGCGATGCAGCGGCAGGGGGGAGAGTCCCAGAATCCACAGACGCTGCCCCTCCAGACTGAATTGCGGGTAGATGAAACGTGTGGTCAGAGTGGACAGCGCCAGGCAGCAGACCAGCAGGTTCAGATGACTCACCACCGTGATCCAGAACGGGCTTTGGAGATCGTAGCCCAGCTTGCGCAGGTTCATCGAGTACATCAGCAGCAGACCGAAGATGATGGCCGTCTGGCCCCATTGCACCGGTTCGCGCACAAACGTGCGGACTTCTTTCACCATCAGCGCGAATGACGCCCGGTCCAGCGCCAGCATCCGCCGCAATCCTTCGGCGAAGCGTCCCGGCTGCGTGCGAAACCTTGGATTCTCCTTCGCATGGTCCGGTCCCGGCGCCGCGCTCATGATGCGGTTCCAGGCAGGATAAAAGTGAGCGCCCGCGATGCGCGTGGTGATCACGATGCTCATCAGCGCATAGGCGAGCAGCACGAGATTGAAAAACACCGTGCGCTCGGCCATGCCGCGTCCGGCGGCCTGGATCGTCTCCGCCACCCAGGAACTCGGCAGCAGCGGGTGCATGCAGATCTCCGTGTGCCGCAGGATCTGATTCAAGCTTGCGGTGAGATCACCCGAGTTCATCGTCTCGTAGCTCGAATTCCAAACGGGCAGCGTTCTGACCAGCAGCAGGACCGCGACCACCGCCACCGGCTTCCACATCCAGCGTTTCGCCCAGCGCACCAGCGCGATCAATATCCAGGTCGAAACATTCGCCGCGATCATCACCAGCGACATCAGCGCGGGCACCACGGCGAGCATGAAGCGCGCATCCGCCTCATAAATGCGTGCCAGCGCCAGCAGGATCGGCGCGCTGAGCACCAGCAGGCCCCAGCTTGCCAACAGCATGCCTTCCAGCGTCTTCCACAGCACCAGGCTGCGTGGCGGCAGCGGCAGCGCCACCTGCCATTCCATGTCCTTGCGCCGGAACAAGCCCATGCCCGTGATCGTGGCGTTTGAGATGACAAGCATCACAAAGAAGAAGAAAAACAGCAGAAACACCATCCGCTCCGTCAGCAGCGGCCCGATCAGCGGCAGCTTCGCGACGAACTCCAGCCCGCGCAGCACCAGGAAATATGCCGCGAGGCCATACAGCACGAGAAACGATCCCACGGTCACGCTAAGCAGACGGTTCTCACGCAAACCAAAGCGCAGCTTGTGCAGCAGCATGCGCCAGTGCGCGCTCGCAAGCAGGGAGGTGGCATGTGCGACGGTCATGATGTGTGGGTTAGGAGTTAAGGGTTAGGTGTTATGAGTTGAGGAGAGAGGTGAAGGCTGGCTCGCTTCTCCCATAACTTCATAACCTCTAACTCATCACTGCGTCTTCACCTCGCCTCCTGCTTGTTGCCGATGACGTTCTGGCCGATCACATTCGCCTTGCCGCCGACAAAGACGAGCGACGGCTCCTTGCTGCGCTTTTCCGGCTCGCGGTCATCGCGGATGATGTTGCCGTCGATCATGCTGTTGGTCACTTTTTCCAGCCGGATGCCCACACCATCGCAGTCGAGCACGCTGTTGTTGCTGATTTGCAGGCGGTTGCCGGACTCGATGTCCACCGCCGCACGCTTCTTCCACACACCGGAGATGACGTTGCTGCTGAGGATGCAGTCCGCGCAGCGCAGGAACACGAGTCCATTCTTTTCCGCGTTGTCATTGCCGTTCACGAGGTAGCGCGGATTGCGGTCAAAATTATTGCCAGTCACCACGATGTTCTCACTGTCCTCCACCAGCAGATCGTGCTGGAAGCCTTCCCAGAACGTGTTGCCGGTGATCACCACGCCGCGTGCATGGCGGATCTCGATGTTCACCTGCACGTCGCTGAACACATTCGCGCTGATCGTCACGTTGCCTTCACGCGTGTTCTCGCGTCCGCCACGGCGCAGCAGGGAGGGATCGGTGCCGGAGCCGATGATGCGGATGTTCGCCGAGTCGGGCGATTTGTTCGTGTGCTGGATCGTGCAGCCGGTCACCGCCACCTCGCCGATGGAGCCGCCGCGTGAGTCGAGCTCGATGTTCGCGCTTGGCGGGCCGTCCTTTGCGTGGTTGCCCTCGATGTCGCAGGTGCCGATGTGCAGGTTGCGGACGTTGCCGCCGCGCGAAACGACCCCGCCGCCGCCATTGTAGCTGATGTGGCTGCCTGCGATGTTTGACTGGTGCAGGTTCACATCATCGTAAAACACACCGACGCCTGTGTTGTGATAGAAATGGCACGCGGAGATCAGAACGTTGCGGTTCCGCTTCGTCAAATGCACCGCATGCCGGCACTCGCGCACCACCACGCGACTCAGCGTGATCTGCATCGTGCCCGTGGCCTCGATTCCATCCGCCTCGGCATGCGCGCCCACGATTTCGATGCCGTCCACCATCGGCGTGCGTTCGTTGGCCCACACTTCCGGCTTGAAGGTGCTCGGCGCTGCCGAGCCCTCATGCGTGCCGATGAAATGAATGGCCGGCCCCGCGCCCTCCATCACCAAACGCACCGTGCCGTCACCGCTCAGGGCCGCGAATCCGGTCTTCGTCAGATCCACGGTCAGTGTTTTCGTGAGCCGGTAGGTGCCTTTGGCCAGTTTCACGCTGCCGCCGGTGTCAAAAAGCCGCTGGATCGCCGCAGTGTCATCCGCCTTGCCGTCACCGGCGGGTTGTTGGGCTTGGCAAAGCGCGGCTGCCGACAGCAGTAGCAGGAAGGATTTTCGGATCATGGCTGGAGCGTATTCAAGAGCGCTTGTTTACGTCAACCGCAGACTCGTTTGTTTGAGAAGTTGTCTCACCACGCAATCGCTTGAAATCAGTCTCACTCACGCCACGTATCGGGAGCGCATCACAAACACAATCGAATGAAAAACACCACCCGCATTCTCGCCCTCGTCGCTGGATTGAGCACCGCCTCCGCTTTTGCGCAGGCCGATCTCTCCGAGGCCTTCCTCCCGATGTTCCAGCCGCTGCCCGCCCAGGTGCCGGCGCCGGACAACGAACTCACCGAGGCGAAAATCAACCTCGGGCGCCAGTTGTACTTTGAGAACCGCATCTCCAAGGGCGAGAAGCTCTCCTGCAACTCCTGCCACATGCTCGACAAGTACGGCCAGGACAATCTGCCCTTCTCCCCCGGCCACGAAGGCAAGCTCGGCGGGCGCAGTTCTCCCTCCACCTACAACGCCGCCATCCACATCGCCCAGTTCTGGGATGGCCGTGAGCCCACGGTCGAAGCCCAGGCCAAAGGCCCTGTGCTTAACCCCGTCGAAATGGGCATGCCCAGCGCCGACTTCGTCGTGAAAGTGCTCAAGAGCATGCCCGGCTACGTTGAAGGCTTCAAAGCCGCCTTCCCTGGCGAGGCTGACCCCATCACATATGACAACTTCGGCAAGGCCATCGGCGCCTTCGAGCGCAAGCTCCTCACGCCCGGCAAATGGGACACCTTCCTCAAGGGCAACAAAGACGCGCTTTCCGCCGAGGAGAAAAAGGGCTTTGCCACCTTTGCCAAGACTGGCTGCGTCACCTGCCACAACGGCCCCGGCGTCGGCGGCATGATGTATCAAAAGCTTGGCCTCGTGAAGGCTTGGCCTGATCTCAAGGACAATGGCCGTGCCGATGTGACCAAGAACGATGGCGAAAAATTCTTCTTCAAAGTCCCCAGCCTCCGCAACATCACCGAGACCGGTCCTTACCTCCACGACGGCTCCGTGAAGGCACTCGATGAGATGGTCAAGAAGATGGCCGAATACCAGCTCGGCAAGCAGCTCACCGAAGAGGAAACCGCCTCCATCGTCACCTTCCTCAAGGCACTGAAGGGCGATCTTCCCACCGACTACATCAAGGCACCCAAGCTTCCCGAAAGCACCGCCGACACGCCGAAAGCGTGACATAGCACGGCTTTCCAGCCCGTGTCCCATCTCCCAATCTCATCAGCCGGGCCACAACGCCCGGCTGATTTGTTTTCATAGCCGGTAAGATTGGGATCATTCTTGGGGAGATGAATTCACTCCCGAACAGCTTGTGCATTGAAGCCCAAGAATCAGGCTCGCACCTTCCAGCCGTAGCCATGGTAGCGGTCGGTGAAGGTGCCGTCGGGGCGGCATTCGACCTGGAGGAAGCCTTCGGGATTGCCATGAACGGGACCTTTCCACCACATGCCGCAGACTGCGCCGCCCTGAAGATAGACGACTTTGTCGAACTGGATGCGCTCGGAGATGTGGCCATGGCCGCTGAGGACGAGCTTGAGGTTGTATTGACCGAGCATCTTGCGGAAGTCGTGTGCGTTGCCGACGAGTGCCTTGCCGCCGATGTTGATCTTGGGGCCGAGGATGACCTGATGCCACACGCTGTAGAACGGAATGTGGGTGACGAGGATGATGGGGGTCTGCTTGCCGGTCTTTTCGAGATCGGCCTGGAGCCAGGCGAGCTGGTCGTCGTCGATCCAGCCCATGTAGTCGCCTGTGGCCTTGTCGAGACCGATGGAGTCGAGGATGATGAAGTGCCAGCCGCCGTGGTCGAAACTGCGGTAGGTTTTGCCCTGGCCGTAGCGGTCAGCGAAGAGCGCCTTGCCGTAGGCGTTTTCGCCGGGCTTGATCATCGCCTTGGGCGACCAGCCAGCGACGTCATGATTGCCAACGGTATGGTAGGACGGCGCTTCGAGGGTCTTGAGACACTCATCCCAGAGCTTCCACTGCGTCTCCACGCGGTCGATGCCGACTTCGAGCGCATCCATGATCAAATCGCCACCAGTGATGACGAAATCCGGCTTCTGTTCCAGCGCGTTGACCTTGGCAAAGGCCATCTTCACGCCATCGACGGCACCTTTTTCCGGCTGCACGTGCGGATCGGTGAAGAAGACGAAGGAGAAGGGTTTGGACTCGGCTGTCGCGGCCTGCACATCATTTAGAAGACCCGCCGCCCCGGTGAGTGAAGCAGCGCTGGTGAGGAAATGACGGCGGGAAAAGGTGGAGGGTGAATTCATGGCTTCGCACGCTTCAGGATCGAAGGTTCCGACCAATCCCAGAACTGCGGCTCCAGCAACTTCGTGTAGTTGGCGGGATCGGAGTCGAGATGGTTGTGGGGGTCTTCTTTGACGCGTTGCGTGGTGCCTTTGAGTTGCCCTGCTTTGATCGCCTTTTCGACGGCCTCATCGTTGATCATCCAGGCCAGGATCACATCTTCATCGGGCAGGCGGATGAGGTGGATCTGCGTTTTCGGCTCCTTGTCATCCTGATCGCGCGTGAGGGCGAAACAGAGCTTCACCTTGTTGTCATTGCTGGCGCGGCGCATGTGGAAGCACATGGTCTTGTCCTTCTTCGCGTCCGGGTCGGTCATTTGCAGAGAGCCCTTCGCGGCATCGGTGACGTAGAATTGAATCTTGTCGTCGTCATCGACAGGCATCCACAGGCCGTTCCAGTCGTCCGCCTCCAATGCCACGGGCTTGAGGCCAAAATCCTTGTTCACCGTGGTCTCCGGGCAGGCCGTCAACGCGCAGGCAAGCAGGACACTGGCAAGGACGCGGACGCAGCACGTTTTCATGGAGGTGGCTTGGGTGGCTTCGGCTCTGGAGCCAGTTGTTCGCGCAAACCACCGGCTCCGGGCGGCAACGAGAGCGAAACACCGCGCCCGCGCTGCGCTTCGTCATCCGGCGGAGCGACGACGACCGGCGGTTCGACCACAGGAATGGCCTTGGGCACTGCAGGCTGCGTGGAAAACGCGGGCGCAGGCATGACGGCGGATGATTTGCTGCCTTTGGCGGCCTCCATCGGCACAGCACCGCGTTTTTTCTGCCACAAGGCACCGCCGGACAGATGCGCGCACATCGCTCCAATGACCATCGAACCGCCGATGAAGACAGCGGCCTTCAACCACATGGGCACGTCATCGACTGGAATGAGATGCGCGGGCAGCGTTGGCGGCGCGCTCGCGGCGGCGCGCGCCCAATCCGGGGCGTCGGGCGGCGAAGGCTCGTTGCCAGCATTGCGGAACAGCAGCTCGGCGAAGCCGATGTTGGTCTCGTCCTTGCTGACAGCTCCGCCCGTGGTCAATGCGACCGGCGAACGCAGGGATTCGGAAGCAAGCGGCGCGGAGAACTCGCGTTTCACCGCGGATTTCGTGACAGGAACAGTTTTGGGACGTGGCTTCAAACCAAAGTCCATCGCAGGATCCGTGCCGTCTGCACGCATAGGCTCGTTCGGTTTGACGAGATCGTAATGCTGGATGATGCGCGCGTAACGGGCCAGAAAATCGCTGCGCTGGCCGGGCTTCGACTCGGCGATCTTGGCGATCTCATCATCGAGCAGGCGGGCGACGGTTTCACGCTCGCGCGCACCGCCCTCCGGCGTCGAATGAACGCCCACCGGTGATTCGAGGCCGAGCAGGAATTTGCACAAAGCCGCGAGCCAGCCCGCATGCCATGTCGTGGTGGTGGTGCCACGCGCCGGTGGCAGCAACGAAGCGGGATCGGTGCCGCGCCCGGACATGGAGGCAAGCGTGGGATGCGCGCGCACGATGACATTGAAGGCAGGCCACTCGTTGAGCTTGGAGACGAGCAGCTTTGTGCTGCGCGAGTCCTCACGCGCGAAGCCGGTGAGCAGAAAAATGTCCTCCAGCCGCAGCTTGCTGGCTGGAAGCGTGGAGTTGTCGAGTTGTGTGAGCGCGGAGTCGAGCCCGGCGAGCACCAGATAGGCCTCCTGCACATCCAGAAAACGACGTTCGCGCATCACATCGGCGAGACTGATGCCTTCGACGATTTCCTCGGCCAGACAGGTGATGTCCTCGGCCTCATTGACGAGGGCGAGCGTGATCAGGCCGGAGTTGTCACGCTGCTTGGTGATCTTGAAGGCGGAATCATCCACCTCCTTCACCCGCGCACAGGCGATGCGTGACGGCGGCACTTGCTCGATGAGCACGGAGCGGCCCGTTTTGGTGAGCGTTCCGCGCATGCTGTAAGGATTCGCCATGTCAAGGCGCTGGCTTTGAATGCGCACGAGATTGACGAGACCGCGCGCGACCTCCTGATAACTGGCGAGCAGCGGCGCAAGCAAGGCACGCGGTTTCTGCGCAGTGGGGATTTCGCCGGAGAGCTGTTCGGGCGCGAGCTTCTGCAAGGCGGTGCGCAATTCGCGCATGGCGGCGATGACACCGACGCTTGCGCTGGAAAGGCAGGCACCGAGCAGTTCGGCAAAATCCGCGGCAGGCAGGAGATGATCCGGCATGGTGGGGCCGCCGCCGCCCT
>CAMCWM010000148.1 GCA_945882215.1 Akkermansia muciniphila | reverse complement strand
TATTCGGCTCATTTTCAGCGCTTGGCTCGGCAGGACTTAGGAGATTGACTCGGGTGTTCAAGAGGTGCCTTCCTGCTTGCGAGGTTGCCGCGCCTCCGCCATGACTACGGCCCTTCAACCCCGGCATTTCATCCATCATGTCCAACGTCAGTTCTCCGCGAGTTATCAACATAGGTTTGGCCGGTTTAGGCAACGTGGGGGCGGGTGTGTTCAAGAATCTGCAAAAGAATCGCGCTCTCATCAGCCAGCGCATCGGAGCTGAGCTGTGCATCACGCGTGTGGCGGTGCGGGATTTGAAGCGTTCGCGTGATGTCGAGGTTCCAGCGACTATTTTGACTCATGACTGGCGGGAACTGGTTAAGGATCCGGCCATTCCGGTGATCGTCGAACTCATCGGCGGCACGACCACAGCCTATGAAATGGTCGCCGCAGCACTACGGGCCAAAAAGATCGTCGTCACCGGCAACAAGGCGCTACTGGCCGAGCGTGGGAAGGAATTGTTCGCGCTGGCCGAGGAATGCGGCGTGCCGATTTACTTCGAGGCGGCGGTCGCCGGCGGCATTCCCATCATCCAGGTGTTGCAGGAGGGACTCGTGGGCAATCACATCCGCTCCATCCACGGCATCATCAATGGGACGTGTAATTACATCCTCACGCGCATGTCGCAGGCCGGTTTGAGCTATGAGGATGCTCTGCGTGAGGCGCAGGAAAAAGGCTACGCCGAGGCCGATCCGACACTCGATGTGAGCGGTTGGGACGCGGCGCACAAGGCGATCATTCTCGCCTCCCTGAGCTACGGTTTCTGGATTCCGCAGGACAAGGTACATGTCGAGGGCGTGGACCGCGTGAGCATCACGGACTTCAAATTCGCCGCCCGCCTCGGTTACACCATCAAGCTGCTCTCGGTGATCCGTGCCGACGAAAACGGCCTCGTCGAGGTGCGCACGCAGCCCACGCTGGTGCCGCTTTCGCATGTGCTTGCGAGTGTGAGCGGAGCTTTCAATGCGGTTTTGGTGAACGGAGATGTGGTTGGCGAGACTCTTTTCTATGGACGTGGTGCAGGGCAGGATCCGACAAGCAGCAGCGTGATCAGCGACTTGTGCGAAGCTGCCGCGGTGCTGATGCACGGGGCGCGTCATAGCGGCTTCGTGCCGCATGGTCTCTACGGCAAATCGAAGCCGATCGACGACACGGTGTCGCGTTATTATCTGCGGCTGATCGTGGATGACGTTCCGGGTGTGCTCGCCCAGGTCGCCACCGTGCTGGGTGAGCGTGGCATTGGCATTTCCTCGATGATCCAGCCGGAGGATCTCGAAGATACCAGCGGTGAGACTTCGCTGGTGCTCATGATCCACGATGCCCGCCTCGGTGACATGAAAAATGCGCTCACGGCCATCCGCCAACTCCCCTGCGTGAGAGGAGAGCCGGGCTGGATGCGCGTGGAGACGTTGCAGGGCTAGCCGCCCTTTGTGACAAACATTACTTCGGGCAAAAATGAAATGGCGGGCATCTCGAAAGGTGAGATCATGCGGGCCATGAAAATCGCTGTCGCCGATCTCGCCACCCTCGTCGGGGGAACTCTTTTGTGTGGAGATCCGGCGGAGCAGATCACCGGTTTTGCCTCGCTCAAAGAAGCCATCGGTGGTGACCTCAGTTTTTTCCATGACACCCGCTACAGCGAGCGGCTAGCCAACACCAAGGCCACGGTGGTGCTCGTGCCATTGGGGTTCACGGAACTGCCCGCGCATGCATCATGCATTGCGGTGGCGGAACCGTCGCGCTCATTCGAACTGATCGTGGAAACCTACGGCTTTCAGCCGGACCCTTTCACGGCTGGCGTGCATGCCACGGCGGTCGTTGCCGCCTCGGTTCAGTTTGAACCTGAGCGTGTTTGCATCGGTGCGAACGCGGTGATCGAAGCCGGTGTTGAACTGGGAGACGACGTCGAGATCGGAGCCGGATGCTACGTCGGGCGCAATGCGCGCATTGGCAAAGGCTCGCGGCTGTTTGCCAATGCAACCGTGCATGCCGAGTGCATTTTGGGCGAAGGCGTTTTCCTGCACTCAGGTGCCGTGATTGGCGCGGATGGGTTTGGTTATGAGTTCAGCCAGGGTCGTCACCGCAAGGTGAGGCAAGCTGGCATCGTGCAGATCGACAACGATGTGGAGATCGGCGCGGGTTCGACCGTGGATCGTGCGCGTTTTGGCCGCACTTGGATCGGCGAAGGCACCAAGATCGACAATCTCGTGCAAATCGGCCACAATGTGGTCATCGGGAAACACTGCATCATCGTGGCCTGCACGGCCATCGCAGGCAGCGCCATGATTGGTGATTACGTCGTCATCGCGGCGCAGGTTGGCATTGCTGGACACGTCACCATAGGTTCACAAGCCACACTGGCTGCACGCTGTGGCGTGACGCGCGATCTGCCAGCCGGGCAGACTTATCTTGGATTTCCTGCGATTCCAGCAGCCGAAGAAAAACGTCGTCTCGCCAGCATCAACCGCCTGCCATTGTTGCAGGCCCGTGTGAAGGAACTGGAAGCGCAGATCAAGAGCAACGACAGTAGCGCCGCCTGATCACCAGAAGCCCCATTGCTGCGTCTTCATGACGTAAAGCCCGAGCGCCAGATTGCCGACAGCGTGCATGAACACACACGCGCCGAGGCTTTTCGTCCGTACGGCCGCGAAATACATCAGTGCTCCCCAGACGAACGCGCCGAGGTAGTCCTCCATGTTGTGAATCAGCATCACCGCCACGGTGACGATCCAAAACACCTTCCAGGCATGCGTGCCGAAGGCGATTTTTTCAAAGCGACCGTCCTCGGTGAGCAGAAAGCGCATCAAAAAGCCGCGCCAGAACAATTCCTCGACGAGCGGTACCAACAGCACCATGCGTGCGAAGCGCATGCCCACGACGACGCTGAACCAAAGCGGCGAATCCTGTGCGATCATCGGATCGAAGCCTTCCGTGCGTTCAGCGAGTCCAAACCACTCCCACCATTTCGCTGGTTCATGTCCGCCTTGAATCAAGGCCTCACGCAGCAGCGCAGGAGCGACCCAGAAAGCGATGCCAGCGATGCCGAGCGCGAAAGCGAGCCCGAGACCTCGCCATGGCGCCATCGTGTAGTGTTTGCGGAACAGCACGAGCACCACGGCGCAGATCACGGTTTGCAGCGGATAGACCCAGTGCTCCGGCGCACGCACATGCCAGGGCAGCTCGGAGTTTTCGATGCGGAACAGACCAGGGACGGCGTTCAGCAGCGTGAACAGCACCAGCGGCAGCACATGCGCGGTGGTGGGGGAGGCAAGCAGACGCGAAAGCATCAGGAAGGCGGGTTAGGGCAGGGCCAGCTCCTTGGCGCGGTCATGATTGAGCAGCCATTTGGCGCAGTGTCGCAGGTAGCCACGGTTCATCGGTGACCTCGTTGAGGCACCGGTCGCCATCATGGCAAGCATGCGCGAGGTGACACTCTCCATCGTGTTGCTGAACCAGCCGGGGTGGTCCGTCTTCAACTGCATGCCGCGCTCGTAGAAGGCCACGATGCGTCCGTCATAAAAGTACTCGATCAGCTCATGCCACGCGGCGTGCCAGGAGCGCTGGCGCTGCTCGTAGCGATCGAGTTCCTTCATCAGACGCTGAGGCGAGTCGAGGAGCTTCTCGCCGTGCTTCGCAAACATCGCACCCAGGGTTTCGGCGGCATCCAGGGCCAGGAAAACGCCTGGTGAGAGCATTGGATCGACAAACCCAAACGCATCTCCTGCCGCCACCCATCCCGGACCATGCGCACGGTCGGAAATGAGCTGGTAGTTGGTGTAAGTGTACACATCGGTCACGCGCTGGCGGTTCTGCGCCAGGGGGGAGAGGATGCCATCCGTCGCCAGCACCTTTTCAAGCCGTGCTTCGGCGGTCGCGCCGAACTCGGGCAGCGATTTCGGGTTCATCACGATGCCGAAGGAAAGCCGGTCCGGCAGCGGAATGCGCCAGCTCCAGCCCCAGGGATGATAAGTGATCGCGATCTGCCCCGGCTCATACGGATGCTCAATGCCGGTGAAGTGCGCAAAGTGCGCCGTGTCACGACGCGGGCCAGTGGTGGACCCGATGCCTAGCAGCTTGGCCGAGGTGCGTGAGCGCCCGCTGCAATCAACGATGAGATCCGGCTTCGCACCGTTGTGATAGCCACCCGCGTCAAGCGCCGTCGCATCGAGCTCCAGCTCCGGTTGGCCACCTGGATGCGCCACGAGTCCGGCGCGGTGCTTCACAAACGGCACGCCCAGCTCCTTGGCATAATCTTTGAGCACATCGTCAAAGGCAGGCCGCGGAATGTTGTAGGCGTAGGGCGGCAGACGACCCTTCACCGACATGAAATTGAAGTGCATCTGCGTGCCGCGATGATGAATGAAACTGGCCCCCGGTTTGCGCTGCGCGATGGCCGCCACGCGGTCCTCAATGCCCAGGCGCTGGATGATCGCGACGATGGCGGGGATCATGGACTCGCCGACAAGCAATGGCGGACGCTTTTCATCATCATAGACGATTGGCTTGATGCCCTGGCGAGCGAGCAGAGCTGCCAGTGCGCTGCCCGAAGGCCCGGCACCGAGGATGGCAATGCGTGGGGGACGATTCATGGGTTTCAGTAGCGGCGGATTTTGCCGCTGGGGGTCAGCGGCAGCTCGGAAACAAACGTGTAGAACAACGGCACTTTGTAGGCGGAGAGTCGCTCCTGGCAAAGTTTTCTCAACTCAATCACCGGCGGCGGTGATTCGGCATTTTGCGGGATGATTTCCGCGGAAGGCATAGCCCCCAGCGCCGGATGCGCGCGACCGGAAACGCGGGCGGCTTTCACACCGGCATGGCTGCACAGAATCGCCTCCACTTCCTCAGGGAAGCATTTCAGGCCGCCCACATTGATCACGCTGCGCACACGGCCACGCAGATACAAACAACCGTCCTCATCCATCTCGGCGATGTCGCCCGTGGCGAACCACCCATCGTGCAAAACAGTCTCACGCGGCTGCCACGGTGTCAGGTAGGCATCGAAAATGCCCGGGCCGCGCAGCATGAGTTCGCCATCGTTGAGCTTGACCTCAAACGCGGGCAACGGCTTGCCGATGGAGGTCGGCTTGTCCCTCGCATGCTCGAGATTCAAGATGGGAAGACCCGCCTCGATGATGCCCATGCCCTGTGTGAGGTGCAGGCCGGTCTTGCTGGCAAAAAGCTCCGCCACTTCATTTGTCAAAGCGAACGCCGTGGAGACCGCGAGACGCAGCGAACCGAGCGTGGCCGCGTCCGGCTGGCCGGAGAGCATCGTGTAGTGATAAGGCGAGCCATACATCACCGTCGCGCCATGCTCGCGCAGCATCGTGAGCATCACCTTCGGATCACTCGCCGGTGCGAGGATCGTCGTCGCGCCATGATAGAGATAAAGCACGATGGAAACGGCAAAGTGATGCGCCATCGGCAGCACCCACAGCACACGATCCTGCGGCCCGATGCGCAGGCCTTCGTTCGCGGCTGTGATTCGTCCTAGCAGCGTCTCGTGCGAGATCACAATGCCTTTGGAAGCTCCCGTCGTGCCGCTGCTGAAGCGGATGAAAGCCGGATTCAATGCTTCCAGAGCCGATTCATCGAATGCAGGCGGCGAATCGTGCGTCACGGGCTCGATGCGCCAGTCTTCCGCGCTCTTCGCGACGACGATGGCATCCAGCGCGGTCGATTTCGCGAGTTGCGCACGCTCGCTGGCGGTCAACTCGGCTGGGATCGGCACAAAGCAGGCGTTCTGCTTCAAGATCGACAGCGCCACCACGATGTAGTCGGTGCCGCTCGGCGCATCGAGACCGATGCGCGGGCGGGTTTTCTTTGGCCAGGCCGGGTCTGAGCTCATGCGCTGGGCGCAGTCCTTCATGCGGGCCTCCAACTCACCGAACGTGAGCTGCAACTCCGGGCTGACGACGGCTGAATGCGCGGCGGTGCTGCGTGCAAAGATGAGATCAACAATGTTCACCTGGCGGACTCCAGTTTGCGCAAAACCGCCCGCACCTGCTGTGCGAGGTTTGCGGTCTTTTGTTCATGAGATGCGGCAGCGTTGCCAGCAGCCTGTCCGGTCGCCAGAGCCGTGCCCATGACGCGGATGCTGGCCTGGGCGCGATGCGTGGCGGAAAGGCAGCGACCAGCGATGAAGACATTGCTCAAATCGCGTGCTCGCAGGGCACCGAGCGGAATGCCGCATGCCTTGGATTCATGCGGGTAGAGCAGGCGCGGGCCGCGAGCGGTTTCACGTAGTTCCATCGGCCAGGTGGCGTTGGCGACGGCTTGATCGCTGCTGCGGCTTTCGAGCAGGTCATCTTCGGTCAAAACGGCTTCGCCAATCCAGCGGCGGCTTTCGCGAATGCCAGCACGCATGGGCAGCGTGGTGATGCGTGCGTTGGCAAAACCCTCCAGGGAGCCACGCAGGTGCTCGATGATGGCAAAGGTCACTTCGCGGCCCTGCAACTCGACCCAGGTCAAGCTGCGGGCGTCCGTGGCATCGAAGGGGCATTCGGGCGAATCGCCGGCTAGGTCGAGCGTGAGGAAGGCTTCATTCGAAGTCGTTCCAGCACGAAAATGAGCCCCGGCGGCTGCGGCGGGCAGTTGTTGGTCACTAATCGCCCGGGCAAGGCAACCCGCGATTTTCAACGGGCCATCTCCGCTGAATGCGCCGCTCTCGACATCGCCGATGCCGACGATGTAAGCGGGACGTTGCAGTTCAGCGGCTGGCGTTTGATCCCAAGGATGTTTTGTGAGTGCTGCGAGCACGGCGTCGCCACTGGCATCGACAATCGAACGCGGGCGCAGCTTCCAAGTCCTGCCACGGCAATGGAGCATGACTTCGGTGACGCGGTTGCCTTCAACAGCGGCGTCAATGACATCGGTATGCAGCAGCACCTTCAAGTTTGGCTGTCTTGAGCACCATTGATCATAAAACAAGGCCAGACGCTGGGGTTGATGCAAGAGCACATCGACCTTGCCCATGCGCAGTGGACCGTGCGCGATGCCTTGAGCCAACAATTCGCGCTCAAGCTCGGCTGGAAGCCCGGTATTCGCGACATGCGGAGCTGCCTCTAGCGTTGGCGGCAGATCATAGAGTCCGCAGAATGAATGCACGAGCGAGGCGGTTCCTGCACCGCCGAAAAAGCCGTGACGTTCCACCAGCAGCGTGTCCGCGCCCTGACGTGCAGCCGCTATTGCTGCCGCCACGCCTGCGCTGCCGCCGCCGATGATGAGCACGTCGGGATTCAGGATCGCATCATTCCCCAAGAAGATCGGAACGCCAGCGTTCACGCATCATCTCTGTTTCAGCCTCGCTCAGGCAGGTGTCGAGGTAGCTCACCGTGACCGTGAGCTGGTCCTGGCATTCGGAGACAAACAGGCCGCTGCCGGGTGGCGCGTTGACGGTGGGCATGTGGATGGCGTTGAGGATGTCGCCGCCGCAGAAAGAGGTCATGCCTTCGCCAAAACTGCCGGTGTAAGCATGGTAGCAGGAGGCGATCTCGCCACGTTGGGCCAGCCGCACCATGTCCAGCATCGTCTTGCCCGGCATGCGGCGGGTGAGAAGCTGCAGTGAGTTGAAGGACAGGTGCCGCTTCAATTTGAGGTGCTCCATGTGCTGCTTCATGAGCACCTTGCTCGTCGTGGCGAGGTCCGCGAGATCGGCGTCCTTCAATATAAAGAAGAACATCGACATGTGGTTCTGGAAGATGGCCGTGCGTCCGGCGCCGTCCTTCGGCCTCTGCTGCACCGGCATGGTGACGGCATACGAGAAATCGCTGTGGCCGCGAGATTGAAACACGATCTGATGGCAGCGTGCCGCCAGGCCCGCGTAAAAAAACGTGCGCATCATGTCACCACCGATCTTGCCGAGCGTGAGCTTGATCTTCGCCGTTTCCTCCTTGGAAAACGTCTCCCACAGGCAGCAGCGGCGTCCGCTGACGAGCTTGCCCTGGCTCACGGACACAAACGGCTCCACACCCAGATTCATGAGGTGTTTGCCGCAGCTTTCGCTCTCCTGAAACAGCTTCCACCACGGCTTGTCATTCCGCACCACCGGCTGCTGCGGTGAAACGGCCTGCGGATCGTGCCAGAGCTCGTTCATGTGCTTGAACAGCAGTTCCACGCCCGTGCCATCGAGCAGCAGGTGCGACCAGTTCATGAGGATGAACCACGTTTGATCGCTGGTGCGCACCACATCGAAACGAATGTGCGGCGGGCCGAGTGATGAACGCTCACGGCCCTGCATGCGAAGACGGCGCAACGTCGAGATTGACTCGATCACCGAGGTTTCCGGTCCGGTCACGTTACTGACGCGATGAAACTCGATGGGAACCGCCACAGCATCCCCCGAGCATTCCCAATACGGCACGCCGAACCAACCATTTTTGCAAAGCGTGGCATGCAGCAGCGGCATGCGCCTCGGCAGTTCCGCCACCAGCCAGCGCAGGCGGGTTTCATCCGGCTGTCCGCTGACTTGAATCTCGCTCAAGGCATCCAGGCCACGACCGTCGGCAGATCGTGCCAGGTAATCGAGCGCCACGACGAATCCATCGGTGCCCGAGATCGGAAACTGCGGGATGGCAGGCGCTGTGGAGCTCATGCGGTCTTTCCATTCACCAGCGTCGCGAGTGTGCTGCCACTGCGGAAATTGTCACGGCTCAGCTCCGTCGGCTCCACCTTCTTGCCAAAGCGCTCTTCCAAATACATGACCAGTTGCATCACGCCCATTGAATCGAGTCCGGCTTCAAAAAAATCGGCCTCAGTGCTGAAATCAGCAGGCAGATCCGGCAGGACGGTCTCGCGCACGAGTTTGATCATCGTGTTGGGGGTGGCATCAGGCATGCGGTTTGTTTAGGCAGGGAGCGGTGGGGATGCAAATGCAACGCTCAGGGATACTCGTGACCTAAATTGTCATCGGTGATGACTTGGGCGTCGTTCCATGCCGATTGCATGGCGGCTCTGCGGCACCAGTGCCACATATGGCCGGGCACGGGGAGGGCTTCTTGGGTGAGAAAATCGAGCGTGGCTTCGATTTGATCGGAGGCGATGACGGGCTGGCCGTCGATGCGGTAATCGGCGAGGATTTTCTGCCAGCGGTCGCGGTTTGGCTCCAACGCCGCGTTGCTGGCGAGGCAGTGGTTCATGACCATCAGTGTATGAGGAAAAACCTCCATGCCGGTGCGGGCGGCACGTGGGGATTCGGTGCAGTTCCAGAAGGCGATGCCATCGGGAGTGAGGTGGGCTTTGACTTCGGTCAAAAACTCGCGGGAGAGCAGCGCGGAGGCGAATTCGCGCCAGTGATGGGTGGTGTTCATCACGATGGCATCAAACTTCGCGTCAGGATGCTGGCGCAGCCAGCGGCGGCCATCGTCGATGACGAGTTCGAGCTTGGGATTCGTGAGAAGGCTGGCGACTTCAGGTCGTGCGCGGATGAGATCGAGGTAGCCGTGACTGAGCTCGATGGCGGTGACTTTTTTCACCTGCGGATGATTGACGAGGATCTGCGTCCACGAACCGCTGGCGACGCCGATAACGAGCACGTTTTTGATGCGATCCCGCACGGCGGAGAGGAAGTAAGGCCGCACGAGCCAGGACTTCGGCTCCAGCTTCGTGCCGATCATGCCATCGTAAGCGCCGTTGCCATAAACCGCATTGCTCGTGTCCACGGTGATGACGCCGTGACGTGATTCGATGACCTGCTCGAAGCGCATGCCGTATGTGAATTCGTTCTTGTATTGCAGACGCTCATAGAAGCTCTGAAACGGGCTCAGGGTGATCAAGAGCATGAACAGCGGCTGAAGGCGCAACTTGGCGGGCAGTTGAAAACGGGCGATGCCTTCGACCCAGAGCCAGGAAACGGCGAGCAGCAGCCAGCCCAGCACTTGGAGGCTCATCCATTCCATGAAGACGAAACCAGTGAGCAGACTGCCTGCGCCGGAACCGATGATATTGGCGAGGTAGAGCCGCGAAAGCTGGCTGCCAGTGTCTTTGCCCGGTGGGATGGCCGCGTGGCAGAGCAGCGGGAAGGTGATGCCAAGCAATGCGCCAGCAACGATGACGAGAACATAACCACATTCCCAAGACACATGTGATGCAGCGATGGCGGTGAACGGTGCGACGAGAAATCCAGCCACACTCGATAGCAGCACCCAGCGAGCGAGCTTGGGGCGCAGATCACCGATTTGAGCCAACAATCGCGGACTAATCAACGAACCGAGCGCGAGTCCAAGCAGGTAACTGCCAAGCATGTAGCCGAACACAGGAGCACGGGAGGCGCTGGCGAAGTTGAAGACACGAGACCAGACGATTTCCCAGGAGAGTGCGAGGAAGCCGGAAAGTGCGGACCACAGCAGGGCCGTGCGGAAGGGGATCTCGCACTTCGGATTTGGAATCGCGGCTTCAGTTTCGGCGGAGGCCTCGGTAGGCGGCTTTTTCGAGGTCATCAGCACGATGAAGGCCGCCAGCGCATTCAAACTGGCCGCGATGCATACCGTTCCGCTCATGCCGAAGCTGCCGAGCAACCAGTGCGCGGCGATGAAAGCCCCGAGTGCGGCCCCGAGGGTGTTCACGAAGTAGAGCCGGCTCACGCTTTGCCCGACATGCGCGGTGTCGCGCACCTGATGTGCTACGAGCATCGGCAGCGTGGCTCCCATGAGCAGTGTGGGCAAAAACACGAGCAGGAAGACGAGAGCGCCGGTGGTGAGGCCGTGAGCCTGTGCGGAGGTCATCGCCCCGACCACGTCGAATAACTTCAATGAAACGAGACCGTAGGCGCCGACGCCGAGTTCGGCGAGTCCGAAGAGCAGCACGAGCGGAGCACGCGCTGATTTTGAAATCCAGCCGCCGGCGAGACTGCCGATGCCAAGCCCAGCGAGGAAGGCCGCCACGACCATCGCCACGGATTCGACGTTGCTGCCATAGATCGTGAGCAACGCACGCTGCCAGACGAGCTGGTAGATCAGCGCCGAGATGCCTGAGAGGATGAAAACGCCATGCAGGATGATGGCGTGGAGGCGGCGTGACATGGGATCACTCGAAGCCGTTCGCGCGCAGGAATTTCAGGCTCGCAGGGATCTGATCCATGGAGGTGGGCGATTCGTCCTCGATGAAGTAGTGCTGGATGCCGTTCTTCCGGGCGGCGGCGAAAATGGAGACCCAGTCCATCTGGCCGGAGCCGAGGACGACATCGTTGGCGACGTCGGTTTTGCCGCTGAGGGAACCGGTGGCGATGCCTTTTTTCAAATCCTTGAGGTGCATGAGCTTCCAGCGGCCGCTGTACTTCTCCAGCAGCTTCGCGGGATCCTGACCGGGGAAGACGATCCACAGAACGTCCATCTGCACAGAGACAAACTCGGGCTTGGTCTCCTGCATGAACAGATCGAACAAGGTGCCGTCGCCGTGCGGCTCAAACTCGAAGCCGTGCGCGTGGTAGAACATGGTGATGCCCTCCTTGGCGAGCGCTTCACCGGCTTGGTTGAACACGGCGGCGGCCTCGCGGCACTCGGCCTCGTCGAAGCTGTCTTTGTGATTGATCCAGGCACAGCCCGCGAATTTGATGCCGAGCGTCTTGGCGTCCTTCACCACGTTGTCGAGGTCGTTTTTGTAGCGATCATACGGAAAGTGGCTGCTGACTGCCTTGAGGCCACGTTGCTCAAGCTCGGTTTTGAACTGCTCGGCGCTGAGATTGTAGGTGCCGGCGAGTTCGACCTCCTTGATGCCAAACTCCTTCACACGGTCGAGCGTCCACGGCACGCCGCGCAGAGTGAACTGGCTGCGCAGGCTGTAGAGCTGCAAACCGGCGGCGTTCGGCGCATCAGCGGCGTGGATTTGGAAAGCGAGACCGAGGGCGAGGAGAAGGGACGTGAGTTTCATGGCGATCCCATCATCCTGCGATGAAGGCAAAGTGGAAACGAGAATTTTCTGGCTTGTGATGGCAATTCGAACAATGCTTTTGAAATGAAAGCCGCATTTCTTTCCGTGCTTGTTCTTTCAGTTGCTTTGAACATCATGTTTCTGACCCAGCCGCGTGACGCAAGCGGGAGCACCGTGGCTCAACGGCAATTAGCCCTCGGTCTGATGGAGCAAGATATGAGCTCTCTTGTCAGCATTTTGTACAACAATGATGCGCGGCGCAATAATGCAGCGGACCCAGTGGTGAGAAAAGCTTATGAAAGAAGATTCATCGGAATCGGATTCATTTATTGGGCCAACGCCGTGAACTCCTCTCAGATTGCAGATGCGCCAACCTTCGAGGCTTCTTTTCACTTGCATCTGGCTCTCGTCGGGGGCGATCAGAAGCAGCACATGACTGATCCGCTGATTATTCGCGGAGGGACCGGCGGCAGTCTTCACAAAGCCGTTCTTGCCACTTGGGGCTACGCTGTTGTACCAGATGAAATCGTCGAAACCGAAGCATCATATGCTGCGGCAATAGAAGCATTCAGCAAATGGGTGCAGCAGTTGCGCAGTGTCTCAAAGTAGGAGAGTTTTACCCTTGTTTTCATGGAACCCGCCGGATCGCAGCGGCGAAGGCGCCGTCCATTTGATCGTCGGGCGGGAAGCTGTGGCGGAGTTTGACGGGTTCAAAGCCGGGCGTGGATTCGAGGACGCTGGCGACGAGTTGCTCGTTTTCGGCGGGTTCGATGCTGCAGGTGCTGTAAACGAGAATGCCGCCGGGTTTGAGGACGCGGAGGCAGTTTTTGAGAAGCTGCGTCTGTGTTTGCGTCTGTGCTTGAAAATCATCGGGTTGGAGCCGCCAGCGGACATCGACGCGGCGGCGCATGACGCCAGTGTTCGAGCAGGGAACGTCGAGCAGGATACGGTCGAAGCCGGGCTTGGCGAAGGCGGGAATTTGCGGGTCTGACCAGTCGTGTTCTTCGATGTGGGCGTTGGTGACGTGGAGGCGATGCAGATTGCCCTCCAGACGACGCAGGCGACCGGGCGCGACATCGCAGGCGATGATTTCGCCCTGGTTTTCCATGAGCTGGGCGAGCAGGGCGGTTTTACCACCGGGCGCGGCGCAGGCATCGAGAACGCGGTGACCGGGCTGCGGGGCAAGGAGACGCGGGGCGATGGCGGTGCTCGGATCCTGCATGTACACTTTGCCCACGCTCAATTCTTCACGCGGAAGGTGATCGCAAACGATGAAATCTTCCTGTGGAGCGTCCAGGTGCGGGTAGAGGCGGTTGATGCGGGCGCAGATCGGGGCGGGGACTTGATTCCACTCGCAGAGTGCGGTGGTTTTGGCTTCGCCAAAGAGGCCGAGCCAGTGCTCGATGAGCCATTTCGGGTGCGAGGTGCGTGTTTCGAGCGGCAGGCCGTCCACCATGGCGAGCAGCTCAGCGGATTCGCGGCAGGCTCGGCGCAGGACGGCATTGATCAGGCTTCGTGCACGGCCAGTGGCAGCCACGGTTTCGTTCACGGCGGCGTATTCGGAGACTTTGAGGATCAAAACCTGGCAGAGGCCGATGCGCAGGCCCCAGCGGCTGCGGTGGTCGAGATGCTTGTCCTCGGTGATCACAGCGATCCAATGGTCGAGCAGGGAGAGATTCCGCAGCGTGGTGAGGACGATGTCGCGCAGGAAGGCGGCGTCGGGCAGGCTGAGGCCGTTGTCGCGCTGGATGTGGTCCATGAGGTCGGCGGCGAAGCGCTCTCCGCCAGACCATTCGCCGAGGACATCCAGCGCCATGCCGCGGATAGGGACGGTCGGCTGGCGGGGGCGGGGAGAGGGCGGCTGGCGGTCGGGAATCATGTCCGGCATGACTAAGTCGGCGTCGTGCCGGGCACAAGCCGCCCTTTGCCCGTGGCGGGACGATTGATTGACAAA
>CAMCWM010000147.1 GCA_945882215.1 Akkermansia muciniphila | reverse complement strand
GCCTGAAGATGTCGCGGCAGGGGCGGCCTGGACGACTGGGGCGGTTTTTTTTGGTTTCTCGTCGAGACTTTGCTGGAAATGTTCGAATTGCCTGACAAGTGAATTGTCGCCTAGGTCAAATCGGGCGATGAGATCTTTTGGCAGGTCTTCGAGGGAGATGGTGCCGATGCCTTCGGAATGGATGAGGGATATGCTTTTCTCATCCACCTTGCGAATTTCGGCATTTTTCAGGCTTTTGCCACTCTGCAGGGCAACGTCTCCCAGCTTGGCCCCGGAGGCGGTCTGCCAGACTTTCTGGCGAATGGAGGGCATGGCTCCGATCCAGTATTTCAGGTCTCCTTCGACGGAACGCTGTTTTTTGTCTGCATCGGCCTGGGTTTGCTCCAAGTTTTTCAGGCGGGCTTCGGACGCCTGAATTTTTTGCACCATGGCATTGTGATCAGCAGCCAATTTTTTGCGTGACTCCAGCATTTGATGCCGCAAACGAAGGCTTTCGTGAGCCTGGTCGGTGATGAACTTGGAGTTTTGGAAGTCAGTGTTCGCCTTGTCCACCTTTTCAAGATAATAAAAGGCGAACACAGCCATCATGATGAACACGAGGACGAGAATGGGAGCCCAAGCTTTGTTTTCCATAAGAAGGTCGTGATTGAGGATTAGAGATTGTTTTTGGCCCGATAATCCTCGGCCTGCTTTTTGAGAGGAAGAAAACGTGACTCAATGTCCTCCCACTTTTTCATTTTGGCGGATGCCTCGGCTTCCACACTCGCAGATTTCTTCTCCACTTCCTCCAGCTTCCGCTGCAGAGCGGCGATGTTGAAGGCATCCGGCATGCCCTGGATGGTTCGATCCAGTTCTGCGATCTGCACTTGAATTGCCTCGCGTTCGGAGTCGAGTTTCTCCCGTTCCTGGGTGAGGATGTTGTGCTTGTTGCATCCCGACAAGGGGAAAATTAGAAGCGTGAGCAGAAGGATGGACGAGTGTTTCATTCTGTGAATGCAGGCTGTTTTTTTATGGATGGCAGGAAAAAGCATTGGAGCTCATCTAGCCGAGCATGCCATGCCGCGTCAAGATTCTTTGCTATCAGAGCAACCTCCTTGCCAATCGGCAAACGCATCCTAGCATCACGGCGTGATAGCGATTGCAACGGCCAGTCAGAAGGGAGGCGTGGGGAAAACCACGTTGTGCATCAATCTCGCCTATTCGCTGGCCCGGCGGGGATGGCGAGTGCTGCTGATTGACACGGATCCGCAAGGCGGGGTGGGCTTGTCGCTGGCGAAAAGCACGAAGTCGCGGGAGGGGTTTCATGAGTTTCTCGTTCGCGGAGGAGATCTGGGCAAGATTGTGGTGCCAACGCGGCTTCCGGAGCTGGAAATTGTGCCTGCCGGCCAATACGACGCTTGTGCACGGCAGGGCTGGTCGGCGCATGAGGTGCCAGGGCGGCTGGCGGATCTACTTAGGAGTGCGGAACTGCGTGGCGTGGACGTGGTTTTGATGGACACCGCCGCTGGCATGAGCAGCACGACGGAGGCGGTGGTGAAGGCTTGTGATTTTGTGATCCTGCCCCAGCAGGCGGAACCGCTGGCGATCCGCAGCGTGCCTCATCTGCTGGAGACACTGGCGCGTTTCCGTGCGGAGGGGGCCGGCGTGCGGGTGGCGGGCATTCTGCTGACGATGGTGATGCGTGAGCAGGAGATGAGCTTGAAGGTGGCGAGAGAACTGCGCGAGATGCTGCCGGCAAACTTGATGTTCCAGCAGAGCATCCCACGACTGCCCTCTTTCCTCGAAGCAAGCGCCCTCGGAGTGCCGGTGGCGTTGACGAAACGCAATCCGCCGCCAGAAGCGCTGATTTTTGACCAGATCGCCGCGGAACTGGAGCAGCGCACGGGATTGACGAAGGAACGTGAAAAGGAGCAGGGCCATGCAAGTCTCCTGGATTGATGCTGACCGTATCAAGGCACTGGTGGCGCAGCTTGCGCCACAGGAAGCTTGTGTGGACGAATCATCTTCGGTTGTCGAAATCAAAACAACACCGGAGACGGGTGCGTCATGGGGAATGGTCGCTGACTGGATGAAACTGGAAGAGGTGCCGCTCTCCGCGGATGAAATGACAGAAACAGCTCCTGTTGAAGCCGAACATGAGGAGCCTCAGGAAGAAGTATTGGGGAAGACGGAAGATGAGCATGACCATGTGCTGCACAATCCGGCAGCCGCGCTGCCGCTGAGCCGGATACGCGATAAACTGCGCGCCATTCGTCAGCGTGCGACGGAAGCGGGAATCCTGACACGCGTAAGCGAGGTGTCTCCGTCCGAAAATTCACCGAACACTGCATTTTCCGCCGCAGAAGAGATCTCTGACGACAGGCCCGGTATTTATGAGGACAAATCAGAGATCGAGGCGCGGCTGGAAACAACGCCCGAGCCTGTGGCGGAGCCCCCGCACACGCCCACCTTCGATATTCCACGGGGATCGCGTGATGAGCGCCTTTCAGCGTTTGCCGGCTGGGCGCGTCAGGTGCTGCATGAGGACGGCGGCCACGTGCTGGTGATGAGTGATGACGGCGAGGTCCTGTGGGGTGGCGAGGCCAAAGCCAGCCTGGTGCTTTCCACCATGATGGCGTGGGGTGCAGCGATCCGTGCGAGCGCAAGTTCCGCCTGTGACACACCGCCTGTCATCCGCCAGCCGCTGGCATCCGGGAACGTGCTCACGGTGATTCCGTGTGAGACGGACAACGGCATGATTCATGCCGCCGTGGCCGCTCCTGCAGGGTTGAGCGATGAACTGGCGCTGATTTTGCGCGGAGCCTTGTGCGCTGTGATGCAGGCACCGGGTCAGGCGGGAACCGTGGTGGTCACGGCTTGAGGAGAACCAGTTCGTTGATGCCCCAGAAATTGGAGGCGGAGCCGAGTTGCGTGATGCGGACAAAACGTGCCTTCTGCGGCGCTTTGAAAATGATTTCAGTCACGGCGCTGCCGTTGCCCTCGGCCACAGGTGCGTTCCACTGGGTGCCATTTGTGGACAATTCGACTTTATATTTGCGCAGGAAGTCCTGGTTACTGGCCTGGCTGTCGAGCACAAGTCCCGCGATGTCTGTCTCGGCCGGCAGTTCGATGGTGAACCACTCACCACCTTTCATCGAAACACCGCTGGTCCAGCGCGAGGCAGTGTTGCCATCGACGGTCTTGGCGCAGTCTTCCTTTTTGTGGCTGGCACTCAGCTTCCATGCGTTGCGTGGCTCGATCCACGCCAGCTTGGTTTTGAGACGTTGTTTGAGCGGTGATGGTGCGGCGGGTTGGAAGTAGTAATCACGCACGCGACCGTCGATGAGCTGTGCTTGGTCGGGCTTCAGGACGGCCGAGTACACGAACAATTCGGCCAGATAGCCGCTGAACTGATCTTTGGGAGCGGCGTTTGCGCCAGAGCTGTCTTTGACGCGTCCGATTTGCAGGCTGTTCAGGGGCTTGTCTGGAGCGGAGGACTTGCCACCGGAGGAGGCGTAGGCTTTGCCTGCGGCATCTTTCACGCGGAGTTCAAACGCGCCCGTGCCGGCATTCCAGGTGACAAAGGCAAGACAGGCGATCGTGCCGTTCACATCTTTGGAGGTCAGCGTGGGGCTGCCGCCTTGGTGACGCACCTCGGCGACGAGATTTTTGCCAGCATCCACACTCAAAGACACCGTGGCCCCGTCATCATTGCCAAGAGTGAAAACTCGCGTCGGCAGATGTGACGCGTCAGCCTGGAAGGCGATGACGATCGTGAGTCCTTTGTCGCTACCAGGAACGTTGCTGCTGCCAAAGGGCATGTTCTGGCTCTCCTTGCCAGGGTCGTCGAGTTCCAGCGCGCAGGGCTTGCCGTTGCGGGGGCGGAAATCGAGCACGACGCGGCCTGGTTTGGGGGTTCCTCCACTGGCTGCCTCGGGCCAGTTGATGCGCTTGGGCGCGTGTTCGGGGCTGTTCTGGAAGCTGCGCAAAATGTTGTCGCCACCCCGCTCGGAGATGTCTCTCCATTCGACTACCACCTCATTGTTGTTGGCCGGAGCAGGTTTGCCGTCACCGCCTTTGCGATTGGTCAGGATGCCGGTGTTGCCGACATAAAAGAGTGCGATGCCGCGGTCCACTGGAGGATACGAGCGATCCTGTGGAAGCTGAAAGCTGACTTTGGGTGGTGCAGAGGTCATTCCGATCTTGGACAGCACGGATCCTCCCTGGCCTTTCGAACTGCTGGAAGACTTGCCGAAGAATAAACAGCCGCCGATGATCAGGATCACGATCCCACCACCAATGAGGGCGATTTTCTTGATCCATTTTGAATCGGTCTTTCCAGATGATTTTTGCAAGGCGGACGTGCCGCGCTGTAGAGACGTGGTGCGGCCTGTTGCGGGTTTGCGTGGCGCGGGTGCCAGCGGAGTGGTGATGGCGGCGGTTTCGACAAAGGGGCTTGCTTCAGGGATGATTTCCACCGGCACGGCCTCCATCACCGGTTCGGCATAAGAGGGCTGGGCTTCAGCGGGAGGATAATAGCCTGTCAATGGCACCGTGCCGGTTCCCGGCGGCATGTAAACAGGCGGCGGTGCGTACATTCCCATCCACGGGCCGTAAGGGACCATCGTGGGCATCTTTTCCCAAGCGCGAAACTCCTCGATGGCCTGCTGGGCATTGGCGGGCCTGTCCTCCGGCTTCTGGGCCATGAGGCGCGCGCACCAGGCACCCAGCCACTGCGGCACATGCGGGGCGATGACATGCAGCGGGGTGACTTCATGATCGATGTGCTTGTCGATGACCTGGGCCATCGATTCGCCATCAAACGCCTTCCTGCCGGAGAGCGCCTCGTAAAACACACAGCCCAGGGAGTACAGGTCCGTGCGTTCATCTACCGGCTCGCGCGTGAGCTGTTCGGGGGCCATGTAATAGATGGATCCCATCACCGTGCCTTCCTGGTCCTCTGTCTGCTTGCGCGCACGCAAACCGGCGCGTGCGAGGCCGAAGTCGATGATCTTCGACTGCATGCGACCACCAGGCAGACGCTCCACCTTGATGTTCTCCGGCTTGATGTCGCGGTGCAGGATGTGGTGCTGGTGCGCGGCCAGCAATCCTTCGAGCGTCTGCGAGGCCAGTTCCTTGAAATCATCGTATGGCAGCGGTCCGCGTGCAACGACATCGGCCAGATCATCGCCCTGAAGCAGTTCCATCACCATGAACAGCCCCTCGTCGTCGCTCGCCACGTCGAAGATGGTCACAATGTTTGGATTGCGCAGGGAGGCAAGCGCGTCGGCCTCGCGCCGCAGTTCGGAGGCGATGTTTTTATCCGCGTCGGCTTCGTTGGCGGTCAGCAATCGCTTCACAGCCACCCAGCGTTTGAGCTGGCTGTCATAGGCACGAAAAACGGCACCGACGCCTCCAGCGCCGAGCTTTTCATAAATTTTGTATCGTTCCGCCATCCGTGGTTAAGCGCTGAAAATGAACAAACGGAAGCAAAGCCCATGAGCAGCCCTCTTGGCAAGCGCGATATTCCACGAAAATACGTTCAGGGCACGATTTGCTCCGCCTTTGACAAACGGGGGTGTCGCGACACACTGCCGCTCCGCCGCCCGGCGGGACCGAATCAAACCCGCACCGTATTTTGAAAAGCGTTCTTTTTGTCTGCACTGGCAATACCTGCCGCAGCCCGATGGCAGAGGCGTTGTTCCGTGAACTGGTCAAGGAACGTGCGGATTACCAGGTCGCCAGCGCCGGTGTGGCGGCGGCTCCCGACATGCCTGCCAGCAAGCACACCACAGCACTGCTCAAGGAGCGCGGAATCGATCTCTCCGGCTTCCTCAGCCGCATGCTCGATCATGAGTCGCTGAAACGGGCCACGCATGTTTTTGCCATGTCCTCCAATCACATGGCGGCGATTGCCGAGGAATTCCCGGAGCATGGGGACAAGGTTTATCTCGTCTCCGAATTCGCCGCCGAGGATGCCCTCCGTGGCAAGGATGTCAGCGATCCTTTCGGCCAGGGCCGCGCCGCGTATGAGGAGACGCTTCGCGATCTGGAAAAAATGCTGCCCAGTCTGCTGGCCTACATCGACAAAACCTGGAAAGAACCTGAAACCAACTCATGAGCACCGCCGCACTGCCACACCAACTCGCCATCGGCTCCGACCATGGCGGTCTGACGCTGAAGAACGCCGTTGTGGCGCATCTGAAGGCAGGTGGTTACGGCGTTGAAGATCTCGGCACGCATGATGGTGCGTCGGTCGATTACCCAGACTACGCGGATCTCGTCAGCGAGCGCGTTTTGGACGGCCGTGCGGATGCGGGCATCCTCGTCTGCACCACGGGCATAGGCATGTGCATCGCCGCGAACCGCCATGCAGGCATCCAGGCCAGTCTGGTGAGTGATGCGGCCACAGCGGCCATCACGCGTGAGCACAACGCCTCCAACATTCTCTGCCTCGCCGGCAAAACCACCCCCGAAACCACCGCCAAAGAAATCGTCGATACTTGGTTAAAGACGCCCTTCGCCGGTGGCCGCCACGGTCGCAGAGTCGATAAAATGAACACCCAAGCCCACCCCCTCAGCATCCTCGCCTCCTCGGACCCAGCCGTCGCCCACATCATCCAGGGCGAGCAGCAACGCCAGCAGGACCACATTGAGCTCATCGCCAGTGAAAACTTCACCAGCCGCGCCGTCATGGCCGCGCAGGGCAGCTGCCTGACGAACAAGTATGCCGAAGGTTATCCGGGCAAACGCTGGTACGGCGGCTGTGAGGAGGTCGATAAGGTCGAGCAACTCGCCATCGACCGCGCGTGCGAGCTTTTCGGCGCCAAATTCGCCAACGTGCAGCCGCATTCCGGCTCGCAGGCCAATGCCGCAGTCTATTTCAGCGTCCTCCACCACGGCGACAAGGTGCTCGGCATGAACCTCGCCCACGGCGGCCATCTCACGCATGGCAACCCCGCGAACTTCAGCGGCCGCTTTTACCAGTTCTGCCAATACGGCGTCAGCCAGACCGACGAACGCATCAACTACGACGAGCTCGCCGAGGTCGCCCTGCGCGAGAAGCCGAAGATGATCACCGCCGGTGCCAGCGCCTACCCGCGCATCATCGACTTCAAAAAGATGAGCGACATCGCCAAGAGCGTCGGCGCTTACCTCTTCGTCGATATGGCCCACATCGCCGGTCTCGTCGCTGGTGGTGCTCATCCTTCGCCGATGGAGCACGCCGACTTCGTCACCACCACCACGCACAAATCCCTGCGCGGCCCCCGTGGCGGCATGATCCTCACGAACAACGAGGAACTCGCCAAAAAGATCAACAGCCAGGTCTTCCCCGGCGTGCAAGGTGGCCCGCTCATGCACGTCATCGCCGCCAAAGCCGTTTGCTTCGGCGAATGCCTCAAGCCTGACTTCAAAGACTACACCGCCCAGGTCGTCAAAAACGCCCAGGCCCTCGCCGCCGCGCTCACCGCCCTCGGTTATCGTATCGTCAGTGGCGGCACGGACAATCACCTCATGCTCGTCGATCTGCGTCCAAAAGGCCTCAACGGCAAAATCGCCAGCGAGACACTGGACAAGGCTGCCATCACCGTGAACAAAAACGGCATCCCCTTCGACACCGAGAAGATCACCCTCGGCGGCGGCATCCGCGTCGGCACCCCCGCCGTCACGACTCGCGGCATGAAAGAGCCTGAGATGAAGCAAATCGCCGGTTGGATCGACCGCGCTCTCACGAATCGAGACAACGAGGCCGCTTTGGCTGAGATTCGCAAAGAAGTGAGCGAGACGAACAAGCGCTTTCCGTTGCCGTAAGCCATTTTTTGCGCTTCACGAATGAACGAGTGTAGGCCATGATCTGCGGGTCATGGCCTCGCTTTTTTCCTCCCTCTGCGGCACTTGCGGCCGGAATTATCAGTCATTGATGCTGCGAGCGGCGAAGGCGGGCGGGCCGCTCTCGGGAATGGTCGGGCTGGCGGCGGATCTGGGCACGCCGGTGGCGAATTTCATCCTCTGGCTCACGATTGGAGCGGCGGGACTGACGGTGATCGCGGGCCTGTTGTGGTTTGGCGGGCATCAGCGGCAACTGCGTCGCGCGATGGCGGATGGAAAGGTGACGCAGGAGGAACTCGAGCAGGCCACGGAGCACAATGTCTGGAGCGTGAGCTTTGCTTTTGGCCTCGTTTCGACCGTGGTGCTGTGCCTGTTCATGGGCGCGCAAAAACTCGCGGCAGAGGAGGACAAAGGCGTGCTCGCCACGCTCGTTCCAGCGCTGGAGCAGGTGCAGAAGTCGCTCTTCAAGATCGAAAAAGACGTGGTGGCGGTGAAGGAGACGGCGGAACGCATCGAAACGAAGACCGAGCAGGTGCTCACGAAGCTGGAAGACATGAGCGCGGTGTTTGAACAGGCCACGAAAAGCGGTGCGATCATCGCCAATGCCACGACTCCGGCGGAGCACTACCACAACGCCCGCATGTTCGAGCTGAAGTCCGACTTCGCCAGCGCCCGCAAGAGCTACAATGCCTATCTCGCGAGCGGAGTGGACTTCATCGACCCATACCTGGCCTACACGGACATGTTGAAAGTGCAGGACGGCCTGGAAGGCGCGCGTGAGGTCGTGACGGCGATGCGGAAGAATAACACGAGCACGAGCCTGGAGATCGCGGCCACGCTTTTACTGCCGAAGGAGCAACGCATTACCGCTTTGAAGCAAGGGGTCGAAAAACACGCGGATTTCGCCCCTGCGGTGTATCTGCTGAGCCGTGAGTTTTCCCTGGAAAAGCTGGGCGAGCAGACTTTGGCCGACAAACGCGAGGAGAAGGCGCTGCTGGAGCAATTCCGCGCGCTGGACGGCGCGGGGAAGTTCCAGCGTTACGTCATGGACAAGAAGCAGGCGAAAATCTGGCTCGATGATGCCGAAGTCCGTCTCGCGAAACTCGCGGCGATGCCTGCGACGGTCTTGGAGAATCCGGTGACGCTTTCAGCGAATCAATCAAACCAAGGCTGGATGCTCACGCTGGGCTTCGCCGACTACAAAATCAAAAACGTCGAGTACAAGCTCGATGGCGCGGGCGAGTTCAAATCCACCGGCTTCGCCAACATGACCAACCCGCAAACCGGCCTGCCGATGCCGTCGCAGACGATCATGGTCGCCACACTCGCACCCGGCGAGCACACGCTCGAAGTGCGCTACACCGACATGACGGACAAGGTGAACGGCCCCTTTGTTTTGAAGCTGAACACCGCCGAGGCCGCGCTCAAGGCCGGCAAAAACATGTTGGACATGACCGCCACCTCCTGGCTCAGCATTCAGCAGGGCAATGTCTATTTCACGGGAGTGCTCACGCATCGCGGCATCCTCAAATCCATCCGCTACTCGTTCGACAGCGAAAAACTCGACCAGGAATTCCCCTTCTCACCGCCGAAGCCCGGCGAAGGGCCGTATGAGATCGGTGATGGCCTGCCTTACCTCAAAGCGCCGGATGGTTTGAAGTTCGTGGCGCTGCAACTGACCTTCGTGGACGGCACGCAGTCGGAGGTGAAGAAGTATCCGGCACCGTGAGGTCTAGATGATGGTTGAGAGTCGATCGTTGATGGTCTGAGAGGCTTGGTTGCCATCAACAATCAACCACTCACCATCAACTCCCCGACGGCTTCCAGTCGCCCGGTTTCGTCTCGCGAATGTCTAGCAATGCGATGCCCGGGCGCGTGAATTCGATGCGGCGCTGCTTGTAAAGCGAACCCAGGGCTTGTTTGAAGGCTTTCTTGCTCGCTTCAAAGTGATTGCGGATCACCTCGGGCGGGCTGTCATCGTCGAAGGCGAGTTTGCCGCCGCTGTTTTTCAGCGCTTCGAGAATCCGGTCCGTCAGCGATGCTACCCGTTGATAGCCAGACGCATCGAGACTGAGGTCGATCTTCCCGCTGGGATAAACCGCGCTCACGAATCCATTGAGCTGCTGCCCCACCTGCAATGGCGCGCCGACATTCGAATGGTAGAGCAGCCCGACATGCGTGCCCTCGACAATCGCGTTGTAGCCGAGCGGTGTGCGTGCGGTGATGAGCAGTGCCACCGGCTGCGCGGGTTTGAACGGCGGGCGTTCACGGCTCAGATGGCGGTTCAGCCGCGTGGTGGCGATGATGCGGTCCGTTTTCTCATCCAGTAGGATGTAGGCGACGACTTTGTCGCCCACACGAACCGGGTCCGCCTGCTCACGAAACGGCAGCAGCAGATCCTTGAGCAGTCCCCAGTTCAAAAACGCGCCGATGTTGCGGTTCACACTGACGACTTCCAGCGTCGCGAACTCACCCACGGTGGCCAGCGGCGTCTCGGTCGTCGCGACGAGCCGGTCCTCGGAATCGCGGTAGATGAACACATCGAGCGCATCGCCCAGACTCGTGCCCTTCGGGATGTAGCGGTTCGGCAGCAGAATCTCCCCATGCTCGCCTCCATCCAGATAAATGCCATGCGGCGTGCTGTGCAGGACGATGAGGGAGTTGCGTTTGCCGATCTGGGCCATGATCCGCAGACTAGACGCGGCGGTGGATCAATCCAGCGCCTACTTCACCTTCACCACGACCATTTTCTCCGCATCGCGTGCATAAAGCAGCCCGTTTGAAAAGGCCGCGTGGCTGCGGTGGCCGGCGCGTGTGATCTGGCTGCGCTGTAGGAGGTCGAATTTCTCAGGTGAGGCCTTGAAGATCCACAGTTCACCGGATTCGGTGTGCAGCAGCAGTTTGTCGCCAACGAGGATCAAGGTGCCGCCTTGAAGGCGATCCGGCACTTCCCACGCGACTTTGCCATCGGCCACGGCGATGCAGCGCAGCGTTATGCCGCTCTCCTGGCGGCCATGCAGGCCATAGACGTGTCCGGCGTGTTCAACGGGCGTGGTGTAGTGACAGTCGAGCGCATCGGACTTTTTCCACAGATTGACCAATTTGCGATCCGCCTTGTTCCATTGCCACAAGGCGGCTCCAACATCGTAAGCGGCGGAGAAGAGCAGTTTGCCATCACCACACGGCACGGGGGCGGCGGCATTGACGGAGGCGTCGATCTCGGCGCGGAAGAATTCATCGGCCAGCACCTTGCCATCGCTGTTCTGCGTCAAAACGATGCCGCTGCGGGTGAAGAACGCGCTCACGCTGGTGTCTTCGGGGATCAGGATGGGGGATGAATAACCCGCCTCATGATCCGTGGCCTGCCAGACGAGTTTTCCGCTCTGCAAGTCGAGCGCGATGATGCCCGCGCCGCCTTTGCCGCCGACATTGAGCAGTACTTTCCCTTCGGTCACGAGCGGTGAGCAGGCGCGTCCAAAATAACCCTGTGGGGATTCGAGTTCGGCGACGGTGTCGTATTCCCAGAGCAGCTTGCCGGTTTCAAAATCGAGCGCCTGCACGATCCCCTCCGGGCCATGGGTGATGACTTTGCCCTCGGCGATGCAGGGCACGGCACGCGGGCCGTTGTCCATACCGAAGCTGTCGCGGTAACTGGCGAGATACGCCTGCCTCCAGATCGCTTTCCCATCCGTGGCATCGAGCGCCTCGGTGACCATGTCGGCTCCTTGGCGATGAAACACGATCACACGTCCTTTTGAGACCACCGGCCCGGCATGGCCGCTGCCGAGCTTGCGATTCCAGAGAATTTCCGGCTCAGCGCCGCCGGTGATCACGGCTTCTTCCTGAGCGGTGGCGTCGCGTTGCGGGCCGAGGAACTGCGGCCATTCGCCCGCGTGAAGCGAAGTGGATGCGCAGAGGAGAAAGAGAATCGGACGCATGGGGTCTGAAGGTGGATCAACTGACAAGCGAGAGATTGGGATCGACATCGGCCTCCAGCGGCGAGGAGCGGCCGGTGTTGAAACGCTGCACGGCAGCGAAAGCGATCATGCCGGCATTGTCGGTGCAAAGATCAGGCCGCGCGAGCAGCAGTTGCAGACCCGCTTTGGCACAACGGGACGTCAGGGCCGCGCGCAGGCCGCGGTTGCAGCTCACACCGCCGCTGACAGTCACCAGCGTTTCGCGGCTGCGTTTGGCCGCGAGCACGAGCTTTTCGACGAGCACCTCAATGATGGCCGCCTGCACGCTGGCGCAGACATCGGCGAGCGTCTGCTCGTTCGTCACATCGATCTTCGGCAGTTCATAGAGCACGGCGGTTTTCAATCCGCTGAAGCTGAACTCCAGGCTGGAGCCATCCAGAAAACTGCGGGGAAAAGCGAAGGCGTTCGGATCGCCGCGCTGGGCGAGCTGGTCGATCTCCGGGCCGCCGGGATAAGGCAGGCCGAGCATTTTGGCGACCTTGTCGAAGGCCTCGCCCGCCGCGTCATCACGCGTACGGCCGAGCAATTCGTAACGGCCCACGTCCTGCACACGCACGAGCATCGTGTGGCCGCCGCTCACGATCAGCGCCACGCACGGACGCACCGGGCCGTTTTCATGCATGAAAGGCGAGAGCAGGTGCCCTTCCATGTGATTCACCGCGAGAAAGGGTTTGTTTTCGGCGATGGCGAGCGCCTTGGCCATCGAGGTGCCGATGAGGAGAGAGCTGACGAGGCCGGGACCGCTGGTGGCGGCGAAAGCGGCCATGTCGCCGAGTTTCTTCCCTGCGTCGGCCAAAACCTGCTCCACCAGTGGGCGCACATGCAGGATGTGATTGCGGGAGGCCACCTCCGGCACCACTCCACCATACTGGCGATGAATCTCGATCTGCGAGGCGATGCGACTGGCGATCAAACGTCCGTTCAGCTCACAAACGGCGGCGGCGGTCTCATCGCAGGAAGATTCGAGGGCGAGCAGGCAAGACTGGTCGCTGGATGCTGGATGCGGGGTGCTGGACATCGGATGTTGCGGAGATGCTGCCATCGAGGATCAGGCATCCAGTCGCCAGCATCTAGTAAATAAGAAGCCGCCGTCCCCCGGTTGGGTAGGGAACGGCGGCGTGGATTCAGTTTCCTGTCAGACTAGTGCTTGTGGCCTTCCTTGCAGCAGGCTTTGCTGTCTTTCGAGCAGCAGGCGGCCTTCGCTTTGGAGTCGCACGTCGCACAATCCTTCTTCGTGGCGCAGGATGCGAGAAGCATCGAGGACGCAGCGATCAGAACAGTGGCAAAACGGATCATGTGTATGATCTGGAGTAAGGTTGTTAATCAGCCGCTTTGGCGGCCGAGTGCTTACTTGCCGCTCATCACCGGTGGTGGCGGCGGAGGAGGAGGGGTCTGCTGGCAGGAGCTAAGGACGGCGGAAGCCGCGATGAGGGTGAGGATAGCGATTTTCATGTGTGTTTGGGTGTTAACCAGTTTGTTAAGCTTCCCATCCACCAGACTCCTGGCAGCGGGATTTTCCGAGATTAACGACAACTTCTGTTTTTGCAAACAGCCAAATGCATTCTCTGCGAAAACGCGTAAGGGATGCCCGGATGATGACAAAATTTGAGGTTGCCAGAATGTCAGGAGCCCCAATTCGAGTAAAAGTCAGCCGAACGGCCCGCTCGCACCCAGCCCGTAAGCAGTGCCGATGACCTCGCCATCCACTTCCTCGAAGAAAATGCGCAGCGGCCGGCAGCACACCTCGCAGTCGTAATCCACATCACACGGAATCTCGCCAAACGCGGGAGCGGGAACCTCAAATTCCTGGAAACAGCTCGGGCAGGTGACGGGTGTGGTGTGCATGGGTGGAGCAAACGTGGCCAGAATACCCGTTTGATTCACTTCTTCACCGGCGGCTGTGGTGTGGGCGTGTCCCATTCGATGATGAAGGGGCGGGCTGTTGCCTTGCCATTGTGATACCAAACCATTCGCCCGTCGCTTTCCACCAAGGATGCAGAGGTGCCATCGGCCCCGGATTCGGGTCCCCAGTTATGAAACTCAAAAGGCTCCCCGCTCACCCATTTCCAACCCGTCCG
>CAMCWM010000146.1 GCA_945882215.1 Akkermansia muciniphila | reverse complement strand
GAATTCATTCACGTCTCGCCGGTTGTGTTTGTGGAAACGAACTCCATAATCGCGCACGATTCCGCCGCATGAGCCTGCTCAACAAGTCCACCAACACCTCCACCGCGAAGCAGACCTCTGCCGCAGGCGGTCATGGTCCGGCGGAGTTGCCGTGGTGGTCGCCGGATCGCTGGGCGCATCTGTGGAACGGCCAGCCGCAGATTTCAGCCGCCTCCGCCGCCACCGCTAACACGATGCTGCCGGTGCTGATCGAAGTGTTCGCCGCCTTCAGCAAGCTGGACGGCAACATCGAGGAGGAGGAGGTCGAATCCAGCCTCGGCTACCTCCGTTACGATTATCCCGAGGCGATCTACGCCGACATGCGCCGTCTCTATTTCGAGGCTTTGCAGCAGCCGCAGGATCTGACGCAGCGTGCGAAGGAACTCGGACAGAAGCTTACCCAGGAGCAGAAAGTCCTGCTCGGCGTACAGCTTTACCTGCTCATCTCGCGCGCGCAGCAGAATCAGCGGCAGATGGTGGAGTTTTATCTCTTCATGACGAACCTTGGCATCGCTGCCCAGGCCATCGACATCGTCTATCAGCTCAATGCGGGCGACAAACCGCCGGAGGAAGGTTTTTCCACCAAAGGCGGCCAGCCGCTCGACACGCTGCGCATCGGCTCCACCAAGAACTGCGATGTGCTGCTGCGTTCGCTTTCGGCGGATTGCTCGGTGGTGGCGTTCCGTTTTCAGAACCTCGTGCTGCTGAAAAACACCGGCAGCATTTCCATCTTGGTGCGCAGCCGGCGTCAGCCACCAGGGGAGTTCTCGCGTTTGTATCCCGGTGAGCGCGTGGTGCTGGAGGATGTCACGCTCGATTACAACGACCTGATCTCCTACTTCAACGCCAAGAAGACGCTCTCCGGCACGCAGATCTACCTCACGCTCACAGAGAACGGCAGCGCGGAAATCGCTCCGCAGCGCGCACGTGGCACGAACCTGCGTCTTAGCTTCGGCCTTGGCGTCACGGTTGAGGCGTTGCGTACCACACAAGCCACGTTGAACGGCGTCGTGCTCAGCAGCGGCACCATCGTGGAGGCCAGCATCGAGGACAGCATCATCGCGCATGGTGAAGTTGAAATCGCGCTGCGTGATCTGCGCGTGCGTGCGCAGGAATTTGGCGGCCAGTTCCGTCTGGAGGGCAGTCGCAACACCTACCTCGTCTCCAACAAGCCCGAATTGCTCGATGAGGGTGACATTCTTCTCTCCGAGGACACCGACGGCGAGATCCTGCTGCGCATCGAGTGCAACTACGCGCAAAAAACTGGCGTGCTGGAGGTGCTGCGCTCGTCACGTCCGCTCTACATCGGCCTGATCCCGGTGCGCGATCGCATCACGCTCAACGATGGTGACACCATCACGCTGGGCGAAGGACAGTACCTGCGCTGTCACTTTGCCGACCGCATCATCGAGGAGGAGCGCAACACGATCCGCCAGATCGAAGTGCGCGAACTCAGCCACCGCTTCGACGGGCGCGACACCGCGCAGGATGGCGTGAGCTTCATCGCCCGCCGTGGCGAGATGATTTGCGTCATGGGACCAAGCGGTTGCGGCAAAAGCACACTGCTGCGCATTCTTGGCGGCCAGTTGAAGCCGAAAGGTGGTGAGGTGCTGATGAACGGCCTCGCGCTGTATGAGAATTTACACAATCTCACGCCCTACATCGCCTACATCCCGCAGGAGGATGCCTTCGATCCGTTGCTGAAAGTGCAGGAGAACCTCGATTTTTCCGTGGCGGTGCGTTGCCCGCATCTGAAGACGGAGGAACGTCGCAAGCGTGTGGATGCGAAGCTCGCGGAGTTGGGCCTGGCCGATCTGCGTAATCGTCTGGCCGGCACACCGCAGCAGAAATTCCTCAGCGGCGGCGAACGCAAGCGCCTCAATGCCGGACTCGACATGATCGGCATCTCCGACGTGTACTTGTTCGACGAGCCGACCTCCGGCCTGTCCTCGAAGGACAGCGAGCATGTGCTGGAGATCATCCGCAGTCTCGCGCGCAACAAGATCGTCATCACATCCATTCATCAGCCCAGTTCGAAGCTGCTGGCGATGTTCGACAAGGCTCTGCTGCTCGATAAAGGCGGCAAGATGGCCTACTACGGCACGCCACAGGGCATGCTGGAATACTTCTGGCGCGTGTATCACACCGAAACCGGCCAGTCGGGAGATGCCGATGCCAAGCCACCGGACAATCTCACGCCCGACTTCGTCTTTGACGTGCTGGAGACGCCGCTGCGCGACATCAGCGGCGACATCATCCAGGAACGCAGCGCGGACGGGCACCTCGTGGCCGCGCGCCGCTTCCCGCCGAATTTCTGGCGCGATTCGTACCAGCGGCATCTCATCATGGAGAGCATGGCGAAGCAGAAGGCCGCGCCCGGCAGCACCAGCCTCATCGCAAGACCGAAAAAAGATGGCAGCCATAGCGCGAGCCGCATGCGCAGCACGCCCAAGCCGCCGAAGCACACCTTCCGCGAGGAAAGCATCCTGTTTGCCACGCTGTTGAAGCGCGCGTTTCTCAGCAAGCTGCGCAATCGCACGAATTTGCTCACCACGCTGCTGGAGGCGCCGTTGCTGGCCTGGCTCATCGCCAGCGTGCTCAAATACTCCGAGGAGAAGAACTACACCTTCGCCACCGCCTTCCACATTCCGACATACCTCTTCATGAGCCTCGTCGTGGCGATGTTCCTGGGCCTCACCAACAGCGCCGATGAGATCATCCGCGACCGCCACACGCTGAGCCGCGAGCGCAATCACAACCTGCGCACTTTCTACTACCTCTGCGGCAAGATCATCGCGCTTGCCACCTTCGCGCTCGCGCAATGCGTGATCTACCTCATCATCGGCAACTGGGTGCTCGAAATTCGTGACATGTTCATGGTCCATCTCTGGTGGATGTTCCTCACCTCGCTCACCGGCGTCTGTCTCGGGCTGTTCATCTCCAGCATCGTCAGCGACAACCGCACTGCGGTGAACGCCATCCCGCTCATCCTGATTCCGCAGATCATCCTCGGTGGGGCCTTGATCAAATACGAGGAAATGAACAAGAACCTCGACCTCGTCTATTCCGTGGGCCGCTGGCTCAAAAAGGCCGGCAACGATGAGGAAAACGTCAGCAAGCTCAAGGTGCCCTTCATCTGCCAGTTCATGCCGCTGCGCTGGTCCTACGAGGGTGTCGTTATCTCGCAGTCCAAGCTCAATCCGCTCACCCGCAACCAGGACTTCCTCGATGAGCGCATCCAGTCGCTGCTGCCGCCCGTCGGAGCGGACATGACCGATCTCCAACGCCACGAGCTTGAACTCACCAAGCAGTCCCTGGCCGTCGTTTCCGGCCTCTATGCCGAGAACCCGCGCGAAATCTCCAAGCGCCTCGGCTCCATCCGCGACGCCGTGCTCAGCGGCCAGATCGAGACGCCGATGCTCGACAGCATGCTGCAGCAGAACGACGGCGTCAGCGCCGAGGAGATCTACGTGAACCGCAAGGTGCTCGATCTCGTCACCAAGGCCGAGATGGAACGCGAGGACTACCGCCGCAAGACCAGTCCCAACGTTTTCTTCGGCACTCGCAAGACCTACCTCGGCACGAAATACAACACCCTTTGGATCAACAGCATCGTCATCCTCTTCTCTCTGGCAGTCATCATTGCCGCTGTGGAGATCAGCCTGCGACGACAGCTCACGAAGGTCTAGAACTGACGGTTCAACTTCCCAAATGGGAGTGAGCGCAAAAGCTTGCACATCGGTTGGCGAAAAGAGACGCGGAGGCGCGTTTATGCTGGCTTCATGAAACGACTTCTTCTTTTCTTCCTCACGGCGACCATTCTTCCAACGCAGGCACAATTGAGCCCGAACGGGGCCACGGCTTCTTTCAAAGGCAGTCTGCCGCCGAAACCGGCCGCAGCGCTTTCAGCGGAACAGGAGGCGGAGATCGAAAAAGAACTGGGGGGCGTTGAACAGGCGTTTGAGGCGGTGAAGAAGCATTCACGGGCGGCAGACGCGCACATTTTCCTCAAGGCGGTGCGCTACGCTCTCGATTTCGACGAGTGGTATGACAAAAAGCCGGAAGATGGCGTGAAGAAGGCCAACGCGTTGCTCGAAGAGGCGAAAAAACGCATCGCATCGCTGGCGAAGAACGAGACGCCCTGGATGAATGGCAGCGGGCAGAAGGTGCTGGGTTTTTACTCGAAGATCGACGACTCGCCGCAGCCCTATGGCGTGGAAATCCCGGAAGGACTGGAGTTTGGCGCGGGAAAGAAGCCGGTGCCGATGTGGATCTGGCTGCATGGCCGCGGTGACACGGCGACGGACCTGCCGTTCGTTTATTCAAAGCTCATGGCGAAGAAGCCGGGGCAGTTCCAGCCGGCGGGGACGATCGTGATTCATCCCTTCGGCCGCTACTGCAACGGCTGGAAGAGCGCGGGCGAGGTGGATGTGTTTGAGTGTCGCGATGATGCGACGAAACGCTTCAATATCGACACGAACCGCGTCGCGCTGGCCGGATTCAGCATGGGGGGCGCCGGCGCGTGGCATCTGGGCGCGCATTATGCGGACCAGTGGGCCTGCGTGCACACGGGCGCCGGTTTTGCGGATGTGAAGCGCTACCAGAAGCTCACGCCGGACAAGTATCCCGCGTGGTATGAGCAGACGCTCTGGGGCGTGTATGACGTGCCGGATTACGCACGGAATTTTCTCAATGTCCCGCTCATCAGCTACAGCGGGGAACAGGATGCGCAGCGCGATTCGGCGGAGTACATGATGGAAGTGCTCGGCAAAGAAGGCATGAAGCCGCCGCATCTCATCGGTCCTGGCATGGGGCACAAGTATCATCCTGAAGTGATCAAGGAAGTGCAGGCATGGATTGAAAGGGCCGTGGCGAAGGGGCGTGATCTGTTCCCCGACGAAGTCCACATTCAGACGAAGACACCGTTCTACGGGCGCATGAAATGGATGAACCTGCACGGCCTGGAAGAGAGCTGGAAGGAAGCGCGGCTCGACGCGAAGGTGCTTGATGGAAAGACGATCGAGATCAAGACGAGCAATGTGACGCGCATCGTGTTCTACCCGCCACCGCAAGCGCGCAAGGGCGGCGGCAAGCTCCAGGTGATCGTTGACGGCGTTGAAATGAAACTCGCAGTGGGACCAGAATTGCCGCAGTTCGAGACCTTCCTGAGTCCAGGGCCGAGGGTGCCCGGCTCCATGTGCCGGTTGATCAAGGAGAACAGCGTCTGGCGTGACTTTGGCAACGACCAGCCGTTTCAGCATGAAGGCCCCGCCGGTGGTAAGCCTTCCTCGCATCCCGGCCTCATGGACACGGCCTTCATGAAGCGTTTCCTCGTTGTGTTGCCGGATGGGAAATCATCCTCGCCTGCGGTGGATGCCTGGGTTGACTCGGAAGCCGCGCACTTCATCCAGCGCTGGCGCGGACTCATGCGCGGTGATGTGCGAGTGGCGAAGGCTTCCGACATCAAGGACGTCGTCGAAGCGGGCAAGACGCAGAGTTTGATCCTCTGGGGCACGCCGGAATCGAACTCCTGCTTGAAACAACTCGCCGCCGCACTGCCCGTGCAATGGACCGCGGAGAAAGTCGCAATCGGCACGCAGTCATTTGATGCCAAAACGCACGTGCCTCTGCTGACGTATCCCTGCCTCCAGTCCCCTGGCTTTGAGGTGGTGATCAATTCCGGCCTGACCTTCCGCGAGGCGCATGACCGGACGAACTCATTGCAAAACCCCAAACTGCCCGACTGGGCGATCCTGGACATCACGCAGCCGCCGAATGCGGAAGCAGCCGGAAAAGTCGTGGCAGCAGACTTTTTCGACGAGCGCTGGCAGGTGAAGCAGCCAGCGACTGTGCGTTAGGGGTTGCCCGGTCAGTTATTTGCCGAAGAGCTGCTTGGCCGCGCCCTTGAGACCGCCGCCTTCGATTTTGGCACCGCTGCCTTGAAGAAGATTTTTCAACTGACCGCTGGCGCTCGCCTTGGCGGCCTCGGTGCTGATGCGGCTGAGGACTTGGGCGATCAGTTCGGCGGGGGAGATGCCCATGCCTCCGCTGCCGAGGTTGCTCAGACGGATGTCTGGCAAGGTCACGTTGGCATTGGCTCCGGGAACGATGCCGGCGGCGCTGGCGCTGAGCTTCGCACCAGTGATGAGCAGCTCGTTGACCTGGAGCTTGAGGTCTTTCTTCGGCTTGCCGTCACCGGCGGCTGGCGCGGCGCTTTCCTTGCCTGCGGCCCCGCCGGTTTGCTGGGAGACGAAGTTTTTCGCGTTGTCGGCAATGTGTTTCAAATTCGTGCCGCCGAGCCCGGCTTCGAGATTGATCTCGGGATCGGTGATGCGGATGTGCTTGATGACAATCTTGTCGGTGGTGACGCTGTTGGTATCCAGCGCGACATCGGCGAGGCCGACGCGAACGGCACGCGGGCCGGTGAAGCCCTTGGGATTGCCGATGACAAAGCCCTCAATGACACCGGTGCCGGAGAAGGGGGAGAGCTTCACCGAATCCACCGACACGCTGGTCTGCACCACGGGCGGTGTGCCGCTCTCAATGCCATATTTGACGAGGCTGTCGAGCTTTGACCAGGCGAACCAGAGGCCGGCGGCGATGAGAACAACGAGAACAACGACAATGCGGATGAGCCATTTCATAGGCACGCATTTTTCCAAAAGGCAGTGAACTGTAAAGCGCCAATCAGCGGCTAAAATTTCACTGTGGCGCCGAGTGTGGCGCCGAAGCCGGGCTCGTTGCTGCCGGAGCCGTGGTAGCGGTAGGTTTGATTGAGCATGTTGTCGAGAGAGGCCGTGACGATGAGGTTTTCCGTGATCTTGCAGCCGCCGCGCAGCGTGAGCAGCCAGAAGGAAGGCGTGCCGTTCGGCGGGATGCGGGAGGTGTCGGCCTGGTCGGCGGTGTTGAGCCGCGCGGCCTCGCCGTAGGCCAGGCAGACGAGCTCGGTCCAGAAGCGGTTGTCGCGTGTCTGCCAGCGCACGCCGCCGAATCCGGTTAGCGGGGCGATCTTGCCGAGCGGCTCTCGCCGTGTCTGCGTGGTAAGGCCAATGAACTGGCCCGCCTCCCCTTCCACCCAGGCGATCTGACCAAAAATGCTCCAGTGCGGGTCGATCTGCCAGCGCGCGGCGAATTCGACACCCTGCATGTAGCCGTCTCCACCGTTCGCCTTGCTGACCTGTCCGGGCACGCCGGTGGCGCGGCGCACGATCAAGTCCTCGATCTGCGTGAAGAAATACGCGAAGCTGGCAGTGACGCTCTCGGTCTGCGCCTTGAGACCGACCTCATACGTCAGGTAGGTTTCGGGATTGAGTCCGGTGGAGGGGATTTCAATGATGCCGGTGGCGGAAAAGTCATCACGCGTCAGATCGGACATGTTTGGGGCGCGGAAGCTCTGGGAGACGCCGCCGAAGAGCTGGTAGCGGTCGCGCTCGTCGAGATCGATGATGAAGCGGGCGCTGGCGGAGAAATTCTGCCATTCGTCGGAGTAGTTCGAATGGGTGAGCGTGACCGGGTTGCGGAATTTGCCCGCGTCCGCGCGCACATGAGTGAAACGACCGCCGAGCACGAAATGCACGCGCTTGCCGAGGTCAATCTCGTCCTGAAGGAAGATGCCGAGGAGGTCGTAGCTGGAATCATCGGCCACGGCCCCGGCAAAATTGTTCGCGCCATCGGTTTCGAGCCAGTCGTGGTAGTAGTCGATGCCATAGACGAGGTTTCCGAACGGCGAACTGCTCTCAAACTGAAGATCGACGCCGAGCGTGGTGACATCGACATCATTCCAACTGCGCGCACCGCCGCCGGTGATGCGGAACTGGTCCTCCCCGGCGGTTTGCAGCGAGATCGTGAGACTGGCCGCGTCGATGAGGCCGTCGAGGTCCTGGCCGGCGAGGCGCAGGTAGGAAAGACTGCGCTCCTGGTCGAAGAGACGCAGGCGGTCAGTGCCGATGGTGGTGCCGGCGAAGGAAACGCCGGAGGTGGTGACATGTGTGCGCCAGACATCATTCTGCCGCGCCTGCTGATGCACGGCGGTGAGCTGCCAGTGATCATTGAGAGCCACATCCAGCCGCACGTCGAAGGCCCACTGGTCGTAACCGGTGTGGCGCTGGATGCCCTGCGGCGTGCGCACATCGGCGAACTGGCTCAGTGTGACGCCAACATGCAGTCCCCAGCGCTCTCCCTGACCGATGCTGGCCTCGGCATGCTCAACGTGGCTGCGCTCCGCGCTGGACCAGCGGTAATCCGCCTGCCCGTGGGCAAAGAAGCCGCCCTCCGCCTCACGCAGGAAGCCGGAGTCCTTGGTGAAGGCGTTCACCGTGCCGCCGATGGCGTCGCTGCCGTAAAGCGTGCCGCCTTGTGAAGGAAGCACTTCAACGTGGTCGAGCGCGAAGGCGTCGATCGTGTTCCAGTATTGGTTTGGGCCTTCGCGGAAGGTGGAGTTGTTGAAGCGGATGCCGTCGATGAGCATGAGGTTGCGGAATCCGGTGAAGCCGCGGATGAAGGGCGAGCCCTGACCGTTGGAGGTCTTCTGGATCATGACGCCGGGCGTCTCGCGCAACGCCTCGGGAAAAGTGCGCACGAGGCGCTCCTCCATCTGCTTTTTATCGAGCGTTTTGACCGCAGCAGGCACTTTGGACGCCGGATTGGTGGTTCGCGTGGCGGTGATGACGACCTCGGGGATTTTTTTTGCCTTCGATGAGCTGGACTTTTTCTCCGCGAATCGATCTGCGGCGAAAGAAGCCGTGGTGATAGCGAGGAAGAATGTGATCGGGAACTGGCGCATGGGTCGATTCAAATCGAAGCGAACTCAAGCAGCCGGGTTGTCCGTCGTCACGCGGGGTGTTGGACGAAGACGGGATGTGGACAGGAATGTGCTCGCACGCAGGGCGCGTGGTCAGAAAATGACCAGCAGGGTCGATGTCGAACCTGCTCAGGCTTCAGTGAACTGACCCAGCGCGCGGAATTTCTGATAACGCTGTTCGAGCAACTTTGCGGTCGGAATCTTGGTGAGATCAGCCAGAGTGGCGAGCACCGCTTCCTTGAGAGCGCTTGCGGCGGCAGAATGGTCGTTGTGCGCGCCGCCGAGAGGTTCGGGGATGATGCCGTCGATGACGCCGAGCTTGGACAAGTCCTGGGCGCTGAGTTTGAGTGCGGAGGCAGCTTCAGGCGCGTGTTCGCGGTGCTTCCATAGGATCGCGGCACAGCCTTCGGGGCTGATGACAGAGTAATAGGCGTTCTCCATCATGAGGACGCGGTCGGCGATGCCGATGCCGAGTGCGCCACCGCTGCCGCCTTCACCAATGACGATGGCAATAACAGGCGTGCGCAAAGTCATCATCTCACGCAGGTTGAAGGCGATGGCTTCGGCGATGTTGCGTTCTTCCGCGCCAATGCCCGGAAAGGCTCCGGGAGTGTCGATGAGGGTGATGATGGGCAGGCTGAACTTCTCCGCCATGCGCATGAGGCGCAACGCCTTGCGATAGCCTTCTGGATGAGCGCTGCCGAAGTTGCGCAGGAGGTTTTCCTTCGTGTCACGGCCCTTTTGGTGGCCGAGAATGGCCACACGCTGGCCGCCGATGGTGGCGAATCCGGCGGGCATGGCGTTGTCATCGCCGATGTGGCGGTCACCATGGATCTCGACGAACTCGTCGCAGATGTGCTTCACGTAATCGAGCATGAAGGGCCGGGCGATGTGGCGGGAGATCTGCACGCGCTGCCAGGGGGAGAGGTTCGCGTGGATGTCGCGTTGCAACTCGTCAGCCTTGCGTTCCAGGTCGCTGATCTGATTGGCGAGCTTGTCGCTGGGCTTGGAGGCGAGCTTCTTTTTGGCCTCCTCGATTTCCTCGCGGAGTTTGACGATGGGTTTTTCGAATTCCAAAACTTGTTTCATGGCGATCGGGGAAAGGGATTGAGGTGGTTATCTCACGAGGCTCAACTTTGACCCTCTGCGCACCAGCGCAATGAGTTCTTCGATGTCCTCACGGGCGAGAAAGATGCCGGTTTCGGCGGCGACGTCAGGTGGCGGGGCCGGGGTGGCGGCAGGAGAGAGGTTTTTCTTCTTGGCGGGTGCCTTGGGCTCCTCCACGGGCACAGCGCGCGCGACGGGCGGCGTGCGGATGCTGACGCCGGCCTTGCTGCCGGACAACCATTTGTCTGCGTCGAGGTAGTTGGGGTCCGTGGAGATGATGGGCTTGCCATCGTAGATGGTGTTTTTTCCAGAGATCTCCATTTCCACCGGCAGGCGCGTGCCGGGCGGCAGGCGGATGTCCTTCGCCTCATAGACTTTGAAGAGGTACTCCTTGTCGCCGACTTTGCGCAGCAGCATGACTTGTTTTTTGGACACGCTGACACCGAGATGGAAGTCCATCGGGATGATCGTGAGATGGTCGCCAGGCTGGAGATTGAAGCTCATCAGGCCGCTGGAGCGGATGATGGAGTCCACCGTGGTGCCCTGCTTGGTGGCGATGAGGTTCAGCGAATCACCCGGCTGCACGATGTAGTCCTTCTTGCCCGCTGTGTTGTTCGGCGAATAGAGCTGGTCCATGTTGATCTCGCCGATGATGCGCATGGCGTCGGCGCAGGTGGCGGACTCGGGAAATTGCAGGCGCAGCTTGTAAAGCGCCTCGCGGCCTTCCTCGATCTTGCCATTGCGGATGAGCTCGACGGCAGCCTCGAACCGCTTCACGCCGGGGTCGATGCGCGGACGGTCCTTGCCCTTCATGGCGGCGATGTCGTTCTCCACCTGGCTCTCTTTGAGCAGGATGTTCATGTAAACCCAGTAACCCATCGCCAGCGTGCCGGCCACCAGGCCCACGGTGATGAGGAAAATCAGCAGTTTGATCTGGGTGCGGGCCATTGCAGGAGTCAACAAACGTGCGCTCAGCCCAGCAGGCCGCGGAGTTTGAAATCGAAGAGGTTGATGTTCTGGGACTTCTCGATCATCTCGACGGTGAACTTGAGCAGGCAGATTTCCCAGGAGTCGTCCACGCCTTGAATCACGGCGCGCATCGGATTGCCGGAGAGGCGGATGTCGTCAAGAAGCTTGCCGCAGACATGCTCCATGGATTCATGGACGATTTGCTCGGTGATCTCGCCCTGGCGGAATTTGAAGCCGTACTTGAGGATCGCCAGTTTGTGGAGGTTCTCGCGCAGGAAGTCGCCGAAGGCCGACGCGCCGGGGCCGAAGCCTTCAAAATCGAAGCTTCCGGGCAGCTCTGGCCGCAAGATCAATGGTTTTTCCGCCTCAATGCGACCCTCACGCACGCGCACGGCTCCGACGGTGTCCATCAGCTCAGTGACGATCTGAAACTCGAACTGCGTGCTGCCGAAGGTGTCGATGCGGCGGTCCGGTTCGTGCAAAACCTGGGTGTTCTCCAGGGCATATTGGATGTCGAACTCGGTGGGCATGTGTTTTTGGGGTCGCGGAGATTAGACTGCTTGGCCGGTGGGGCCAGTGATTTCTTGGCGGCAGAGGTTGTGCAGTCCGACGCGTTGCTCTACAGGGTTTGGATGAAGCTGCCCCCCCATCTGCTCGATGAAATCGTCCTTTCCCTCGGGGAGGTGTTTGTGGGGCGGCGATATGCGGACAAGGTGATTGAATTCACGTTCAAACGGCATCGCAAATGGGGCAGCCGCGACCGGCGCATCTTTGCGGAGTCGATCTATGAGTGTGTGCGCTGGTGGCGCTGGTACTGGCATCTGGCCGGTTTGCCCGACGCGGAGCACACGAAGCCGGAAGAAATAACCCCGGAGCGCCTGTGGCGCGTGTGGGCGGCCTACTGGATCACGAACGGGCGGGATCTGCCGAAGGATGAGACGGCACCGGAGGTGAAGCCGGGCGATGTGCTGCAACGGGCAAAACAGGGCGCACCTCCGGCGATTCGTGCGGCGATTCCCGACTGGCTGGAAGAACGCGGCAGCCGTGAACTCGGAGCCGCATGGCCGTCGTTGCGTGAATCGCTGAATTTGCCGGCGGATGTGTTCATGCGCGTGAACACACTCAAAAATGACCGCCGTGCACTGCGTGAGCGGCTGGGGCAGGAGGGATTCGAGACGGAGGCGGTGGAGAATGTGCCGAGCGCGCTGCGTTTGAAACAGCGGGCGAACTTATTTGGCACCGACTCTTACAAAGCGGGTTTGTTTGAGGTGCAGGACGCGGCGTCGCAGCTCATCGCGCCGTTTTTGCAGCCGGAACCCGGCATGCGCGTGATTGATGCGTGTGCGGGTGGCGGTGGGAAGGCGCTGCACCTCGCCGCACTGATGCGCAACAAGGGCCGCATCCTCGCGCTGGATGTTCACGCTTGGAAATTGGCCGAGTTGCGCAAGCGGGCATCACGCGCGGGCGTGGACATCATCGAAGCACGTGAAATCGAAGGTTCAAAAACGGTGAAACGTCTCGCGCAGAAGGCGGAGCGCGTGCTGCTGGATGTGCCGTGCTCGGGTCTGGGCGTGCTGCGCCGCAATCCCGATGCGAAGTGGAAACTCAGCGACGCTGAGATCGACCGGCTCATCGCCTTGCAGGCGGAGATCCTCGAAAGCTACAGCCGCATGGTCGTTCCCGGCGGCAAGCTCGTCTATGCCACATGCAGCATCCTGCCGAGCGAAAACGAACTGCAAGTGAAGGCATTTTTAGCCAAACACGGCGACGAATGGACGCTGGAAGAAGAATTGCACCGCACGCCCGAGACGGGCGCGTTTGATGGATTCTACGCGGCGAGACTGCTGCGCAAGAGTGCTTCCAAGTTATCCACCGCAGAAGACAGCCAAGCACAGACCGAAGCCGGCGAAGAGTCGGATGAAATACCTGAGCAGACAGACTCAGTGACAGCCGCAGCCGGTGCCACAGGAACCGCCGCTGCTTGAGCTGGCGGTGCTGCTGGCTCCCATCAGGCCTGTGCCTCCGATGGGGATGCGGCGGATGGGCTGGCCGCTGTCAGGATGCTGCGTGAGCGCGGCGTCCTTCATGCTCTGGCGGAGTTCGAATCGCTTGGTGGGCTCGCCTTCGAACTGGGGGATGGTTTCGTAAACGTAGGTGGGCATGGTGGTGAAATGACGAATGTGAAAGCACGAATGACGAATGCCGGGCAATGCGCAAGGCTGGAAATGAAAACGGCGTCCCGGTGAGGGGACGCCGCGTGGGAGGATAAAAGCGAGATCAGGACTTCTCGGCAGCTTCTTCTTCGTCGATGGTGATCGGCTTGTAGCCGCCGATGGACTTGAAATAGAGCAGCAGCAGCAGGTAGATCGCCGCCATGGTAGCCGGGATGTAGGCATCAAACTTCAGGGTCTTGCGGTCACCCTGCTGGTCGGCGGCCACGACGACCTGCTGATCCGGGGTCTTCTCCTTGGCTTCCTTGGCTTCGGAGAGCTTCTTGCCATCCAAGCCGGTGGCGGCGGTGGCTTCGATGTTCAGGAACTTGCTCGGAGCGGCGGCCTTGTAGGTTTCAAACAAGGCCGGGTTCTTGGCTTTGAGATCCTCACCGGCGAAGCGGTCCTTCATGTAGCCCAGGCCTGGGCCGCCGATGATGCCCGCGGAGAGCATGCCGATGCCGCCCATGATCGAGATGGCGACAGCGCCGGTGCGCGGGAAGCGGTCGGAGGCGACGGCGAGCATGGTGGGCCAGAAGAAGGTCTTGCCAAAGGCGTAGATGCCGAGGGCGATGAGCGCCGTGGTGAAGGAGTTCATCGTCGCGGCCAGCGTCAGGCCACCGGCGGCGAGAGCCGAGCAGACGAAGAGCAGGCCCACGGGGGACAGCTTGAGGGTCTTCTCGATCCAATGGGCGCAGAAGCGCAGGCCGAACATGATGGCGGAGGTCCAGAGGAAGAGCGCCTTGCCCTGCTCAGGGGTGAACAGGTTGCCCGTGATGTTCTGAATCCAGCCGTCCGTGCCGAGTTCCACCG
>CAMCWM010000145.1 GCA_945882215.1 Akkermansia muciniphila | reverse complement strand
CAGCGGCCAGAGCGCGGACATCCAGGCATCGCCTGTGCGTTCGTATTCGGTGCCATACCAGATGCCACCGGCCCACATGCCGCCGAGGATGCCCGCGAGCATGGTGACCTGCAGCCAGCCGGACACGCGGCCGAGCCGTCGTGAGCCGGAAAGTTCCTTCATCACGCCCATCTTGGCCGGGCTGAGCACAGCAGCCTGCACGGCGAGGAAAAAGAAGCCGAGGAGGCAGATTTCCAGCGATCCGGGCACACGTTTCATCCATAGCGCGAGCGCCAGCCACACGAAGCAGACGATTTGCATCACCTGCATCCAGATGATGACGTTGCGTTTGGAGAAACGATCCGACCAGTAGCCGGCCAGCGGCGCGAAGATCATGTAGGGCAGTGAGAAGATCGCCCCGAGCCACAACTCCATGTGGCGGCCCACCCAGGAATCTTTTGCGATGATGATCGACAGCGCGATCAGCAGCATTTTGACAAAGTTGTCGCTGAATGAATTGAGCGCCTGCACGACAAGCACGAGCATGATGGACACCCAGTTGCGGCGTGGCAGATGCGGTGTGTTGTCGAGGGTGGCGGAGTCGGGCATGGCGTCAGTCAGTCCACAAAGCGTTCTGCCAGCACGATGTCCGCCGGGAACGTGATTTTGGGGTTTGGCTCGGAATTTTCGACCACGTAAACGGATTCACCGAGGTGCTGCACGGCGGAAACTTCATCGGTGGCATGCAGACGGTCGCGTATCACGGCGTCATAGGCGCGCACGAGCAGCTCGCGTTTGAAAACCTGCGGCGTTTCCATGATCCAGGCGTTCGCCCGGTCGATGGATTCGGTGATGCAGCCGTCAGAGTCGCAGCGTTTGAGCGTCTCCGTCATCGGACGTGCACAGGCGACGGCGGATTGCGTGCGCGCGGCCTCGATGCAGCGGGTGATTTGATTCACGGAGATCAATGGACGCGCGCCATCATGCACCGCGACGATGTCGCAGTCTGGATTCAGCGCCTGAAGGCCGGCATGGACAGAAAGATGCCGTTCAGCGCCACCGGCAATGATTTTTGTGATCTTGTCAAAGCCGCTGGAGCGCCACACATCGACCTCCATGCGCAAGGCGTCGCTGGTGACGACGATGATCTCATCAATGGCCGCGCATTTTTGAAACACACCCAGCGTGCGCCGTAGCACGGGTTCACCGCTGAGCGGAGCGAGGAGCTTGTTGAAGCCCATGCGCTTGCTGCTGCCGGCGGCGACGATGATCGCTGTTGTCATTGAGTTCGCGGTTCTCAGTTCGCTGTTCGCGGTTGTTCGGAGTTCAACGGCGAACCGGGAACTGCAAACCGCGAACAGAATGTCAGGCGAGTCGTTTGGCGACTTCGGTCGAGATGGACTTGCTGTCAGCACGCCCAGCCACGCGTTCCTGCAGCGCTTTCATGACACCACCCATGTCTTTCTTCGAGGTGGCGCCGAGTTCAGCGATGACGGTTTCGACGAGCTTGCCCAGATCTTCCGCGCTCATTGCGGCAGGGAGGTATTTTTCCAAAACGGCGATCTCGGCCTTGGCGGAGTCCACGGCTTCTGGTCGTCCGGCTTTTTCCGCGCCATCCACGGAATCCTGGAGTTTCTTGATCTCCTTGCGCACGACGGCGAGGGCGTCGGTGTCGTTGAGTTCGCCATCAGCACCGAGTTTTTCGATGGCGGCGTATTTGAGGGCGGACTTGAGATTGCGGATGACGTTGAGAGCCACGGTGTCCTTGGCCCGCATGGCGTTTTTGAGGTCTTCGGAAATACTGGCGATAAAGCTCATGGGAGGATGAATAAGGGGTGGCTGGTCTGGGCGCGATCATGGCGTGGGGCATGGCTTTGTCCAGATGATAGGCAACGAGGATGGATTGGCCTTTGCGCTGCTTCTCCGCCCGTGCATGATCGGTTTGCCGTGCAATTCCGACATCCCAAACACGATCTTTACATCCCTGACGAAACCGACCCCTGGACCGCGCTGCGTCGCGTGACGCATCTGGGCATTGTTTCCCATCAGGACGACCTCGAAATCGCCGCGTATCACGGCATCACCGAATGCTTTCATGACGTGGACCAATGGTTCGGTGGCGTGGTGGTCACCGATGGTGCTGGCAGTCCGCGCAAAGGGCCGTATGAAAAGTACACGGACGAGGAAATGCAGAAGGTGCGCCTCGTGGAGCAGCGCAAGGCGGCCTACGTGGGCGAGTACAGCATCATGGTACAGCTCGGCTACCCGAGCGAGGAGGTGAAGCAGCCGAAACATGGTCCTACGGTGGAGGACATTCGTTTCATCCTCGAACACGCGCAGCCCAAGATCCTGTATCTTCACAATCCTTGCGACCGTCATGACACGCATGTGGCCACCTTCCTGCGTTGCCTGGAGGCCATTCGCGAGTTGCCCCCGGAAATGCGCCCGGAAAAAGTCTATGGCTGCGAAGTCTGGCGGAAGCTCGACTGGTTGCTCTCCGACGACAAGGTGATGCTGTGGGTGGACAAGCATCCGCACATGCTGCGTCCACTGCTGGGCGTGTTTGATTCGCAGATCAGCGGCGGCAAACGCTATGATCTGGCCGAGGAAGGCCTGCGCCATGCGAACGCGACCTACTTTGACTCCCACACGACGGACAAGACCAGCCTGCTGACTTTTGCGATGGATCTGACGCCGCTGACGCAGGATGACAGCCTTTGCCCTGTTGAATATTCCGTGAACTACGTGAAGCGCCTTGAGGGCGATGTACGGGATCGCGTGAAGAAGTTCATGTGATCATAAAAAATGCCAGCCGGGCGACCGGCTGGCATCTTGAAGTTTGAATCGAGCGTGGACGGAAATTATTCCGCCAGCTTGGCGCTCTTGATGATGATCGGCTCCACCGGCACGTCTCTCGCGCCGGTTTTGACAGCCGCGATGGCATCGACAACTTCCAGGCCTTTCGTCACCTTGCCGAACACGCAGTAGCCCCAGCCATCCTGGCCGGGATAGTCGAGGAAGCTGCTGTCTTTGTGGACGATGAAGAACTGCGAGCTGGCGCTGTGCGGATCCGGCGTGCGCGCCATGGCGATGGCTCCACGCACATTTTTGAGGCCGTTCTTGGCTTCGTTCTGGATCTTGGCGTCAGTTTCCTTCTGCTGCATGTCCGGGGTGAAGCCGCCGCCCTGGATCATGAAGTCGGAGATCACGCGATGAAAGATCAGGCCGTCGTAAAAGCCCTTCTTCACATAGCTGACGAAGTTGGCGACGGTGACCGGGGCCTTGGCGGCGTCGAGTTCGAGTTCGATGGTGCCTTTGGAGGTTTCCATCACGATTTTCACTGGTTTGGCGTCACTCACGGTTTGGGCTGGGGTTGTTCCGGTCAGACCGGCAAACGTGATCACGAAGGCGGCTAGAGTCGGTGCGATTGATTTCATAGTGGTTGGGTTGTGGGCCGCGAATGAGCCACGAAGCCCTTGATTTGCAATGATCAAAATCTTTTCGCTCCCGCATGCCGATGAGAGCAAAACCGCGCCGCCTGGAAACAACTCGGCCCGGAGGAACCCAACCAAAATTCCTCCGGGCCTTTAGGTGACCGGAGAGTCCCCAACCATGAAGCGACTCTCCAGCTCGTTGTGTGTTTCCCCAGGCGAACCCGGGAAATTGTTTGTGTGGCTTGCGCCCCAACCGAGTTCTTGATAAAGCAGCCGTCGGGCCAAGTTTGATGCCGAAATTCAGAAAAATGTTTTTCGGCAGAAAAAACTCACTTCGGCAGCACCCGGACGATGAATGCCTTCTTCTCGCCGAAATACTTCGCGGAGATGCGTTGGATTTCCTTGGAGCTGATGTCGGCCATGATGCCGGGGAGTTTTTGGAAGTGGTCCCAGCCGAGGCCGTTGAGCTCGTTCCAGGCCAGTGTGTCGGCCATGCCTGGATTGCCCTGCTGCGCGCGCAGCCAGGAGCTGCGCCAGGTGACACGCGCACGGTCGATTTCATCGGTGGTGAGGCCGTTCGCGGCGAGATCATTGATCTGGGCCATGAGTTCCTTCTCCGCGAGCTTCACCTTCTTGGGATCGGTGCCGACGTAGAAGTAGAACGCGCCCGCGCCCATGGCGGCGAAGTTCTGCGCACCGACGTAATAGGCCAGGCCGAGTTCCTCGCGGATGCGGTTGAACAAACGGCTGCCCATGTCGCTGCATGCCTCGTCGATGAGATTGAGCGCATGCACATCACGGTCCTCGAGCCCCACGGTGCGGAAACCGACGACGATAACGGCCTGTTCTTTGTCGAGATGCTCGGTCCAGGCTCCGGGTTTGGCGCTGGCGTGGTAGGTACGGCTGTGGGTGCTGTGACGCGGGCCTTTGGGCAGCTTGGCGAAGGCTTTTTCGACCTCCTTTTTGACCTCGGCGGCTTTCACGTCCCCGAAGACGGAGATGACGCCATTGTGCGTGGTGAGGCTGACGCGGAGCATGTCGCGACAGTCGCCGAGCTTCAAATTCGTGATGGTTTGCTCGGTGCCGAGCGCGGTGCGGTGGAAAGGCTGGCCGGCGAAGATCTCGCGGCGCGCTTTGCGCATCGCGACGGTGAGCGGGTCTTCCTGTTCTTCGAGGATGTTGGCGATCTGACGCTTCTTCACATCCGCCAGGTTCGTCTGAGGCAGGGTGGGATTGAGAATGAGATCGGCGATGAGTTCGAGCGCGTCGGTCTCATCGCCACGCATGACATCGGCGCCGAGGATGTAGCGGTGCGCGTCGGCGTTGCAGGCGAGCTGGCCGCCGCGATTTTCGAGCTCGGAGGCGATCTGCGCGGCGGAGCGACGCTTCGTGCCCTTGAGCAGCATGTGCGCGGAGATTTGCGTCACACCGGCGGTGAGGTCGGTCTCGGCGGGCACACCAGCGAGGAAGTTCGTGCGCAGGCTGACAAGCGGGAGGCGCGGATTTTCACCCACGAGCAGCGTGAGGCCGTTTTTGAGCTTGAAGTGATGAATGCTGGCACGCGCGGAGTCGGCACCGCTTGCCACTATGTTCTGCGTTTCGACCTCATGGCCGACAAGAACCGTGCTGACGGCTTCTGGCAGCAGATAACGGCGCGCGGCATCGCGAATGACATCCGGTGTCAAAGCGGTGATGGCGGCGAGGAACTGGCGCTGGTAATCCAACGATCCAGCAAGCAGCCAGCCATTGCCAATGCTGCCAGCCTGGCCTTTCACGCTGCTCAAGGTACGCAACTGGCTGCTGAGCGTGGCCCGCACGGCTTTTTCGAGATCGGCGCGGTTGGGACCCGCTTTGCGCATCTGCTCGATGACGTCGTGCATGCCCTGGCGGAGCTTCGAGACATCCGCAGGATTGCATTCAGCCTCGACGCTGAACAACCCACACTCCGGGGCGCACCACGCGCCGGCCCAGACGTAGTGTGCGAGCGCTTTTTTCTCGCGCAGCTCCTGATACAGCCGTGAGCTGCGGCCGGAGCCGAGCAGGAAGGCCAGCACGTCGAGCGCAGGCTTGTCCGCATGGCTTTCGCCCGGAATCTGCCAGCCCAGGGCGATGCGCGTGAGGTCGGTGGCGAAGTTCTTTGCGGCAAAACGCGTGCCCTGCTGCCGTGGCTCATCAGGCAGCAACGCGGGATCGAAAGCGCGGCGTTTCCAGTCGCCAAACAGGCGGCTCACGCACTCCAGCGTGGCCTTCGTGTCCACATCGCCGGTGATGACGATGAAGGCATTGTTTGGCACATAATGCCGCTGCACAAAGCCATGCACATCAGCGCGGGTGATTTGATCGAAGACCTCGCGGTGCCCGATGATGGGATGGCGCAGCGGATGCCGGCGGAAGGCGGTGGCCTGCAGCAGATGCTGGATCGTCGCGCCAGGATCGTCGTGATCCATGGCCATCTCACGGCGGATCACGTCCATTTCGCGGGCCAGCTCGTCAGCGTCGAGCTTCGAGTGGCGCACCATGTCGGCGAGAATGTCGAGGTAGCCGTCCGCGTGCTCGGCAAGACCGTCAATCCAGTAAACCGTGCGGTTGAAAGACGTGTAGGCGTTCACATAACCGCCGAGCGCCTGGATACCCTGGGAGATTTGCGCGGGGTCACGTTTCTCGGTGCCTTTGAACAGCATGTGCTCCACGCAATGCGCGATGCCCGCGCCGGTATGCTGCTCTTCCTGCAAGCTGCCCGCCTTGATCCACACCTGCACGCTGACGAGCGGGTGCGCGTGATCCTCACGGATGATGACTTCCAGGCCGTTCGGCAGCGTGGTGACGCTGGCATCCTGCGCAGGGACGGTGAGGGCGCTTTTTGAGACAGATGAGGAACGGCTCAGTACTTTTTTCATGAAGAGGAGGAGGCCCTTGTGGAGCGGGCGGAAGAAGGAAGAAACGGCTCGCTAAACGCGGTGGAAAAAACATAGCCTCCGGCGAAGTCTTCGAGGCTGTCGCCGTCGTTTTTGCCGAAGTAGCCGACGTCGATGAGGTTGTACACGATGTTGCCCACGTCCTCGCCGCGCTGGAGCCCCCATTGCTCGAGGATGATGTTGGACATGGGGCCGTACTCCGAGAGTACATGATCACGGAAGCCTGCCAGCAGTTCCTGGCCGCTGACGTGCTGGTCGTCGGCATTTTCATCGCGGAATTTTTTCGCAGCGATGTGCAGGGCGTCACGCACCAGCTCGTAGGCGGCGGGGTGGTAGCGCGGGTCGTTTTGAATCGAGCGCCGGACGGCATCGCCAAAGCTGATGGAGGTCATGGGCGGGCGAAGGGCTGCATGTTCCGAGTGTTACGCGGCAGTGACGGTGGCTTCAAGCAGCACGGCCTCAAATCGCTCGGCCATGCGAGTGGCGCTGAACTCCTGGCGAACCTTGGAGATCGCCGTCTTCGTCATTTTCTCACGGAGTTCATCGTCCCCGAGCAAGGATTCGAGGGCGTCGGCAAGCGCTTTGGCATCGTCGGGTTTGCAGAGCACCCCGCCCTCGGTGGCTGCGATGAGTTCGGGGAAGGCGCCGTGATCAGGCTGCACCACCGGCACGCCGCTGGCGGCGGCTTCGATGACATAAAGCCCAAACGCCTCGCCATAGGTGGCCGGAACGCTGAACACGGTCAGGTCGTGGAAGAAGTGAACCTTCTCCTTGAATGAGAGGTTGGGACGCCACTCGACGCGGTTCGCGAGACCTGCGGCGGCGAGTTTGGCCACCAGCTCTGCGACGTATTTTTCATCGACGGGTGTCTTCGCGCCACCGATGCGCAACTTCACGCGTGGCAAGGTGCCGCGTTTGGCGAGGTCGATGAAGGCATCCACCAGCGTGGTGAGGCCCTTGCCATGAATCATGCGGGCAAAATATCCGATGGTGGGCCAGTTCGGGTCCGGGGAGGCTGTCGTGAACGCGGTAGCGTCGATGCCGTTGGGGATCACTTTGATCTGACCTTCGGCGGCGTCGAGGCGGCGGCGCATGAGATCAGCGTAAAACTGACTCGGCGCGATGAAGCAGCGGATGCTGCGGGCATTGGTGCGCATGGCCTCCCAGCATTGCTCGCGATATGGATCGGGCAGCGTGTCGAGGAAGCTGTCCTCGCCTTGTAACGAGCACACGACGGGGATGCCGAGTTCTTTGGCAATCGTGGGCGCGAGGCCGCTTAGCAGGCTGTTGGAGAAGGAGACGACGTCGAATTTCCCCTGGGTGCGAATCCATTCGATGAGCTTCTGCCATTCGCCCCACTGGCGGCCTTCGGTGCCGAGCAGGCTGCCGAGGGCCATTTCGCCCAGCGATTTGGCGCTGGTCATGCCCATGCGACGGGCAGCCTTGCGCAGCTTGTCCGGCGCGTTCAGCCAGCGGTGGAAGAATTTTGGCAGCTTGTGAAACCAGGTGAACTTCTGCTGCAAAAATAGCGAGATGCCGCCGATCTGCACCGGCAGTTCCTGCGCGCCGAATTCGCGATCTGTGACGAGCGGCAGGTAGAGCGGAGCCATGAGCGCATCATGGCCGCGCACCCGCAGGGCCTTGATGAGCGCGTGGTCACGCAGGCAGCTTCCGCAGTGGAAATTGCCAGTGCCTGGAGTGAGATGCAAGATGCGCATGGGGAAATGACGAATGCTGGAATGACGAGGCAAAGCAGGTCATTCCTGCATGCATTACGTCTCCGTGAGACCGCGGGCCATGACGACTTTGCCGGTGCGCACGGTTTCGACGATGTCGAACTTGCCCAGCAGGCGGACGGCGGCGTCGAGCTTGTCGGTGTTGCCAGCGATCAGGGCGATGAGGCTGTCTTCCTGGAAATCGACGGTCTTGCCGTTGTAGTGCTCGATGAACTGGAGGATCTCGGTGCGCTCGGCAGCGGTGGCGGCGACCTTGATGAGGACGAGTTCCTTGGAAACGGCGTCGCGGTCGGTGTGCTCGATGCAGTGGATGACGTCGATGAGCTTGTTCACCTGCATGATGATCTGGTGCAGGCCCTCGGGATGCCCGCTGATGCCGATGGTCATGCGACTGAAGCGCGGATCACGCGTCTGGGAGACGACGAGCGACTCGATGTTGAAGCCACGGCGGCTGAACACGGCGCAGATACGGCCGAGGACGCCGGGCTGGTTGTTCACCATGACGCTGAGCGTGTGGATGTTGATGATGTCAGCCTGCGGGGCGGGCTTTTTATCGGTGGTGGAGGGGATGCGGTCGCTCATGGATTTATGATTCTTGATTTACGATTTATGATTTGGAAAAGAGGTCAGGGTCGGAAGCGAGGCGTTTTTGGGCGATCTGGACGTAGGCAGTGTCTTTTTCGATGCCGAGCCACTGGCGTCCGAGGCGCTGAGTGGCTGCGGCGGTGGTGCCGGAGCCGAGGAAAGGATCGAGAACAAGGTCGCCCTCGTCGGTGGAGCAGGCGATGAGCTTTTCGATGAGGTCGATGGGCTTCTGCGAGGGGTGGCCGCACTTTTCCTTCGAGTTTCCCTTCAAACTGGGCACGCGAAGGATGTTGGTGGCGAACTTGCCGGCTTCGAGATGGGCGCGGCGGGCGTCCATGTCTTTGTAGCGCTTGTCTTTGAGGTAGGTCTCGATGGTTTTGGCATCGTAAGGGATGCGTACGGCGTCCTTGTTGAACTTCACGCGCTCGCCTTTGCGCATGACGAGCACCATCTCGTACTGCGGCGTGAAGCTGTCCCGCCGCTCGTCATAGCCGACCGCACGATCCCAGATGATGAGATCGTGAAACTGGTGCTGCTGGGTGAGGCGTGACATGAGGTGCAGAAAGGTGTGCTCGCGTTTGCCTAGCTGGCCGAAGATGAAGACGAGGCCGTCATCGCGGAGGACGCGCATGGACTCGGCCACCCACGCCTCGCACCAGGCGAGGTAGTCGGCAGATGTTTTCCATTGAGTGTCCCAGGCTTCATTTTCGAGAACGTTGAAGTAAGGCGGATCGGCGATGATGGCTTGGGCGACGGCATCGGGGAGCTTTTGGAGTTCCTGGAGGGCGTCGCCTTGAATAATGCGGTTGGTTTTCATCGGCCGATGGGAATGCGGATGAGGGCATCCGCACTCCGGGAGATGCGACTAGGTCGAACCGGTGGGCTTCTCCATTTTTGTTTTCGGCGCTTCGGTGAGCATGTCTTCGAGGGCGGCACCGGCAGGGATCATGGGGAAGACGTTTTCGAGCTTGATGCACTCGGCTTCGATGATGCAGGGGCCGTCGTTGTAATCGAGGGCCTGCTGGAGGATGCGCTCCACGTCCGCGGGGCGGCGGATGTGCCAGCCTTTGATGCCGTAGGCTTCGCCGAGCTTCACGAAGTCGGGGTTTCCGATGAGATCGACGCCGCTTTCACGGTTCTCGAAGAACAGCTCCTGCCATTGACGGACCATGCCGAGGTAGCTGTTGTTGAGGATCAAGATTTTGATCGGCAGCTTGTGGATCGCGGCGGTAGCGAGTTCAAACAAGGTCATCTGGAAGCCGCCGTCGCCAGAGATGGAGACGACCGTCTTGTCCGGGCAGGCGAGCTGCGCACCGATGGCGGCGGGGAAGCCGAAGCCCATCGTGCCGGCACCGCCGGAGCTGAGCCAGTGGTAGCTGGAGTCGTTCTTGTAGAACTGCGCGGCCCACATCTGGTGCTGGCCCACGTCGGTGGAGACGATGGCCTTGCCCTTGGTGAGGTTGTACAGTTCATCAATGACCTGCTGCATGCGCAGACCGCCCTGCTTCTTATAAGAGAGGGGGAACTTTTTCTTGTAACCGTCGAGATGGGTGAGCCAGTCTTCGGTGGGCAGTTTCTCGATCAGAGGAAGGAGATCGCTGAGCGCGGCTTTCGCGTCGCCTTTGATCGTCACGTCCACCTGGATCATCTTATTGAACTCCGCCGCGTCGATGTCGATGTGGATGAGCTTGGCGTTGCGGCCAAACATGTGCGGCTTGCCGATGATGCGGTCATCGAAGCGGGAGCCGACATTGAAGATAAGGTCGGCTTCGCAGATGGCCTTGTTGGCATAGGCGGTGCCGTGCATGCCGAGCATCCCGAGGGAGAGCGCGTGCGTTTCGGGGAAGACGCCTTTGCCCAGCAGGGTGGTCGTCACGGGGCAGCCGAGGGTTTCCGCCAGCATGAGCAGTTCCTTGTCCGCACGGGCGATCATGGCCCCCTGACCGGCGAGGATCACGGGGCGCTTGGCTTGGGAGAGCAAACGAGCGGCTTCTTTAATGCCCGCCTGATCGATCTTGAAGTTCTCTTCGGGATGATAACCGGGCAGGTCCATCGGCTCGTCAAAGGTGCCGGTGAAGGGGCCTTGGCTGATGTCCTTCGGAATGTCGATGAGCACCGGACCCGGACGGCCCGTGGTGGCGATGTGGTAGGCTTCTTTGGCAATGCGGGGCAGCGCGTTGGAGCTTTTCACCAGGAAGTTGTGCTTCACGACGGGGGCCGTGATGTTGAAGATGTCGGCTTCCTGGAAGGCATCCTTTCCGAGCATCCAGGTCACCTGCTGGCCGCAGAGGACGATCATCGGCACGCTGTCCATCTGCGCGGTCATGAGGCCGGTGACGGTATTACCAGCGCCGGGGCCGGAGGTCACGAGAACCACGGCGGGCTTGCCTGTGGCGCGGGCGTAGCCATCGGCCATGTGAACGGCTCCCTGCTCGTGGCGGACGAGGATGAACTTCATGTTCGTTTTGACCGTCTCCAGAGCATCGAAGATCGGGATCGCTGCGCCGCCGGAGTAACCGAAGATGTATTCGATGCCGAGGTCGGCGAGGGTTTTGATGAGGGCCTGTGCGCCGTCCATTTTTTGCTGACTCATGGTGATTGGGGTGAAAATTGCAGTTACGGCGGTCAAAATGGGGTCGAAAGCCGAAACAGCAAGGTGAAGTTTGGTCATTTTCGACCAAACTGAGTCAGTTGACACGCTATTTGGTTTAGAAATGGAGGATTTAAGATCAAATCGCGCCTTTAAGCGCAATCGAGCCATAAAAACTCACTTCTTGATCCGATACAAATTAGCTTCCGTGCGGATGAGTAGATCGGAGCCGATGACGGCGTAGGAGGCCAGGGAGCGCTCGCCGAGGTCGTTTTTGGCGAGGATTTGGAAGGTCTTGCCGGGTTTCACGACGACGCCGAGACCTTTTTCATCCTGAAGGTAGAGCTTGCCGTCGGCAACGAGCGGGGAGGCGGAGATGGGACCGGTGCAGCGCTCGGAGTAGTGGAGTTGGCCGGTTTTGGCATCGGCGCAGGAGAGGATGCCGTTGTCGGCGGTGAAGTAGAGTTCATCGCCGATGACAACCATGCTGGGGTCGTGCGGAGCGGCTTTGTCGATGCTCCAAGCGATGTGTGTGGCGGTGACATCGCCTTTGCCATCCGGCTTAATGGCGAGGACGAGCGGTTTGTCGAAGCCGGTGCTGATGAAGATGAGACCGTGGGCGAAGATCGGGCGCGGGACGACGGAATAGCCCTGATCGTAGCCGCAACGCCAGATCTCGGTGCCGTCCTTGGGATTGAGCGCGTTCACCACACCGCTGCCTGGAGTGATGAGCTGCTTTTGACCGTTCACGTCGATGATGAGCGGCGTGCAGAAGGAGAACTTCTTTTTCGCCTCCGACTGGCGGGCAAAGGTCCAGCGTGTTTTGCCAGAGGTTTTGTCGAGCGCGATGACCTTCGGGTCCGTTTCGGCATCGGCGGAGAAGATGAGCAGGTCTTCAAACAGCACCGGGCTGCTGCCATTGCCATGAACTGGCGAATACGCGAACTCCTGTGTGCTCCAGATCGACTTGCCCGTCGCCGCATCCAGGCAGGCGGTGCCGAGGTGGCCGAAGTGAACGTAGAGTTTGCCATTCTCATAGACCGGCGTCGGGCTGGCGTGGCTGTTCTTGCGATGCGCCCGAGGTGATGTGATCTGGAACAGTTCCACGTCCCACACGGGCTTGCCGGTGGTCGCGTCCAGCGAAATCACCCGCAGCGAACGATCCGCCGTGGCCTCCTCCTTGCCGCTCAGAGAGACGGCAGAAGTCAGGAAGATGCGCGTCCCAACCACGACGGGTGAAGACCAGCCGATGCCTGCCACGGGCGTCTTCCATGCGACATGCGAGTTCGGGCTCCACGTTAGCGGCAGATTGGTGGCGTCCGAGTGGCCTTGGGCATTGGAGCCACGGAATTCCGGCCAGTCACTGGCGGAGAGGAGCGAAGTGGAGAGAAGGAGGACGAGAGTGGAGCGCATGAGGCGGAAAGAACGCGATGAATGAGCATGCGTTTGCAAAGATGCGACAGCGTTTTGGAGTGCTCCAGCCCTCTGGAGCTTTTCATGGGGCACACGACATTCGAAAGCGCCGGAGGTCCGGCGCACTCCAGGACGCTGCCGCGCGAATCACGCCCCTTCCGGCAGCGCCACATACGGCGCCTCATTCAGCACGATCTTCTTCGAGCCGCTGAGGAGCTTGATCCACTCGCGCAGGCAGCCGAGGAAGATGATGGCGACGGCGAGGAGGAAGAAGGCGGTGACGATGGTATCGACGGTGAAATTGAACTGCTGCGCGGCCCATTCCTTCATCTCCTTGTCGGTGCCGCCGCCGGCGATCTTGCCGGCGTAGAATTTGGTGGCGGAGATGAAGCCCATCTTTGGATTGGCATCGAAAAGCTTGATGTAACCCGCAGCAAACGTGACGCTCATGAGGAACAGCAACGGGATGACGGTCACGGCAAGGTAGCGGGCCTTGCCCATCTTGATGAGGATCGTGGTGCCGAGGCAGAAGGCGATGACGGCGAGGAGCTGATTCGCGATGCCAAAGAGCGGCCAGAGCGTGTTGATGCCGCCGAGCGGATCAACCACGCCTTGATAGAGGAAGAAGCCCCAGGCGGCGACGAGCAGGGCGCTGGCGAAGACATTGGCAGGCAGGCTGCGCGTGTTGCCGAGCGGTTTCCAGATGCCGCCAAGGAAGTCTTGCAGGATGAAGCGGCCTACTCGCGTGCCCGCATCAATCGTGGTCAGAATGAACAATGCCTCAAACATGATGGCGAAGTGATACCAGAACGCCATCCAGGCCGGACCAAAGGCGCGTGCAAACATCTGCGCCATGCCGACGGCAAAGGTGGGCGCGCCGCCGACACGGCCAAACATGGTCTTCTCGCCGATGTCGGCCGCCAGTTTGTCCATGCCGGCGACAGTGACGGGAAAACCTGCCGTGGTGATCATCTGTGTCACGGCAGCAGCCTGGGAAGGATCGGTTTGAACGATCTTGGCTGCACCGGCATTGATAGCGAAGTACTCACCGGGCTGCAGCGCACACGCGGCGACAAGCGCCATCAGCGCGACGAGCATTTCCGTGATCATCGCGCCATAAGCAACGCTGCGGATCTGGTCCTCGCGGTCGAGCAGCTTCGGCGTCGTGCCGGATGAAATGAGCGCGTGAAAGCCGGAGATGGCGCCGCAGGCGATGGTGATGAAGACGAAGGGAAAGACCGTTCCCAAAAAAACGAGGCCCGTGCCGTCGATGAACTGCGTGAGCTTCGGCATCTGCAAATCGGGAGCCACCCAG
>CAMCWM010000144.1 GCA_945882215.1 Akkermansia muciniphila | reverse complement strand
GATTCTAGAAGCCAAAGAACCGTGGCAAAAACCGCCACTGAGCGCCACCGACGCGAAAGTGCTGCAACTCCGCCAAAACGACGACACCTCCAACATCGACCCCAAAGCCGAACTCGAGCCCCAACTTGCCCTCCAGCTCGCTTTGAGTCTCGGGCCACGCAAAGCCGATCTCGTCACTCTCGCACAAAAATACGGCCAACTCCGCTGGATGGACGCCGCCATCGCCTGCTCGGCCCACAAGCTCGAAAAAGACCTCCTCCTCGCCCTCGCGGCCGATCCCGGCCAAAGCGAACCCGTCATGGCCAATCTTGCCGGCATCATTGCCGCACGCGGAGACGCCAAAGAGATCACCGAATGCCTCGCCGTGGTCAGACTCGGCAAAGCGCACGACATTCTCCAGCTCGGCCTCGAAGACACGAAGCCTCTCGCCAACAAAACCGAGATCCCCGCGCCTACCACATCCACCGCTGAGCAAAACGCCGCGTGGGAAAAACGCGTCCCCGCCATCCTCGCCGTGCTGAAACAGAAACCGAATATCGACGAAGGCAAAACGCTCTTCCAAGGCATCTGCGGAGCCTGCCACAAGTCCCACGGCATCGGTTTCGCCGTCGGCCCCGATCTCGACGCCGAGTTCCAACGCGCCCCGGAAGTGATCCTGCGCGACATCCTCTTCCCCAGCGAAGCCGCGCGGCCCGGTTACGAGACCATCCTCGCCAAAACCCATCGTGGCGAAACCCTGCTCGGCATCACAGCTTCGGATTCGCCTACCAGCATCACGTTAAAACTCCCCGGCGGTGCCGAACGCACCGTGCTCCGCAAGCGCGCCGACATCCGCACGTTGCGCGATGTGTCACTGATGCCTGCTGGCCTTGGTGATGCGCTCAAGTCCGAGCAGATCGCGAACATCATCGCATTTCTGCGGTCGCGATCCGAATGACCCGCATCGATTATTCACTCGACTGACTGTAAGATCATCGTCTTACATGTTTCATGCCTGACAAAGAGTCGCTGGCGATGATGGTACGTCCTCAATCCTCCACGTCACCGCTCGCCTGTTTGTTCGCAGCCAGAATGGCGGCAAGCGGATCGGGGGCAGTGAGGATTTCATCAGGCAATGAAAAAATACGGCGTAAGGCGCGATGGCGTTCGGCCTCCGCTCCGGTGAGTTCGGGTTCCGGTGGGCGCATGAGGTGCTCGTGCCAGCGTGAGACATCGCTGAAGAGTCTGTGGTAGTTCCGAGCCCAGCGCGCGGCTTCTCGCTGGGCTTCATCCAGCCAGGCAATGAGATCAAGACGGTCCACGGCGGCGAGACGGGCTTCGGCGTTCGCAAAATCCTGCTCGACAGCGGTGAGCAGCGAGTGCCAGACGATGAGATACACGGATGAGTCCGCCGATTGCCTGCCCGCCTTGTGGCATGCGTCGCACCACAGGGATTCCTTGATGATGCCAATCAGCACAGGAGAACCCGACAAGACGGAGCCGATCTTGAAATGTGCCATGCAACTATCGAAGTGCTTCGTCTGAAGCGAGAACTCCTCGGCGCCGCAGACGGGACATATCAGCGGTTTCTTCACATGGATGGTGTCGAACATTCCCATGCCTGAATGACGTGCAGAAACGCGCGCCGGGACAAGGGCGTTCTCTTCGCGTGAGAGGATGGGACCATTGCGATCCCATGAACCACTACTTCGCACCAAACGCCACGAGTTCCTTGCCCGCGCCATCCCACACGCGCAGCAGACTGTCTTCGCCGCCTGCGATGATGGCGCTGCCGTTGGGGACGCTGACAGCGGCTTGCATGTAGTCGGGGAGATTGGCGATGGAGCGAATTTCACCGCCGTCGTCGGTGACGATGCGGACGCGGTTGTCTCCGGCACTCGTGACAATCTGATTTGTCGCTCCGATGAATTGCAGTGACGTGACCTCCTTGGTCCAGCCTTCGATCTTCTTCTTTCGCTCGCCGATGATCATGTCCCAGGTCGAGACAACACCGTCCGCGCCAGCGGTGGCAAGCACGCGGCCATCGCTGCGGAAGGCGACGCCCATGACATGATGCGTGTGGCCTTCGAAGAGGTTCGTCTGTTTGCCGGAGGCGATGTCGGTGACGCGCGCGATCTTGTCGGCAGCACCAGTGGCGAGTCGTTTGCCATCGGGCGAGAAATCGAGGCAGAGCACGGTGTCGGTGTGCTTTTCCTTCCATGTCTGCGTGGCCTTGCCGGTCGCGACATCGAAGATGATGACATCGCCGGAGCGGGAAAGCTCACCGCCGCCGGTGGCGAGCGTTTTGCCATCGGGACTGAAGCGCACGGCGTTCACGCGGTCGGCAAAGAAGCCCTTTTGGTCGATCTTGCGTTCCAACGTCCAGCGCGGCGTGCTGCCGACGGTTTGTGTGACGGCTTTCGTCGCCACGAACGAACCATCCGGAGCGGCAGTGATGGTCGTGGTTGCAGCGATGTTGCCGCCACTTTCTTCGATCGGCGTGCCGCTGGCGGCGGCCCACACACGCAGGGTGCCATCTTCAAACATCGACGCGACGCGCTGCGCATCGGCGGAGAAACTCACCGCGATGGGCTTCATGGTCGTTTTGGTCAAAGCCAGCTTCAAGGCCGCGAGATCAGCGGCGGCCTTGTCCTGCGTGGTTTTGGCAGCGGCGATGGCCGCATTCGCAGCAGCGACAGCTTTCGCATTCGTAGCCTTCGAGTCGGTGATCCGCTTCACGTCATCCTCGGCGTCCTTCACATTGCTCTCGGCCGCGGAAACGGCGGCGAGCGCGGACACCTCGGTCATCTTGGCGGTGATCAGCTTGTCCTGCGCGGTTTTCAATTCCTTCTCAATGGCCGCGTCTTTGGCAGCGGCAAGTTTGGCCGCAAGCTCATCCACGGCCTTCTGTGCGGCGGTTTTAGCTTCGGTGGTCGGCGGCACGAGCTTTTGTTTTTCCGGCAGCACCTTGCCCATCGTCACGATGGCCTCCTTGGCCTTGCCCAGCAGCACGTCGAGCGCTTTGTCCTGCGCTTCGATACGGGCGATCTCGCTTTTTTGGAAAGCCGTCTCCAGGGTCTGCGCCGCAATGATCCAGTCGAGCTCCGCCGTCTTCTTCGTCGCCGCCACACTGCCGCGCAGTTCGATGATCTGCTTTGCTGTCGCCGTATCCCAAACGCGTACAGAACCATCCGCACAGCCGGTGACGACCTGCTTGCCATCGGCTGACATGGAGCTGCTCAAAACGGCCACTTTGCCTGCGGTGGTGATCTTTTTGATCAAGTCGGCACTTGCTGGTGCCGAGACGGCTTTCGCGGCACTCGCCACAGGTTTGCCAGCTTCAAGCTTCCAGATCTTCACCTCGCGAAAACTGCCGCTCGCCAGTTTCGTGCCGTCAGGACTGAAGGAAAGCGACTGCACCAGTGCCCGATGCGCCGCGCCGTTCTTTTCCGCTGGATCGCTGATCTGCGCCACGAACTGCCGCGTCGCCAGATCATAGAGGTAAATCTGGTTGGAGCGCCCGCAGGCCGCGTAACGGCCGTCCTTTGTCATCGCCACGCTGTAGATCGGATCGACGCTGGCCGAGAAGGCCTTCAGCACCACCGCGCGCTCCTGTTGCACGGACGCTTTCGCGCCCTGGTCGATCCATTGCTTCAAAATCGCGATCTCCGCCGGGGTGAGGTTCACCGCGCCGGATTTGTTGTTCGGTGGAGGCATCTCCATGTCCTGCGCATGCAGGGATGCGGTCACGACCAAGCTCTCCGCGCTTTTCCCTGGCACTAGAGCTGGACCAGCCTCGCCGCCTTTGATCATCAGCTCGGGCGTCTCCATGTTCAGATCGGCCTTCGTCGTGGTCTTGTTGTGACACGAGATGCAGTTCGTCTTCAGGAACGGATAAACGTCTTTGTAGAAGTCGAGGTCGGCAGCAAAGGCTGATGACGTCAACAAAGCGGCGAAAAGTGGAATCGTTTTCATCACTTGCTGGCGGTTGTGGGTGCTGCGGGCTTCACGCTCACGCGGATCGGCTGCGAGATGAGAATTTCGACGGTGTCCGTCGGATTGGCAGTCGTCGTCACGGTCTTCATTCGCGTCGCGGCGGCGGTCATGGCGGCTTCGGCCTGCTTTTGCTTCTCGGCGGCTTTCTTTGCGGCCTCGGCATCGGTGGCGGCGAGTTTTTTGGCTTCAGCGGCGGCGGTGGCGAGCAGTTGCTCGGCTTTCTTCTGCTCTGCTTCGGCCAGTGGCACGGCTGCTGGGTTGTAGCGGTATTTGCAGATGCCGAGGCTTTGCAAAGCGAAGGTGTAATCGCCCGGAGCGATCTTCAACTCGGCGAGATTGAGCACAAGATCGTGCGTGGCGGCTTTGAGCGGAATGTCGAACTCCTTGATGGCGCTGAAGCCTTCGCCGTAGGTCTTCACTTTGATCGAGGTGCCGTTGAATTCGTTGCGCCAGGTGAGCTTGAGCGGGATTTTCAGCGTCTCGCCCGCTTTGGCCTCGAAGACCTTGTTTTCAGCCAGCGCGATGGTCAGCGGCGCTTGCTCGGAGTCGGTGACGGAGACGGGAATGTCGGCCATGAGGCGTGGGGCGGGGATCTCGCCCTTCGCATCCTTCACGGACCATTCCATGCTGGCGACACGCACGGGTCGCATGACTTCTTTGCCGCCGATGACGGCTTTGCCGGTGATTTTGGCGAGCGAGAAGCTTCGCGGGGCTTTTTCATCCGCCGTGAGGATGAGGTGGCCGTAGGTCTTGCCCTTTCCAATCTTCAATCCGGCGGCGCTGACGCCCTGTGGCAGGTTCTCCATGTTGATCTCGATCTCGCCGTCAAAGCCATCGCGGCGTTGAACGGCGACTTCAAAGGCACGCGCATCGCCCTGGCGGAGCGACATCGGCTTGGAAAGCGAGGCGCGGTCGCCATTGCGCAGTGTCATGTGAACGGCCCATGCGGCGAGCGCAAAGTCCGGCGCGGCCTGGCGCACGATGAGACGATAGATATTGTTCGCATCGGTGCGGGTGCCGCCGAAGAGATCGCGCACTTGGATTCGATAGGTGCCGTCTTCTTTGACCTCGAACTTGCCCATCACATCCGGCGAACCGGCATCGTAGGGCGGGCCGTCGTAGCTGTAGCCGTTGCTCGTGACTTTCATCGGCGGCGCGATGTCGTAGAGTTCGGCCACGTCGGTGAATTTGCCGGCCTTGACCTGCTGCACGAGCACGAAGGGATCGGTGTTGAGTCCGAGACGCTCGCTGGCGACCTCCACCCACCACGTCTCGCCTTTTTTGGCCGTGAACTCGAAGGTATCGACATCGGCAGCGGGATAGAACGCACCCGCGATGTCGCAGGGCAGTGTGATCTTCTGCGCGTCCTTGTTATTTGGCTCGGCTTCCTTGGCGGCAGCCGTCGCGGCGAGATCCGCAGGCGGCCAGGACATGGCGCTGACCGTCTGAGTCTGCGGTTGCGGCTGCGCGGGGCTGTTTTGCAATGCGAGGCGGTAGAAGTGCCGCTCGCCGCCCTGGTAGGTGAGATCGCTCACTTTGATGGTGTAGGTGCCATCGGCAGGCGGTGTGAAGTCGATGATGCCGCCCGTGCGGTTCACTTTGAGGTCCGCGCCCTTGCTGTCGGCAAGAATGACCACCGGCGTGAGTCGCGAGTCGATCCCCACCGCCGCGCAGTCGATGGCGACGGCCTGGCCCTTCACGCCCTGGAAGGAATAGAAGTCCACCGCCCGCTTCGTCATCGTCGCGTTGCAAATCGTGCCCACCGGCAGCGCCATCGCCGTCTCCACGGTATTGTTGGCTTTAGTGCGCACGACCTCCGGCAGCTTGTTCACTGAAAAGGCCCGCGCCGACGACACGCCGAGCCGCGACATCACTCGCGCATCATAAACCCCCACCGGTGCATCGCCCGAGATGCTCACCGTGAATTTGTTCGGCTGACCTGCGACCGGCTTCGCGGTGATTTTCGGCGTGGAGAAGGTCAATTCGGTCACGTCTTCGATATTTTCACCGGTGATGGTGACTTCGACATTTGTCCCGGCCTGCCCGCCCATCGGCATGACTGTGAGAATGCGTGGCAGCGGCAGCGTGACCTGCTGGGCAATGGCGGACGCGGCAAACAGAACGCTGGCTGCGAAGGTGAGAGTGGATTTCGAGAGCATGGTTTTAGTGATTAAAGAGAAACTCCTTCGTGTTCATGAGCGCCCACAGCAGGTCTTCGTAGCCGTTGCGCTTGGCGCGCTGGGAGTCGAGAGGCTTGCCTGTGGCATCGTTGCGGGGCTTGAGCAGGTGAGTTTCGGCGATTTTGACTTCGTCGGCGGTAGGTTCGCGTGAGTAGGTGGCGAGGTAGAGTTCGCGGATGCGTTTGGGCTCGGGCATCTCGGCTTTGGTGAGCTGCTCGGCGCGGCCATTGGCGGCGGTGAGTTTGGCTTTCACGTCGGGAGCGTTCATCAAGTGAAGGCTTTGCGCGAGGCTGGCGGAGGAGACGCGCTCGCATTCGCAGACGCTGGTGTTGTCGGGACGGCCAAAGACTTTCAAAAACGGCGAGGCGCGGGTGTAGCTGTTGTCGGGCAGCGAGATGGCGCGGGTGCCAGCGGGCAGGTCGGCGAAGTCGGTCTTCGATGCGGTGACCATGTCGATGCTGTCGAGCAGAACCTCGGCGGTCATGCGTTTCGGGTAGTAGTGCGAGTAGGCCTGGCGATCGACGGCGTTGTGCTCGTTTGGCGTGGCGCTGAGCTGATAAGCGTGGCTCTGCGCGATGACGCGGACGAGTGATTTGAGGTCGTAGTTGCTGTCGAGGAAGTGTTTTGACAAAGCATCGAGCAGTTCGGGATTGGTCGGCGGGTTGGTGTCGCGCAGGTCGTCCTCGGGCTCGATGAGGCCACGCTTGAAGAAGTGCTTCCAGTAGCGGTTCACGAGGGCTTTGGCGAAGAAGGGGTTGTCCTTCTTGCTCATCCAATCGGCAAGCGCGAGGCGCGGATCGTCATCTGGCGCGATGTCGAGCGGCGGCTCGCCAAGGCCCGCAGGTTTAAGCATGGCGCGTGTTTTGCGATGCTCGGTCTGAGCTGTGCCGCGCTTGTGGAAGATGAGGTCTTCGCCGGCGATGGCGGTGGGTTTGCGACCGATCTGGCTAAAGAAAGCGGCCATGTGATAATACTCGGCCTGCGTCCAGCGCTCGAAGGGATGATGATGGCACTGCGCACACTGCATGCGCACGCCGAGAAAGAGCTGCGCCACGTCCTCGACCTGCGTGGTCGGCTCTTTGACTCGCTTGTACCATGCCACGGGCGGATTAGAAACGATGGTGCCGGTGGAGGCGAGGATCTGGCGGACGATTTGATCGTAAGGTGTGTTTGCCAGCAGGCTGTCGCGCATCCAGGCGTGGAAGGCGAAGTTCGCGGTGATGTCGGCGGCTTCGGTGCGCTGGTTCTTCAGAAGCGCGGTCCATTTGTTCGCGAAGAAGTCGGCGTAGTCGGGCGAGTTCAGCAGCGCCTCGACGGCACGGTCGCGTTTGTCGGGCGCTTTGTCAGCGATGAAGGCTTTCGTTTCCTCCAGCGTGGGCAAGCGGCCGCCAATGTCGAGCGAGACGCGGCGGAGGAAGGTGCTGTCATCGCAGATGGGCGAGGGCGGGATGCCGATCTGCTTCAAATTCGCGAAGACATGCTGGTCGATGAAGTTCTTCACCGGCGGCAGCGTATCGACCGGCGCACCCAGGGGCACGGAGACACTGCAAACGCTGACTTTGCCGCCGAAGCGCACCATCACGGCGACGTTGCCGGGCAGATCCTGCGTCTGCACGAGGCCGCTGTCGGTGGCGGATGCCATGGCGGTATCATTGGCCTCAAACAGCGCCAGCTTCGTCACATCGCGGCTGCTGCCGTCGGAGTAGCGGGCGGTGACTTTGAGCTGCTGCGCGGTTTTGACCTGCAACGTGATGCGCGAGGGCTCTACAGCGATCTCGGTGAGCTTCGGCTCATTCTTTTGCTCATACGGCATGCCTTCGGCAATCCAACGCACAAGCGTCTGGTAATGCTCGGAGCCAGGCTCGATCTTTTTTCCGCCCGTATGCGGCACGATGGCGGCACCTTTGGTGATGAGCAGGCTTTCCTCCGGCGCAGGCGGGAAGACGCGGCGCCCTTTCCCCTGCTTCACGATGGCCTCGTAGTCCTCCTCCGGCTCGAAACCGAGCACGCTGAGTCGAAAGCCGCGCTGGCCGGTGATGGCCTTGGCATGACACGCACCCGCGTTGCAGCCGGTCTTCGTCAAAATGGGCTGGATGTCCCGCACGAAGCTCAAAGGCTCCGCAGCGAGGCTCGTCGTGGCGATGCAGATAAAGAGGAGGGCTTTCCGGAACATGATATAAACCTACGCGACGAGACGACGGGTTTTGGCAGCGGAATCAATGACTCGCGACCGCATCACGCCCTCGCACCTCGCGGAACTGCGGGCTGCACACGATCAGATCGACGAGTGTGCCGATGCGGAGATCACTCTTCACCATCGAGTCGATCAGCGGTTTGTCGGAGAGCTGCACGCTGCGGCCGAGGGCGTAACCGAGGAGTTTGCGGCTGAACTGGCGCAGGAAATCGTCACGCCGCTTCGTGAGCAGGTAGTCGCGGAGGTCGGCGAGGCCATCGACGGCGGTGCCATCGGGCAAGGTGGTCTTCGTGTCGGCTTTGCGAGCACGACCGATGGCGTCGAATCCTTCCAAAGCGAAGCCGAAGGGGTCGATGCGCTTGTGGCAACCCATGCAGTTCTCGTCGCGGCTGTGGCGCTCGATGAGCTGGCGCTCCGTGAGGTCGGCGGGGGCTTCCTCCGGCAAAACGGGCACGCCTTTTGGCGGAATGGGGAGTTTTTCGCCGAGAACGACCTCCGTGAGCCAGGTGCCGCGCAGGATGGCGCTGTTGCGGGAGGCTCCTGCTTGCTTGGCGAGCGTGGCGGCGAAACCGAGGATGCCGCCGCGGCCTTGAGCGTGGAGACCGTCGATTCGTTGCCATTCGCCTTTCGAATCGAAGCCATAGTGCTGTGCGAGCTCCGCGTTCATGAAGGTGTGATCGGCGTCGAGAAGGCTGATGATGCTGCGATTGTTCTGGATGAGGTCGATGAAGAAGCGGGTGACTTCTTCCTGCATGTCGTCGCGGAGGTCGAGGAAGGTGGGGAAGTGGCGCTCGCTCTTTTCGTCGAGCGTGGCGACATCGCGGACGTGCAGGTATTGGCAGCCAAACTCGAGGGCGAGACGGCGCACTTTGTCGCTCTTGAGCATTCGGCGGGCTTGGGCTGGGATGTCGTCGAGCTTGGCGGAACGTAGTTCATTATCGGGCGCGGAGGACCAGAGGAAGTAGCTGAGGCGTGTGGCGAGTTCCTGCGGGCTCACCGGGCCGGTTTTCTCCGGCGCTTTCTCGCCGCGATACAAAAAGGCGGGCGAGGTGAGCACGCGGGCGAGCATGAGACGCGGCGGGAAGGCTTTCAGCGCGGCAACTTCTTTCGCGCTTAGCGGACGACGCCATGCCTGAGCGGCGAAGTCGATCACGGCGGCTTTTTGCGGCTCAATGACGGCTTTCTGCTGCTCTTTGAAGGCGGCGGCGGCTTTGAGGATCGGCTGGCGCATGGGCTCGAAGGCGCTGGGCTTCGCGTCCTGCGTGGCGAACTGATAAAGCTGCTCAAAGGCATCGACCTGCTTCAGCGGAGCCTCGCTGACGAAGAGGAGTTCGTCCCAGAGATGGTCGAGTTCGCGGGATTCGGCCTCGGTGAGCATGAGGCGCTTCAAAGCCTCGTCTTCGCGATAAAACAGCGTAAGCGTGACAACCTCGTCCACGGGAATGATGCGGTTGTAGCAGAGTGCGATGGGGAAAAGGGCGCGGAAATCGTCGAAAGCGGCCTCGAAGCGTTTTCGGGGCTCACTGGCGTCATTCACGAGGATCGGTGCGCTGTGCTGCGTGACGAGGTTGTTGTCGCTCCACTGGCCGTTTTTGACTGCGGACTGGGATTTGCCCGCGACGAGGCTTGTGGTGACCTGCGGCTTCTCGGTGACCACCTGCATTTGAACGCTGCCGCTCGTCGTTGAGGCCAGTTTGCCGGTGACGACGAACTCCGTGCCATTCGCGAGTGCGGCGGGGATTTTCACTTCGATAATGGAAGGCGCTTTGGCCGTGATGTCAGACTTGTCGGCCGAGTCAGACCTGTCGGACAAAAATGGACGCAGCAGCGGTGAGTTCAGCGGGAAATCCTTTTCCAAAAACTGCCGCACCTTCACCGCAAGCCCCGCCGATGGCTTCTTCCGCCACTCGGCGATGGGCGCAGGCACATTCGGCGCGGCTTCGAGAGTCGCAGGCTGGCTGAGGAAGTGCCAAGCGCCGTGCGGATTGCCTTTGAGGATGTTGGGCGAGACATCCTTCGCGAGATCCCAGGTGGTCTTGCCATCGCTGAGCGTGAGATTGATGGCGGTGAGGTCACAGACGTGGTTGCCATCGCGTGGGCCGATGACGAGGGCGACGACTTGTCCGGCCTCGACACGCACGTTTTCAAAGGGACCCATTTTGAGCACCTGAGCACCCTTGGTTTCGCCTTTCGCGAGCACCTCGCTCGTGTAGCCACGACGCACTTCGAGTGCCCAGATGACACCATTGCCGCATTCGGGATGCGCATCAGAAACATCGCCGTGAATGCGGAGCGTGCCGGCCCGTTCACAACGCCACGCGATGACCGACGCACGGCTCGGCGAAGGATGCGTGGCGATGCTGTGCGCCTTCATCACGCCCGGCGTGCGCACGGTGGCATCCGAAGAGTTCGCCAGCACGCCGAGGGCCTGCTCACCCTGCCAGCCTTGGATGAAAGCATAGTCAGGCGTGCTCTTGAGTTGCTTCGTGAGCAACGGTTCGAGCTTCGTCGTGCCGTAACCGAGGTATTCTCGCCAAGCCGTCATCAAAGTGGCATCCACATCATCTTTGCCACTCGCGATGGCATTCAGGCACTGCTCCGTAGTCGCGATGATCTTCGCGCGTTGCTCTTCCAAGTGCTTCACGAGCGCTGGAAGGCCACTGATCGGCAGATCGGGCCTGCCGGGAGCGACTAGCCGCGCATTCTGCCAGATCACCTCGTCATCCGCGCTGCCATCACCCGCATCGGTGGTGCTCAAATACAGCGTCACATCGAGATCCGAGGCGAGTTTCACTCGCATCTCGTGCTGCGGCACGAGCGGCGTCACCGGCTCCTGCCAAGCCTTGGGGCCGTTTTCTTTGCCGATGTGGCCCACGCTGGCGAATCGCCACAAAACTTGCTGCCAGGGCTCGATGTCGGCGGCGGTGAGCTTCCTCTCGCGAAACTTCGCCCGCAGCGGATCGAGCAAAATCGAAGGCTGCGTGCCCGTGAGTGCCTCGCGGAGGATTTGCAGGTATTTCGTGCTCAAACCGTTCGCGCTGCCGCGTCCCTGAAGCACGTCGAGATACTTCGCCAGCGGCAAACGACCGCCACCAGTGCCGGTGTCGAGCTTGATACCTTGCGCGACGGTCTGCGTGCCCTCCGCCGTGGTCGTATGTCGTGCGTAGATGGCGCGAATGGCCGCCAGCGCTTCATCCGTCCAATCCTGCGCCGAGGTGTTGGCAGACCAGTGCATGCCATGCGGCGTGAAGACCGCTTGGTTCGCGATCTCTTTCGCCGCGTCGAGATACTTCGTCAGCAAGGCGGGAGACATCACCAGCGCCGCGCCCGCATTGGTAAAGCCCTCTCCCGCCGCGCCATCCACCGGAAACTCCTTCGCTGGGTCGAGCGATTCGATGCCGGTCAGATCCCGCAGCGTGTAGGTGTATTCCATGTTCGAGAGCCGCCGCAGCACCACCGGCCCCGGATCACCCGCATTCGCGAGCGCGATTTGATCCAGCGTGCCTCGCGTCCAGTTTGTCAGTGTGGTTTTCTGTTCAGCCGAGAGCTGCTTCTCCTTCTTCGGCGGCATCTCTCCCATCTCGATTTGCTCTAGCACGTCTTCCCAAATCATCGGCTCCTTCTTGATCTCGGCGAGGCTGGTGAAGCGCTCCAGATCGAGATCGCCCTTTTGCTTCTCGGTGGAGTGGCAGGTGTTGCAGCGCTCCTTCAGCAGCGGCAGAACATCTTTTCCAAAATCAGCGCCGTCAGCCCACCCCACGCTCAAGCTGAAAGCCAGCACTGCCGCGAATTTCATACTCATACTCCTGCTCTTACTCAAAAACGAGCGTCCCAAGATGAACTCAGCGCCTGGGAGCGAACGTTGAGGATGAGTATGAGCACGAGTATGAGTGCCGGTCATCACGAGTCCTCCTCCATCTCTCGCAGGCTGAACCAGCTGTCGTCAGCGCCTTCGCGCACACGATGGCTCGACCGTTCCTCAACTTCGCGTGCCGCGATGCTCTCTCGCAGGCGAACCAACCGGTTCACGACCTCCTCAATGATTTGCTTGCCCTCTGCGACTCGCCCTGGACCTGCCGCTGACTTTGCGACCACGACGTCCAGACAAGCCGAGCACTCCAGCGCCGACCCATAAGCGATGTCGAGATACTTGATGCGATCCCGTATGGAGAACTTGCCATTCCCTTCCGCGATGTTCAACGGAACGCTTGTGCTGGCGCGGTCGAGTTGGTTGCGGACATCGCCGCTGGGGCCAATCTCTTTGTTCAACACAGAAGACCAAGTGATGAATGCGATGGCTCGCTGATAGACGATAAGTCGTTCGTGATCGAGTGGCATGGCGTTTGAAGTCTTCTCATACTCCTACTCGTCCTCATACTCAGGCGAGGGGATGTAGAGCGTGATGGATGGTGTCGGGGAAGCTAGGGGCGTTCGGAATTTGAGTATGAGGAAGAGTATGAGTATGGGCAGGAGTGTCAGGCGAGAATTTCGCGCACCACGTTGCCATAGACATCCGTGAGCCGGAAATCACGGCCGAGATGCCGCCACGTCAGCTTTTCATGATCGAGGCCGAGCTGATGCAGGATCGTGGCGTGCAGATCGTGCAGATGCACTTTCCCGGAGACGGGCCGGAAGCCGAAATCATCCGTCTCGCCGAAGGTGAAACCGGGTTTGATGCCGCCGCCGGCCATCCAGGTGCAGAAGCTTTCGGGTTGGTGCTCGCGGCCGTGTTTGTCGATGGGCGAAGTGCCGCTGAGGTCCTGGCTCCACGGCGTGCGTCCGAACTCACCGGACCAGACGACGAGCGTGTCGTCGAGCAGGCCGCGTGACTTCAAATCTTTGATCAGCGCGGCGCAGGGCTGGTCGGTTTCGGAGCAGCTCTTCGGCAGGGCATCGCGAATGTTGCCGTGATGATCCCAGCCGCCCATGGTGACCTGCACAAAGCGCACTCCGGCTTCGCTGAGACGGCGGGCGAGCAAACAAGCACGCCCGTTTTTGTCCGTGGTCTTCTCGCCGATGCCATAGAGTTTTTTCGTCGCTTCGGATTCGTTGGAGATGTCCACCAGCTCGGGCGTGGCGCTTTGCATTCGAAAGGCGATCTCCATGCTCTCGATCATGCCTTCCATCCGCGCATCGACCTCGGCACCCTTGAGCAGGCGACGGTTCATGCGCTGGGTGAAGTCGATGCGCGCGCGTTGCGCCTTCGCATCGCCCGAGACATCGGCGAGGTAGTCGATGGGCGATTGCTTGTCGCTCTGTGGAATGACCACCTTCGTGCCCTGATGCGCGGCGGGCAGAAACGAGGCGCCGTAGAGCCGCGTGTCGCTGTCGGGATGAATGGTGATGAAGTTCGGCAGGTTGCTGTTCTCCGCGCCGAGACCGTAGCTGATCCACGAGCCCATCGACGGCCGCACATCCGCCGTGACGCCGGTGTGAAACTGCAGCGCGGCGGGCTGATGCTGGTTGTTGTCCGAATGCACGGCGCGCAGCAGACTGATCTCATCGGCGATGGTCGCGGTGTGCGGCAGCAAATCGGAAATCATCATGCCCGACTGCCCACGCGGCTTTACCTCGCCAAGCGTGGCAAGCGCGAGGAATTTGTCCGTGCCGACGCGAAGCTCGTTCGTGTTGATCGGCGCGGAGATGGTCTGGCCATGCATGCGTTTGATGTAGTCCTTCGGGTCGAACAAATCCGGCTGTGACGGCCCGCCGGAC
>CAMCWM010000143.1 GCA_945882215.1 Akkermansia muciniphila | reverse complement strand
TGATTCGTTCAGAGTTTCTTGACCAGTTGTTCTCGTTTCAAATCAAACTCCGGTAGCCAAGACGTTGGCAGGGCCGGGAAAGATGATTTGGTCTTCGCTCAAGAAGCCACGGGCTCCATTGATTCCATCTCCAGCGTCTTCCATCGGCGTTGCCAGGCACGGGTGAGTTCGGCGACGAGTTTTTCGAGGTCATCAAACTCGCGCACGGGAAGGCGCAGCAGCGGGACGCCGGTGGAGGCGAAGAGGTTGTTCACGAACATGTCGCGGTCTTTGCGGTCGGCGCGCTGGTGGCTGTCGTCATCCAGCTCGATGCCGAGCATGGGCATCCAGTCTTCATTCCGGCAGATCAAGAAATCGACGTGCTTCTGGCTGATCATCTGGAAGGCACCGTTGGTCTTTTCGTGCTGAAACACATCCGCCAGACGCGGCTTCACCTGAATGCGGCAGCGGGCGTCGGTGATCTTGGCGAGGCAGTCGTAGAAGCGCTTTTCCGTGTCGGTCAGCAGCGCCTTGGCGGTGTACTCGTAGGGCAGGCGGATGCGGATTTCGGGATCGGGGGCAATGAGCTTCATCAAGCGTGGGGAATCTAATTATGGAAATTATAAGCAAGGGGCCGCCCGGCGGCAAGTCTGGTCTGGCTTGTGGCGGGTTCTTTCTCTTCGGCACGACTGATTGAATCAACACCGCGAGAGAAAGGACGGGCGCAGAGAGCGGATTCCGAAGGTTATTCCTCTGCGGACGCTCCAATGTCAGGCTGTGCAAGATGAATGGATCCGTGTCTTCCTTCCGATGATGGTCCCTGCCTCCGATCCTGGCCGTCTGTTGAGGCTGTGGCGGAGAGGTTGAAGCGGCAAAAACGATCGTTCCCGTGCCAGTGGCTCATTATGAGTCGGTTACGACCGAAATAACGCTGCAACTGCCCGCGATAGCGGCGCTAAAGCCCGTGTTAGCGGCGCAAATGCCCACGGTAGCGGCGCTAAAGCCCGTGTTAACGGCGCAAATGCCCACGGTAGCGGCGCTAAAGCTCGTGTTGGCAGCGCAAATGCCCGCGATAGCGGCGCAACCGCCCGAGGTTGCAGCGCAACTGCCCGAGGTAGCGCTGCAACTGCCCGCAGTTGTGGCTGGTCGCCCTGGGTCAGTGGAGGTGCCGGAAGTCGGGCAGAGCATCGAAAATGAAGGAAGGACGGGCAGGAATGACGAAGGACGTGAACGACCCGCCTGCACCCGCCAACAACGCTTCGCGCAGTGGAAGCAGGCGAAACCACACTCGGAGAACGCGGTGCTTTTTCCTGAAAGCCTTTCTCTGCGGCCTTCCAATCTCTGTCGGTGTGGAATCAATCCGTGGCTCCTGGGTTCATGCCATTCTCATGCCGCCGTGTGAGCAATCGAGGACGAGTAAGAGTAGGAGGACGAGTGGGATCACCTGCGGTGGGCTGGGGATCTTGATGACGGCGCAGCCATGACTCCTTGACCACGTCTTGACCTTGCGAAGCATTGAGAACGAGGACGATCCTAACGGCCAGCATGTCGATCGTGAGGCTTGACAGTTTTACGGCTGGTGGAGACACTGGCGCATGACTGTGACACTGCCCGCTTCGTTGGAATCGTTCGTGAGCCAGAAGATCGCCACCGGACTGTATGACAATGCGGATGAGGTGGTGGTGGAGTCGCTGGGGCTGATGCGGCAGGAGGAACGCTGGAAGGCGGCGGCCTCGGCGAAGATCGACGAGGGGCTGCGTGATCTGGAGGAAGGCCGTGTTTTGACCGACGAGCAGTCACGGGAGGAGATGGCGGCGTTCAAGCAGCGGTGGCGTGCGGGCGCATGAGAGCGCCGGTTTACAGCCACGCGGCGCACAGTGACCTGCAGGACATCTGGATGTTCATTGCGGAGGACAATCCTGAGGCGGCGGATGCTTTGGAGGCGGATATTCGCACCGAGGTGCAGCGATTGGCGGACCTGCCTTCGCTGGGCCATCGCAGGCGGGATCTGACGGCGCACGATCTGTGGTTTCACACAGTGAGGAGGAATTATTTGATCGTGTATCGTCAAGGCGAGGTGCTGGAAGTCGTCCGCGTGCTGCATGGTGCGAGAGATGCGGTGCATGAGCTGCAATGAGGGCTTGACCATGCCTTGACCTTGCGAAGCGAACCTTACCCAGCGAAGCGTCGAGGCGGATTCCTTGAACATTGAGTGAAACACGTAGCGATGGCGGAAGCAGGATTGGCGCGGCTTTGGCCAAGGGAGGCCGAGGCAGCGGGGCTTGGGGAGGCGTTTGGACAGGCATGCGTTTTGCTGCTTCCATCCTCAGTGCCCGCTGTGCGGTTGCGGGACTGCTGCTGGCCGCGTGCGGCGCGGCATCGGCGGCGACGACGGTGTTTTTTGACGGGTTGCAGAGCTATGCGCTGGTGTCGTCCGGGACGAATGCGGACACGATCGAGAGCGAGGGCTACCTTTTTACCTACACTCTGGACAAGCTGTTCACCGGCGGGGTGGGAATGACGGAGCCGATCGGGCGCTCATCGCAGGTTTCGTGGCCCGCGGGCCTGCATGCGCAGGCGATCACGACGGGGCCGGATACGGGCGTGGGGGCCAATCTGACGGTGCGCCGGGTGGACGGGGCGGTCTTCGACATCCATGCGATCACCTTCCAACTGTGGGCGAACACGGCGGGAGCGGGAGGAACGATGGAGATCATGCCGCTGCTCGACGGGGAGGACTTGTACAATGACCCGGTGATGTTCGGGGCGACGGGCTTCTACTCGCAGTCCTTCAGCTATGCAGACGGGGGCGGGTATCAGGCCAGCACGAGCACGCTGCGGGGCGCGGACACGTACAAGATGCACCTCTATGTGGACTGGGCACTGAAATCGCTGACGGTGGACGGGCCGGAGATCCCACCCGTGGTGCCGGAACCGATGCGGGCGGTGCTGTTGCTGATGGGAGCGATGGCTCTGGCATGTCGTCGCAGGCGCTGCACAGCGTGAGGATGGAGAACGCCCGCACGCTGCGTGGTGCGGGCTGGTCGCTATCGCCGGCCCGCATTGCTGCGTGAAAGCGTTGCCGGCGGGCGAAGCATTGCGGGCAGGGGAGGAGTAGGAGGACGGCTTCATCACCCATAACCCATAACCCATCACCCTTCACCGCGTCCTGACTCGCCATGCCATGAGATCGAGGACGAGTTCGAGTAGGAGGACGAGTAGGTGGACGAGTAGGAGGACGATGACGAACCAACCGCGAACCGACCACCGATCCCTTGACCACGCCTTGACCCGCTCCTACCTCCATCCATGGCACTGAAGGCAATCATTCACCGGGCGCATGTTTCGTTTTCCGATCTCGACCAGAACGTGTATCGCGATCACGAGGTCACGCTGGCGCGGCATCCGTCGGAGACGGAGGAGCGGATGGTGGTGCGGCTGCTGGCGTGGGTGCTGAATGTGCCGGCGAACAATGACGAGGGCACGCTGGAGTTCGGCAAGGACATGTGGGAGCCGGAGGATCCGTCGCTGGTGCAGAATGACCTGACGGGATTGCGCATGCATGAGATCGAGATCGGCCAGCCGGAGGAGAAGCGGTTGGTGCGTGCCTGCGGCCGGTCGAAGAAGGTGACGGTGTACAGTTTCGGCAGTACGGCACCGGCGTGGTGGGCGGCGCTGGCGGGACGGTTTGCGCGCGTGGGCAATCTGACGGTGTGGCAGCTCCCGGCGGAGCCGGTGAAGACGCTCGCCGCGCTGGTGGATCGTGCGATGGATCTGCAAATCACGGTGCAGGACGGCATCCTCACGGTGGATGGCGGCGGGAAGAGTGTGGAGATGACGCCGGTGTGCTTGTTTGGCGGGGAGTAGGGCAGGTCAAGAGGTCAAGGACGGGCGAAACAGGCGGAAAGGAAGCCAATCCTTCAGACGCTGCCGGGTTTCAGCTTTCAGATTTCAACTTTCAGTATTTCCTCCCCCCATGCCGGATGTCTTTTCCAAAGCGAAGCGCAGCGAGGTGATGAGCCGCATCCGCTCGCACGGAAACAAGGACACGGAGCTGCGGCTCATGGCGGTGTTTCGCGCGAACGGGATCACGGGATGGCGGCGGCAGGTGGTGGTGACTGCGAAGGCGTCAACGGTCCAGGAGGTCAAGAAGGTGCGAGTGCGGCCGGATTTTGTGTTTCGGCGCGAGAGGGTGGCGGTGTTTGTGGATGGCTGCTTCTGGCATGGCTGCGCGGAGCATTACCGCAGGCCAAAGGGGAACCGGAAGTTCTGGGACGCGAAGATCACGCGGAACATGGAACGCGACGCGGCGGTGACCAAGGCGCTGCGCAAGGCCGGATGGCGCGTGCTGCACCTGTGGGAGCATGAGCTGGCGAAGAAACGCGAGAGGCGTCTGCTGGCGCGGCTGCGGCGCTGGCTGTGAGCGGGTGAGGGCTTCAGCAGCACCGAGTTGGTGTGGTTGTCAGGCGAGGTGCTTTTTCAAGAAGCTCACGAGGCCCTGAGCCAGGGCGGTGACTTGTTTGGCCGGGCGTTCATCTTTGAGCTGGCCTGCGGCATCAAAGGCTTCGTGGGCCTTGGGCAGGGCGACTTGATCCGGCAGGACGATGACGCCGATGTTGCCGAGGATGGCACGCAGATGGACGAGACCGCGCAGACCGCCGAGCGCGCCGGGTGAAGCGCTGAGGAGCGCGGCGGCTTTGCCACGGTAGGCGGCGAGCTCGAGCGCGTCGTCAGTCTCGCTGCGGGAGGCCCAGTCGAGGGCGTTCTTGAGCACGCCGGTGATGGAGCTGTTGTATTCCGGGGCGGAGATGAGGAAGGCGTCGTGGTCGCGGAAGAGAGTCTTCAATTTTTTGGCGTTGTCGGGCAGGCCATGCTCGGTCTCGAGATCTCCATCGAACAGCGGCAGCGGGAGATCACGCAGATCGAGAAGGGTGACTTCGGCACCGGCGGCACGTGCCGCATCCGCAGCGACGCGGATGAGCTGCTTGTTGAAGGAGCCGGAGCGGGTGCTGCCGGCGAAGGCGTGGATTTTGGGCGGGTTCATGCGGGATGGCATACGCCTGCCGGAAGTTGCTGGCAACGCATGGTGGTGTTTGTGACCGGGCCACCGGCGTGTTTTGGAGATTGACGCTGCGCGGGTGATCCGGCTAAACCAGCGGGATGAATATGCGGCGTGTGTTTTTCTGCGTGGGGGTGGCCGCCGTGCTGCTGCTGGCGGCGTGCGCACCGATCCGTACGGAAACGATGACGCTGGGCGCGGCGCGGCGGTGCCTGAACAACACGGTGGATTTTGGCTGGGATGGTGGCGTGATCCGCCCTGACCAGCTTCGCCGGATGGGTGTGGGGTTGATGATTCACCGTGCGACACTCGGCGGGACGAAGACGGACGCGGACTATGCGCGGCGGGAACGGCCGGCGCGTCTGGCGGGTCTGAAATGGGGCGCGTATCATTATCTCAAACGCCGTGAGAACGTGGGCGCGCAGATGCATCGTCTCACGAGCGTGGTGGCGGCGACGGCGCGGCGCAACGGCACCGCGAATCATCCCGTGATGCTGGTGCTGGACAATGAGGGAGCGGATCGTGTGTCGTGGACCGAACTCGCCAGAGCGGCGCAGATGCTGCGTGGTCGCACCGGGGTGTGGCCGCTGCTGTATTGCAGCGTGCCATCGCCGGGCACCTCGGCATTTGCCCAGCAGTGCAAGGAACTGGAGGTGCTGTCCGCCAGCGAGCGCCAGGTGCTGCGGGAATGCGGCCTGTGGGTGCCACGTTATGGCGAGCAGCCGGACACGCGGGTGACATTCAGCGTGCCACGGGTGTTCGGGGACTGGACGTTCTGGCAATACTGCGGAGATCTGAGCGGGAGACCGAGGACAGCGCTGGCAGCGCCTGAATTTTCCGGGCAGGTGGGAGCTGCTTTCACGCGCAGCGGCGGGCGGCCGGCGCTGCGGCATTTTTGTGATCGCAACTTGTTCAACGGCTCGCCTGCGGAGTTTGAGCAGTTTTACCGCGAGCATGCGTCACCGGTGGCATTGTGGCGATGAGGAGGGCAGGTCAATATCAGCAGTTGCAAAAGGGCGTCACTTTCGGCTTAATGATGCCATGCCTGTCGTCGCATCTACCTCACCGAGCATCGCCATTTGGGAGCGTGCCATTCAACCTGCGCGGAAGTCTCTCGACGCGGCGGCGGCACGAGGGCTGCTGGAGATCAAGCTGAGCAAGCGTGATCTGGACCGTGCGGATGCACTGGCAGCGCGTGCGGCACAGGGAAAACTGACGAAGGCCGAGGTTGCGGAGCTGGAGAGCTACCGGTCGGTAGGCACTGCGCTGGAGTTTCTGAAATCCAAGGCCCGTCGCAGCTTGGCCGCCACAGTTTGATTTTCAGGCATGAGCCCGCGCCTGCGCAACCAGATCAGGCAACGGGCGGATTTTCGCTGCGAATACTGCCATTTTCCGGAGACGGTGACGGAATTGCGCTTTCAGGTGGACCATGTGCTGGCGGAAAAACACGGAGGGCAGGCGGTGCTGAGCAATCTTTCGTGGGCCTGCTTCCGCTGCAATTCGCATAAAGGGCCGAACATGGCGGGTCTGGATGAGGACACGGGGAAGATGGCGCGACTGTTCCATCCTCGGGAGGATGTGTGGACGCAGCATTTTCGCTGGTCGGGTTCGAGACTGGTGGGCAAAACGTCTGTCGGGCGTGCAACGGTGGCGGTGCTGGGCATCAATCGACTGGATGTGGTCTTGCTGCGTCGCTCGTTGATGGCGGAAGGAATTCGCTTCTGAATTCGCAGAGAGAATGCTTGCCAAAATGGCGGGGCAGGGACGTAATCTGCGGCCTCCCATTTATGATCTCCCGTCTTGCCCTGATTCTTGTTTGTTCCCTCGGTTTTGCGCACGCCTCGCAGCCGACGTCGCTCGCCGACATGCCGGATGCGAACCCGGACGCGGAGTTGAAGGCCTTTGTGGTGCCGGAAGGGCTGGAGGTGAATCTTTTCGCGGCGGAGCCGATGATTCAGAAGCCGGTGCAGATGAACTGGGACGCGCAGGGCAGGCTGTGGGTCGTTTGCAGCTCGACCTATCCGCACATCAAGCCGGGCGAGGCGGCGAAGGATCAAGTGGTGGTGCTCGAAGACACCGATGGCGATGGCAAGGCGGACAAATCGACGACTTTTGCCGACGGGCTGCACATTCCGACGGCGCTGGCGCCAGGTGATGGCGGTCTGTATGTGGCGAATTCGACCGAAGTGCTGTTTCTGAAGGACACGGACGGCGATCTGAAGGCGGACGAGCGCACGATTCTCCTGAGTGGTTTCGGCACAGAGGACACGCATCATCTGCTGCACACCTTCCGCTGGGGGCCGGAGGGGATGCTGTACTTTTTGCAGTCGATCTACATCCACACGCACATGGAGACGCCTCACGGCATCCGCAGGCTGATGGGCGGCGGCATTTGGGAGTTCCGGCCGGAGACGCGGCGCGCGGAGATCATCAGCAAGGGCTTGATCAATCCATGGGGCTTTGAGTTTGACCGCTGGGGCCAGAGCTTCGCATGCGACGGCGCGGGCGGGGAAGGGGTGAACTTTATTTTCCCGGGCAGCGTCTTTGCGACCTCGCCGGGGGCAAAACGCATCCTGCACGGGCTGAGTCCCGGCCAGCCGAAGCAGTGCGGGCTGGAGATCGTGGAAGACCCGCATTTCCCGGCGGACTGGCAGGGTTCGTTCGTGCTGAACGACTTCCGCGGCAATCGCGTGAACCGTTTCAAGCTGACGCCGAGCGGCAGCAGCTACATCGCGAAGCAGATGCCGGATGTGCTGGCGAGCACGCATCGCGCGTTTCGTCCGATTGATGTGAAGACGGGGCCGGACGGGGCTCTATATATAGCGGACTGGTACAATCCGATCATCCAGCACGGCGAGGTCGATTTCCGCGACGCGCGACGCGACCATGAACACGGGCGAATCTGGCGGGTGACGGCGAAGGGGCGTCCATTGAGTCCGCGGCCGAAGATCGCCGGCGCGGCGACTGGTGAGTTGCTGGAGATGCTGAAGAGCGACCGCAATTATGTGAGGCGCTTTGCCAAACGTGAGTTGCGTGATCAGGGCGCGGTGAAAGTGACCGCCGAGCTGGATGCCTGGGCGGCGAAGCTCGATGCAACGAAGGAAGCCGACGCGCATGCGCTGCTGGAGGCGGCGTGGGCGCGCGAGGGCGTGAATTCCTTCTCACCGGCGATCTGGCGAAAACTCTGGGAGAACAGCGACGCGCGCATCCGCGCGGCGGCGTTGCGCATCCTGAGCCATCGCTGGAAAGAGTTTCCCGAGATCATGAAGGTGCTGGAGAAGGCGGTGGCGGACGAAAATGCGCAGGTGCGCCTGTGGGCGGTGGCTGTGCTGGCGGACATGCGGAAGCCGGGCACGCTGGGCATGGCGCTGCGCGTGCTGGACATGCCGATGGACGAGTCGCTGGACTTTTTGCTGGAGCTGACCTGCCGGGAACAGGCGGACGTTTGGATGCCGGCGGTGGTGAGCGGGAAACTCAAGCTCGACGACCGTCCGAAGCATCTGGTCTATGCGCTGAAGAGCACGGGCCGCAGCGACGCGCTGCCGCCGCTGTTCGCGGCGTTGAAGAGCGGGAAATTGAGCGCGGAAGACGCGGCGGCGGTGCTCGGCGTGGCCGGTGACGCGGCGGACGCGGCGCAGGCAAAGGTTTTGACCGACATGGTCAATGACGCGGCCATGGGGCCTTATTACATCGGCTTGCAGGACGCGCTGGTGAAGGCGGCGACGGACCGCAAAGTCATCCCGGAAGGAGCCAAGGAGAGCGTGATGGCGTGGTTTGACCGCCCGGAGCCGCATGTGGTGCATCGCGCGGCGATTTTGGCGGGGCTTTGGAAGGTGGAGCCTGCTCGCGAAAAACTCGTGGCGCTGCTGACGGATGCGAAAACGATCCCGCCGATCCGCGATGGCGCGATGCGTGGCCTGACCGCGCTTGGTGGCACGAAGACGCGGGATCTGTTCGACAAGTTGTTCGTTGAATCGGCCGATTTGGGCCTGAAAGCGCTCATGATCGACGGATTGACCTCCGTGGGGCCGCAGATCGCCGCGAAGCGTGCGGTGGAGTTTTTGGCGACGGCCGAGGTAGAGGCGGCGAAGCCGGTTTTGACGGTGTTTTTGAAAAACAAGCAGCTTCCAGGCGTGCTGGCGAAGGAACTGGCGGGCAAGACGATTCCTGACCTCGTGGCGGTGGAAGGCATCCGCATGGTGACGAGCCGTGGCATTCAAGGGCCGTTGGCCGACGCGCTGAAAACGGCGGGTGGCGTGAAGCAGATGGACAAGCCGCTGACGGGGCCGGAAATGGCCGCGATGGTCGAGAAAGTGAAGAAAAGCGGCGACCCGGCCCGCGGGGAGGCAGTTTACCGCCGCCAGCAGCTTTTGTGCATGACGTGCCACGCGATTGGCGAGTCGGGCGGGGTGCTGGGACCGAATCTGGTGAGCATCGGGGCCAGCGCGCCGGTGGATTATTTGATCGAGAGCCTGCTGGAGCCGAGCAAGAAAATCAAAGAGGGATATCACATGGTCATCGTGAGCAAAAAAGACGGTGGAGTCGTCTCGGGCGGCCTCGTGAACGATGGCGCGGAGGAGTTGACGATTCGTGACCCGGCCAACCAGATCGTGAAAGTGGCCAAATCGGCCATCGCCAGCCGTCAGATGAGTCCGGTGAGCATGATGCCGCCGGGCATGACCGCGAGTCTGCGCGAGGACGAGTTCGTGGATCTGGTGCGCTTCCTGAGCGAACTGGGCCGTGAAGGAGCCTACAAGACGCAACCTAATCGCTACGTCCGCACTTGGAAGGCCATGGGCAAGATGGAGCAGAAGGACGTCGATCACGTCCGCCATGTGGGCAGCTTTGCCTTGAACGACGAAAAGTATGCCTACCCGTGGCAGATCGCGTTCAGCCAGGTGAATGGTGATCTGCCGCTGGCCGAACTGCCCGCCGCGCAGCGGATGTATCCGTGGTTCCCGAAAATCGTGCAATTTGGCCTGAAATTGGACGCTGCCGGGAAAGTAAAGCTGGGCTTCAGCACGGTGAAGGGAATTGTTGTGGCGGTGGACGGGACGGAGCTGAAGGAATTGAACCCGCAGCAGGACTTGGAACTGACTGCCGGCACGCACCGAATCAGCGTGCTGGTGACGCGCGACGCTGGGGAGATTTCCGGTTTGCGGGTGGAAATCCTAGATGGTGCCGCCGTGGTGGTGCCGTGATGGTTTGCAAAGCTGAAAATTCGTATGGCCCATGTATTTGCATTGACGTAGTCGATGCCTTTTCGCTATTCTGAACGCGAAGCTGGGAATCTCTGTCTTACCCTTGGAGTATTCACATCCCAACTTTTGCTTTGCCGTCCCATGAGAAAATTGCCCAACCACCCGATGCCTCTGCTGACTGAAAGTCGCGTTCGTTTCATGTGCCTTGGGGGTGAGCATCACACCCGTGTTGCCGCCGCCAGTTGAGCTGCTGATTTTTGTTCCTGCTTTTGCCTTTTTTTGCCAATTCCCGCCCCTTCCATTTGATGAAAACACTACGCCGAAATCGCCTCATCCTCGGATGGTTCATGACCGTGCTGGTGGCCATGCTGCAAGTGGCCACGCCGCTGCAAGCCGCCACCGTTTACTGGGGGGGGCCGGATAATGAGGGTAATCCCGCCTATGATGGAGATTGGAACACCACGGACAATGCCTGGTATGTGGGAAACCCCGATGTGGACAGTGGTGCCACCACATGGGACAACGGTGCTTTTGACACGGCCGTCTTTGGCAACTATTCGCAGGCTGCCGGGCCAAGTTTGGTGACGTTGACCGAGAACATCACCGCCGGTGGTTTGAGATTTGAGGTCAGCGATGTCGAGCTGGACGCATTGGACAATCTGTCGGTGCTGACGCTGCAGGGACCGACTGTGCCGAAGATTACTTTGGTGGGCGACTCGGATGCAGCCGATACCACGGCGATCATCAAGACGGGTTTGGCCGGCAATCAGGGATTGGTGGTGGAGTTTGACGAACAAGGCACTGTTGTTGGCCAGTTTGGCGGCAGGCTGGTGTTGGGGGCTCCCAACGCGTTTGCGAACACGCTGACCGGCGGCATCACTCTTGGCGAGAAAATCACCATTCAGGCCAAGGTTTCATCCGCCAACCCCAACCCGCTGGGAACCAACGCGCTGACTCTCCAAGGCGGTTCCACGCTTGAAATCGAAGGCACGGGCAATGGCTCGACGGGCTACTCCGGCCGGATGTTTCAGACAAACGGCACAGGAAACTCTGGACGGGTGGACTTCACGCAGACAGCCACGGGATACACCGACCCACTGCCCTTCGCTCTGAATTCCTTGTCCCTGCCTGCAGATCCCTTCTTTGTGACCAATGCGCTGGATGGATCGCAGAGCACCTCGGTGAATTTCACCAACCAGGCCAACGCGGTCATTCGCGGCACCAACTACGCAGTGCAGTGGCTGGGCCAGTTTGATATTACCACTGCTGGAGATTATTCGTTCTTTTCCAATTCGGACGATGGCTCCAGAATTTTCATTGATGGAGTGCTTGTCTTGAATAAAGACGGCGCGACCGCTGATCTGGCCAGCACCCCGATCACCCTGACTGCGGGACGGCATGAAATTCGTGTGGATTATGTGCAAGGGGGCGGTGGTGCCGCGGTCAATGTAGGCTATTCAGGTCCGGACACCTTCGGTCCGCGCACGGTGGCTCCTTTTGACAGTTTCGAGCGGCGTCTCGTGCTTGATGTCAAGCAGGCTGAGAGCAACTCCGCCGCAGGAGCCAGCAACGCGATCCATCTGGGCAACGACGTGCATCTGACCGGGAACGCCAGCATTCTCCTGGCAGGCAATCAGTTTGTCGGCGCGAAGCTGGGGGCGCTGAAGCTGGACACCGGCATGACGCTGACGATCAAGTCGATGGACGGTGCCGGTCCTGGTACCAATGAAGTGACCGGAAATTCCGAGGGATTCGGCCAGACACTGCGTTTTGGCGGAACCACGGGCACGCCCACGTTGTTTGGTGACAGCACGGGCGGTGCAGGCATGGTGACGATCGCCTCCAACACGAACGTGGCTTTTGACGGGGTGGTTTCGGATGGCGGACGGGCCATGACAATTCGCAAAACCGGCACCGGTCGGTTGTATTTCGGAGGAACGCAAAGCGCGAACTCGCTCCAGTCCGGCACCACGATCGAGGTGCAGGGCAGCAATCTGGTGCTGGTAGGTAGTACGGCGGCAGTAGCGTTCAATCCGATTGGCGACGCCGGCATCCTGTTGAACGGGGGCGGTCTGGTGCTGGACTCCAAGGGGGCCACTGTGACGGGTACCGGGCCTACCTTTGCCAATTCCGTGACCGTGCAGCAAAGCACAAAAATTCAGAGCGTGGTCAATGCCGCGACGACCATCCTTGGCGGTACTGGCAAGACGCTCGCGATTGGTGCGGGGCTGGATTTGACACTGGATGCGATTTCCGGCGGACGCTCCACCACGGACCCCGGGGCGACGCTGCTGATTGCCAGCAACATCACAGGTGCTGCGGACACGAATCTGCTCATCAACTCCACTTTGATGAACGCCGCGATTTTGCAAGGAACCGTGGCCAGCAGCCAGGGCGGCATTATGCCCGCAGCAGTGATTGCCAACGGCAGCACCACAGTGACGGTGGCCAGTACCGAAGGCCTGGCGGTGGGTGTGAGCATCACGGGGGTCGGCATTGCCGCCGGGACTAAGATTACCGCTATCAACAGCCCCACCTCCTTCACGATCTCACAGGTGGCGACCACCACTGACACGGTGACGCTGACGTATGTGCTGCCCGAGCCGCTGGTCGGTTTCAGCCAGTCAGCGCGGGGCATTGTCGCGCTGCGTGGGAGCAATGGTGGTTTCCTGGGCGACGTGGAGATTGGCGCGGGATCCATGCTGCGGGTTGAGGGGGCGCAGGCTCTCTTTGGAAACGACGTGCTGATGGGGGCGAACAGCAACTTGTCCCTGAGCACCGATGGGGACGGGACTTCCGGGCAAGAAACCTTCAACTATGACTTGAAAGTGATCATGCAGGGCACCGGCACGCTGACGGTGGGCCGGCTGGGTACGGATTACGCCCCTTATTTCACCCAGGCTTCCAACAAGCGGTCCCAAATCGACACCCTTTCCTTGCAGGCCGGCACGGTCCGCATCGTGAACAACAATGGCTATGGGCTCGAGGTTACTGGAAACACCACGCTGGGCGGGGCCCCCACGATTATTGTCAATAACTTCACCACTTCAAACATGACACCAGGGATGCCGCTCACCGCCCTGCCACAGGGGCTGAACTTCCAGGGGGTTGTGTCCGGTGGCTCCACCTTTGTGAAATCTGGCGCCGGTGTCCTGGTGCTGGACAATCCCGCCAACACTTTTGGAGGCACGTTCAACGTGAACACCACGGCGGGCGTCGGCACGACATTGCTGGACACCGCGAGCACCGCATCGCTGATTGTCGGACAGCCGGTCTCAGGCACCGGCATCCAGGCCAACTCGGTGATCACCGCCATCATCGACGCCAACACCTTTCAGATCAGCCAGGTCACAACCCAGGCGAATCCAGTCGTCACGGTGACACCGCTGATTGATGTGGTGCAGGGCGTGCTGGCGGTATCCAGTGACGGAGCCTTCGGCCATGCCGACAACCGCATCCGGCTGAATATTTCTGCCACCGCCAACGCGGGCCTGCGCGCCATCGGCACCTTCGCCACCAGCCGCACGATCATCCTGAACCAGTTCAACAACGCGGTGGATGTGACCGCCGGGAACACGCTGACGATGAACTCGGCCTTCACCATCTCGTCCGCCACGAACAATCTGCAGAAGAATGACCTGGGCACGCTGGTGCTCACCCAAGCGCAGTCCGGCTGGAATGGCAATCTCACGGTCGGCCAGGGAGTGCTCCGGGTTCAGAACGCGGGAGCGCTGGGAAATGCGGGATCGTTTAATTTCTCCAACAACACTTTCGCAGGTGTCACACTGCTGGCCAACGTGGGGGCTGCGCTGGAGCTGTCTGGTGGCA
>CAMCWM010000142.1 GCA_945882215.1 Akkermansia muciniphila | reverse complement strand
AGCTCGCGCTCGTCGGACTGGCCGGCTATGAGGACTACTATCCTGCGCAGCTGAGCGGCGGCATGAAAAAGCGTGCTGGAATCGCACGGGCGATGGCGCTCGATCCTGACATTCTCTTTCTCGACGAACCTGGAGGCGGGCTTGATCCGCTGAGCTCCAAACGGCTGGACGATCTGATCCTGCGCCTGCGAGACAGCCAGGGCTGCACCATCGTCATCGTCACGCACGAGCTGGCGAGCATCTTTGGCATTGCGGACAACGCGTTGTTCCTTGATCCTGCCACGCACATGCAAGGAGCTCTAGGCAACCCCAAACACCTGCGCGATCATTCTGAAAACCCTGCGGTGCGGCTCTTTTTGAATCGCGGCACCCCCCCCAACACGCCGACATGAGCAAGAACGCCAGTCCCACTCTGATCGGATTGTTCACCTTGGGCGGGCTGGTGCTTGCCGCCACGGCTTTGGTGCTGCTGGGAGCCGGCAAATTCTTCGAGAAGACCACCAACGTCATGCTCTACTTCGACAAAAGTGCCGATGGTCTGCTCGTTGGATCTGAGGTGCGCTTCGGCGGCGTGCGCATCGGCCGTGTCAGCTCGATCAATGTGCTCGTCGATCCCAAGGAGAACCGCAAGATCATCCCCATCCTCGTCGAGATCTCCACCCGGCAACTGGCGGCAGCGGGCGCCACCACCGGTGGGGGCATTGATTTCACCACGGAGGCAGGCGTGCAGAAGGCGGTGGCCAGCGGCCTGCGGGCGCGGATGAAACAGATGAGTTTCGTGACAGGGCAGATGAACATCGAGTTCGACATCGCTCCCAACGAGCCGGGGCTGGTCTTCGAGCCGCCCGTGAAGGCGCCTTATCCCGTGGTGCCCACCGTTGGCACGGAACTCGATGCTCTCATGCTGAGCATCAGCGATGGATTGAAAAAGCTCAACAGCATCGACCTCACCGGCCTGATCACTGATCTGCGCGGCACGCTGGCAAGCGCGAAAACACAGATCGACTCGATGCGGATGAAGGAGATCAACGACAACCTCGCGAATTTCACCGCTGACATGCGCGCGCTGACCGGAAGCCACAAATTGTCCGCGGCCATCGACAATCTGGACATCGCGCTGGCAAATCTGAAGGAACTCACGGCCAAGGCCAACAAAGGCATCGACCCCATGCTCGCAGACATGGAAAAAGTCGTGCAGCAGGCCAGCTCGGCCTTCACGCAGCTCGAAACCGCCAGCGCGGACATCTCCAAAGTCGCGAATCCGCGCGCGCCCGTGCTGATGCGGCTTCAACAGGTTCTCGAAGAAGCCGAGCACGCCGCCCGTGCCATCAAGGAGCTGGCCAACGACCTCAAGCGCAATCCGAACTCCCTCCTCTCAGGCAAGGAGAAGAAACCATGAGAACCTCCGCCATCCTCCTCGCGCTGCTGCTGCTCTGCGGCTGCGGCCTGCTCAGCCCTGTGAAAGACCAGGCGGTCCATCACCTGCTGGAGCCCGTGGCTCCAGACCGGCCCCTGACGGCTGCCGCGCCCGCCATCGCCGTCAGCCGTGCTGCGCTGCCAGACTATCTCGATTGCGAACAACTCGTCACCCGCCGGGACGGCGTGCTGGTGGTCAGCGATTTTGACCTGTGGGCGGAGCCCTTTGATGTCGCCATTTCGCGGGTGGTGGCGGGCAATCTCAGCCGGCTCACCGGCTCCACGAACATCCTGCCGGTGGAGCGTTTCACCACGCTTGAGTACACGGACTTGCTGGAGCTGCGAATCACCCAGTTTGAGCCTGACGCGACCCACACCCTGATGCTGCAAGGCACCTGGAAACTACAGCCCGTGACGGGCAAGGAGGTCGGCAGCCACTTCTTCCGCATCGCCGTCCCGATGCCATCAAACTCTTCGACGGCAAAGGAACGCGTCAGCGCGATGAATCAGGCGATACTGCGGCTGGCACGTGACATTCTGGCTGCGAGGTAGCTTCCCAAACGCAACATCGGCCCCAACAGCCGCAAGAGCGGACAAGACATGCCGAGCTGCCGTCGGGTTTAATGAGTTTCGCAGGAGGATAACCAACCATGCCCTTTGATTCCATCCACAAAGACCTGCAGGCGATGCGCGTCACACCGCATCTCGTGGGCTATGATCAAACACGCGCCACGCATTCCTGGGAGGCGGTGCGCGCAGAGATACAAGGGCTTCGCAGTGGCGGACTGAATCTTGCTCATGAGGCGGTGGATCGTCATGCAACAGGGGTGCGGGCAAATCATCTCGCGCTGCGCTGGCTTGGCAAAGATGGATCTGTGCGTGATCTGACCTATGCCGACATGGCGCGTGGATCGGCGCGGTTTGCCAATGTGCTGCGCACACTTGGCGTGGCAAAAGGCGAGCGCGTGTTCGCATTGATGGGGCGCATCCCCGAGTTGTATCTCGCCGCGCTGGGCACGCTGAAGAATGTGAGCGTGTTTTGCCCGCTGTTCTCGCAGTTTGGACCTGAGCCGGTGTTTCAGCGGCTGAGCCGTGGTGATGCCAAGGTGCTCGTGACGACCAAGGCTCTGTATGAAAAGAAGGTCGCCGCTTTGCGCGAGCGGCTGCCCGCGTTGCAGTTCATCCTGCTCGCGGACGCGGAGGATGATCTCGATGTCACGGTGCGCTCGCTGCCGAAGCTGATGGCCGCAGCGAGCGATGAATTTGTGATTCTGCCGACGAGCCCCGAGGACATGGCGCTGTTGCATTTCACGAGCGGGACCACCGGGATGCCCAAAGGCGCGGTGCATGTGCATCAGGCGGCGCTCACACACTTTGCCACGGGCAAGTATGTGCTCGATCTGCATCCCGAAGATATTTTTTGGTGCACGGCCGATCCCGGCTGGGTCACAGGCACCTCGTATGGCATCTTCGCGCCGTTTTTGCATGGTGTGACGAATCTGGTCGATGAGGCCGACTTTGATGCCGAGCGCTGGTATCGCATCCTGGAGGAACAGAATGTCACCGTCTGGTACACCGCGCCCACGGCCATCCGCCGGCTCATGCGCATCCCGGGCGAACCGCGCACGCAACATGATCTAAGTGCGCTGCGCCTCATTCACAGTGTTGGAGAGCCTTTGAATCCAGAGGCGGTCGTGTGGGGCCAGCGGGCGCTCGGATTGCCGATTCATGACAACTGGTGGCAGACGGAAACCGGCGGCATCATGATCGCGAATTACGCGGCGATGGACATCCGCCCCGGTTCCATGGGCAAGCCGCTGCCGGGCATTGATGCAGCCATCGTAAAGCGCGACGAGCACGGCATCGAAGTCATCACCGAGGCTGGTGTGGAAGGCGAACTCGCGCTCAAGCCGGGCTGGCCGTCGATGTTCCGCGCCTACCTGCACGACGAGGCGCGCTACGCGAAATGCTTTGTGGATGGCTGGTATCTCAGCGGCGATCTGGCGAAGCGTGATGCCGATGGCTACTTCTGGTTCGTCGGTCGAGCGGATGACATCATCAAGACCTCCGGCCACATGGTCGGGCCATTCGAGGTCGAAAGCGCGCTCATGGAACATGCCGCGGTCGCTGAGGCCGGTGTCATCGGCAAACCTGACCCGTTGATCGGCGAACTCGTCAAAGCCTTCGTCGTGATCAAACCCGGACACACCGCGAGCGATGAACTGCGTATGGAATTGATCGGCTTTGCCCGCAAACGACTCGGCCCGGCCGTCGCGCCGAAGGAGATCGCCTTCATCGACAGTCTGCCAAAGACCCGCAGCGGCAAAATCATGCGCCGTCTGCTCAAAGCCCGCGAGTTGGGCCTGCCTGAAGGCGATTTATCCACCCTGGAGAACGACTGACATGACCACCGCCCAGCCAGATCACGATCAAGCCCGCCGCCTGCTCTGGCAGATGGTGCGCATCCGACGCTTTGAGGAGAAATGCGTCGAAATGTACAGTGCACAGAAGATTCGCGGCTTCATGCATCTCTACATTGGCGAGGAAGCCGTGGCGACGGGCATCATCGAGCAACTGCGGCCCGAGGACGCCATCGTGGCGACGTATCGCGAGCACGGGCAGGCGCTGGTGCGCGGCATGAGCGCCGGGTCGATCATGGCGGAGATGTATGGCAAGCAGGAAGGCTGCGCGCGCGGTCGCGGCGGCTCGATGCATCTGTTTGATGCGAAGACGCGCTTCTGCGGCGGCAACGCGATTGTCGGCGGCGGCCTGCCACTGGCCATCGGTCTGGCGCTGGCTGACAAGATGCAGAACCGCAAAGCAGTCACCGCCTGTTTCTTTGGTGAAGGTGCTGTGGCGGAGGGCGAGTTTCACGAGTCACTCAATCTCGCCGCGCTGTGGAAGCTCCCGGTGTTGTTTATCTGCGAGAACAACCTTTACGCGATGGGCACCGCGCTGCGCTACACCGAATCAAAAACTGAGATCGCCAAGAAAGGCGATGCTTACAATGTTGCGAATGCCGTGGTCGATGGCATGGACGTGCTCGCCGTCAGTGAGGCCGCCGCAAAGGCCATCGCGACGGCACGAGAAGGCCAGCCCTTCCTGCTCGAATGCCGAACCTACCGCTTCCGCGCACATTCGATGTTTGACGCTGAGCTGTATCGCTCGAAAGACGAAGTCACCGAATGGAAGAAGCGTGATCCGATCACGCTGTTCTTCGATGCGATGAAGGCGGCGAACGTGCTCAGTGATGCCGATTACGCCGCCGTGGAAACTGAAGTGGCCAAGGAAGTCGATGACTCAGTCGCTTATGCCGAGGCGGGCACCTGGGAGCCGGTGAGCGATCTCACACGCTTTGTCTATTCGGAGGTAACAGCATCATGAGCACGACCGATCCACCGAAAAAGATGACGTATCGCGATGCGGTGCGTGAAGGAATCCGCAGTGCCCTGCAAAACGATCCGCGTGTGTTCTTGATGGGCGAGGACGTGGGTCACTATGGCGGCTGTTTCGCCGTGAGCCGTGGTTTGCTGGCGGAGTTTGGCGAGGAGCGCATTCGCGACACGCCGCTGGCTGAGTCGGCTTTCGTCGGCGCGGGCATCGGTGCGGCGCTCGGCGGCATGAGGCCGATCGTCGAGATCATGACCTGCAATTTCAGCCTGCTGGCGCTGGATCAGATCATGAACACCGCCGCATCGCTGCTGCACATGTCCGGCGGTCAGTTCAATGTGCCCCTCGTCATCCGCATGGCCACTGGCGGCGGCAAACAGCTCGCGGCGCAGCATTCGCACAGCCTGGAGGGCTGGTATGCTCACATCCCCGGCCTCAAGGTGCTCACGCCGGCCACACTTGAAGATGGCTACGGCATGCTGGCCTCAGCGTTGGCCGATCCTGATCCGGTGCTCATCTTTGAAAACCAGACGCTCTACATCATGGAGGGCGAGTTGCCTGCGAATGCCGGTCCGGTGGACATTTCGAGTGCCAAAGTGCGGTGCGAGGGCAAGGATGTGACCATTCTGACCTATGGCGCGAGTTTGCCGAAGTCCCTCGAAGCCGCCGCGAAGCTCGCGGAGCAAGGTGTTCATGCGGAAGTCGTCGATCTGCGTGTGCTGCGGCCGCTCGATGATGCGACGATCATGCGTAGCGTGGCGAAGACGCATCGTGTGCTCATCGTGGATGAAGGCTGGCGCAGCGGCGGCATCTCCGCGGAGATCAGCGCACGCATCCAGGAGAAGGCCTTTTATGAACTCGACCGCCCGGTGCAGCGTCTGTGCTCCGCCGAGGTGCCGATGCCTTATGCGAAGCATCTGGAGCAGGCCGCGCTGCCGCAGGTGGAGTCGATCATCGCTGCCGTGCAAAACCTCGTTCGTTCCCATGGCTGATTTCGTCATGCCCAGCCTCGGCGCGGACATGGAGTCCGCCACGCTCGTGAAATGGCACGTCCATCCTGGCGATGCCGTGAAACGTGGCCAGATCATCGCCGAGGTCGATACCGACAAGGGCATCATTGATGTCGAATGCTTCCAGTCCGGCATCATTGAGAAGCTCGTGATCGAACCAGGCGCGAAGATTCCCGTCGGCGCGCTGCTGGCGGTGATCCAAGGCGGTGAAGCTCCTGTAGCGGCTGTGACACCTGTTCCTGCGCCAGTGACGATAGCTGAGGTGCCACATATTCACGTCTCGCCACTCGCCAAGAAGATCGCAGCGGAGCTTGGAGTCGATTTGAACAAACTCGTCGGCCACGGCACCGGCCCAGGCGGTTTGATTGATCGCGAAGATGTCGAGCAAGCGGCCAAACCTGTTTTTTCTCCGAAAACTCGCGTGCGGGTCTCGCCTCTGGCACGCAGAAGGGCCGAGGAATTGCATGTCGATGTCACTCACATCCAAGGAAGCGGCCCTGACGGCGCCATCGAAGCTGCCGACATTGAACGTGCCGTTGCTCCGCACAAACCCAGCGATGCCATGCGCCGTGCCATCGCCGCCGCGATGGCGAAGTCGAAGCGTGAGATTCCGCATTACTATCTGCAAACGCACATCGACATGAGCGCCATGCTGGCGTGGTTGCAGGCGGAGAATCAGAAGCGCAGCATCAAAGATCGTCTGCTGCCAGTGGTGCCGTTGTTGAAGGCTCTGGCGAAGGCCTTACGCGATGTGCCGCAGCTCAACGGCTTCTGGGTCGACGGCCAGCATCGCGTTTCGGAGGCCATTCACCTCGGCTTTGCCATCTCGATGAAAGGCGGCGGCCTTGTGGCTCCGGCAATACACGATGTGGACAAAAAATCCTGCGATGAACTCATGGGCGACCTGCGCGATTTGATTCCTCGCGCCCGCAGTGGCCGGCTGCGCAGCTCAGAGATGACCGATGCCACGATCACCATCACCAGCCTCGGCGATCTCGGTGTGGAGACGGTGTTTGGCGTGATTTATCCGCCGCAGGTCGCCATTGTCGGCCTCGGAAAAATCATGGAGCAGCCGTGGGCGAAGGATGGCATGCTTGGCGTGCATCCCGTGATGACCGCCTCGCTCGCCGCCGATCATCGCGCCACCGACGGCCATCTCGGCGCGCAATTTCTCGAAGCCCTCAACCGTCACCTGCAAACGCCCGACCAGCCATGAGTGAAGCCGAACTCAAAGCCATTCTCTTCGACGGCCTGCGCGAGATCGCGCCCGAGGCCGAGCCGGAAAAACTGCGTCCTGATCAGAAGATTCGCGAGACGCTCGACATCGACTCCTTCGACTTCCTCAAGTTCCTCATCGCCTTGAACGAAAAGACCGGCGTCGAGATTCCCGAGGCCGACTACGGCAAGCTGAACACCCTGGACGCCATGCTGCGTTATTTGGGACCCAAGGTGTGAAACCAGCGCAGCGCCATGAATGACCGCCCGTTCATCTCGCGACTCATCGACGCGGGCGTCGCGCTCTGCCTGCTCGTCATCCTTGGCGCCCTGATTTACGGGCACATGGGCGGCGCGGAGAGCGGGCTGAGCCTCATGGACAGCTACATCACGGAGTACATGAAAAAGGCGCCGCACTGGCCCTGGCTCATTGTGGCGAGCTTTGCCTTTGCGCTGCTACTGTTCCTGCTCGCATTGGCGTTTCTGCGACAGGGCGGGGGACAGATTCTCATCGTCACCGGTTGTCTGCTGCTCGCCGCCACGGCGATGGGCAATTTCTTCGTGGCCTATGCACCGATGCGCCGTGTCGAGCAACCGCCTCCGCCCGCCCACGAATGGTGGACGCCGACGTGGTGGTTCACCTCGCAGACCTCTCATACGCCCTACGAGCATGGCATGGCCGACGCCTATGCCGATGTCCACTACCGTGCCATCCGTCTTGTCGTGAGCATGGGCCTGACAGGCATTTCCTTCATTGGAGCGGGTTTGTTTTCGTCTTCGTTTGGACGTTCTTTCGCTTGGGGAACCTTTGGTGCGGTACTGGCGATGTCCGTGCTTTTTTTGATGGGTGATCACCTGGAGTTCCGCCGTGGATTGTGGCAGCGGCTCGGCTTTGTGGTGATGTATGGCTGGTTGTGGAGCGCGTGGCTGCATTGTCGGCGAGGACACAAATTCCGTGCGCCAAACGGCAACCCTTGGTGAGGAGCTGGGCCCGCCATGTGTTATGAATGCACCATGAAATCCAAAACGACGCCAACCAAGAGTGCGAAGAAGAAAAAAGGGTCCACGACAGGTGTCACCGCCATCCTGAAGACGCCGAAGAAGCCTCTCACGGAAGCTTTTCATGTCGAAGAAGATCCCGGTGCCCGTGGCACGCATGGCAGCCCTGGCCGCGGTGAGATTCGCAAGACGACGCATCGTGTCATGGGCTCGCGCCAGTCGCAGAAGCCGGTGGAGCGCACGGATCAGCCACGCAAGAAGCGCGGTTAATGAACTCGCGATCTCAGCTTGCGGCATCAAGCGGTTTGGAGTTCTCCTGGCAGGGATCCATCCCGTGAGCGTCTCCTAAAATTGACAAGTGTGACATCACCCGGCCGGAACACTTGCAAAAGCCGCCTCCAGCACCGGCACGACCTGTTTCTTGCGCGACATGCAGCCTTCGAGAAACACACCTTCATCAGTGAGTTGACAATGAAACGCTCGTTCCACCACGTCACGCAGTTCGCCGACGGCCCACAGGTAGCTGCCTTTGCGTGAGATGTCGGTGCCGAGCAGGATCGCCTGACGGAGATTCTGCTCGTTCTTCACACGCTGCATGGCTTCCAACAACTCCGTGCGGCGCGTGACGAGCGGTCGCGCATCCGGCACTTCCACCTGGGCGATTCCCACGCGGTGCCCGGCGAAGTTGAACGCCTTGAAGTCTGCATCAATAAGATCGCGCGCCGAGCGCGTGGCAATGTCTCCACGTGCAGCCATCAATTCTGCTCCGAACTCCGAAACCTCCACGCCTGCCAGCGCGGCGAGCCGTGGCGCCATGCGGCGATCCTTTCCCGAGGTGGTGGGAGAGGCGAGCACGAGCGTGTCTGAGAGAATCGCGGCCAGCAGCGCCCCGGCGATGGCAGGCGGCGGCTCGATGTCATGAAGGAAGAACTGCTCGGCGATGAGAGTCGCCGTGGCACCGACGGGTTCGCAGTGAAAAGTGATTGGACTCGGGATCTGCAGATCGCCGATGCGATGATGCTCCCAGATTTCCAGCACCGTGCCGTGCCGGATGTCGTCCAGCGCTTGCGCGACCTCGTTATGGTCCACCAAGATCAACTGACGTCCAGTTGCAGTGGTCAGCAGGTCGGGTTCCGACAGTGAGAACCGCTCCAGCACATGCCGGGTTTCGCGGTTCAGTTCGCCCGCCCGTGCCGGCCGCACCTCGGCGTCTCCCAGCGCGTTCCGCAGGAAGGCGTAACCGATCGCTGAGCAGATCGAGTCGGTGTCGGGATTCTTGTGACCGATGACGTGGATGGGTTCTTCCATAAACAGCGCGACAGATTTCCAATCACGGCCAGAGAGCCAGAATCGCCACACCGCCAGCGAGGGCGATGCCGAGGCCTGTCAGCGCGGGCTTGATGAACGCACGCGCGCCAAGGATGACGACGAGAATGCCTTTGAAAACGACATTGGCGAGACCGCCCACCATGATCATGCGCCACGCGGTGGTGGTGTCGAGATTGGCGGTGCTGACGAGGCGGGAGGTGGAGAGCGTGATGGCGTCCATGTCCGTGAGGCCCGAGATGGCGGCGGCGATGTAAAGGCCTGAGTTGCCGAAATACTCACGTGCGGCGGCGACGACGATGAGCACGACCGCGTAGAGCAGGCCGAAGATGACGGCGCTTTTGAGTTCGGATGGAGGCTGCTCATCGGCGCGATGCTGCCCCTTTTTTTCGGAGATGCGGTGAACGATGGCGGCGACGAGGCCGAACCAGAACATCATGGCCAGCAGTGGCGGCAGCATTTCTTTGAGGTGCGCCGGTGCTGCGATGACGACCTCGACCATCACGCGCAGGAAGACAATGGCGGAGGCGATGAGGACGATGGCGGCCAGACTGATGCCGCACGCTCCTGCCACATGGCTGCGACGTGCGAAACTGGCGGTGGTGGCGGTGCTGGAGATCAAACCACCGAGGATGCCCGCGAGCGCCGCGCCTTTGTTACCGCCCATGAATTTGCCGGCGAGATACGCGGCGAGGCTGATGCCGACGATGAGCACGACCATGAGCCAGATGGCGAAGGGATTGAGCACGCCGAGCCAGCCCATCTCGCGATTCGGCAGCACGGGCAGGATGACCAGCCCTGCGAGAACGAGGCGGGCGATCTCGCGCAAATCATCCTCACCGATGCGGCGGACCATGTTGTGCAGCGGTTTTTTGCTCTGCAGCAGCACCATGACCGTGCCGGCGATGACCACCGCCTCCAGGCGATGGCCGAGCACCGTGAGGACGCCCGCCGCAAACATGACGAGCATGGCCATCTCGGTGGTGAGGCCGGAATCCAGCTCTTTGCTTTTCATTTCGGCCAGATTGCCGAGGATGACCATGCTGGCGAAGGCGATCAAGGCCGCTGCAATGACCCAGCCGCCATACACGATCCCCAGCACGCCGCTGAGCGCACCGAACAGTGACAGCAACGCAAACGTGCGGATGCCCGCAACCCGGCTCTGCACCCACTCACGCTGCAAACCGACCAGCAGTCCAAGTCCCAGCGCCGTGCCGAAAGATTGCAACAGTTCGGCGGTGTCTGGAAGGGCGGCGGGCATGGTCATGGCGTGGTTTAGGCGGCAAAGCTATCGCCTGAGGCCTTCACGCGCCAGCTTTCCGACCACTCGCGCGCAAAATCACGCTGGCAGCGCCAGTTCACGAAGGCGATGATGAGCATGGACAAGACCGCGCCGGCGGCGGCGAGCGCCATGTCCTTGTGCGCGTCCCAGATGTCGCCCTGCGTGCCGAGGTAGGCCTGGCCCAGATCACCACCGAGCACCTCCGCCGCAAGCCACTCGATGAGCTCGTAGAGCAGCGAGGATGACATGATGATGTCCAGCGGCAGGAAATAGCCCCAGAAGCCGCGCGCATTGGCGATGCGCAGGAATATTTCCCGGAAGGGGTAGGCCAGCATCAGGCCGTAGAGGAAATGCACCAGGCGGTCGAAGTGATTGCGCTCCCAGCCGAACATTTCGTTGAAGGAGCGTCCGGTGAGCGCACGCCACCACTCGTTGTAGGGCACCTCAGAGTACGTGTAGTGCGCGCCGACCTCGTGCAGGCAGGTGAAGAGGAAGATCAGCACCCAGGACAGCCGCGAGAACAACCGGCAACGATAGCTGGCGATGTATAGGGGCAGCGCGAGCAGCACGAGCACGTTTTCCAGCACCCAGTCCTGAAAATGCCATGGATGCACCGCCAGCACGGCCCAGAGCAGTCCAAAGAGGAGTGCCAGCCGCTTCACCAGTCGTTCATACGTCATGTGGGTAGAACGACGGCGGCAATCGCTTTCACACGCGCTTGCCATCCGGGTCATCCCAGTCCAAGAAAAGACTCCCCAAGCCCCCAACCATGTCCATCTGGAACTACGCCAACACCCAGCTCAAAGATCTCGTCGCCTATGAACCCGGCAAGCCCATCGAGGATGTGGCCCGTGAACGTGGCTTGAAGCCCGAGGACATCATCAAACTGGCGTCGAACGAGAATCCGCTCGGCCCCTCGCCGAAGGCCATCGCGGCGATGCAGGAGGCGGTGAAGGAGGTTCACATCTATCCCGACGGTGCCTCATGGAAGTTGCGCAACGCGCTGGCGGAGAAATTCGGCCTCGAAATGGGCAACATCATCGTTGGCAGCGGCAGCAACGAGATCATCGAGTTCATCGGCCATGCATTCTTGAAGCCCGGCGACAACATCATCACCGCCGAGCACGCCTTCCTCGTGTACAAGCTCATGGCGAAGGTCTTCGGCGCGGACACCATCGAGGTGCCTGATCCCGGCTACGTGCATGATCTCGACGCCATGGCTGCTGCGATCACGCCGCAGACGAAGGAGGTCTTCATCGCCAATCCGAACAATCCCACGGGCACACTCGTCACGCAGGAGCAGATCGACCGTTTCATGGCGAAGGTGCCGGACCATGTCGTCGTCGTGTTCGACGAGGCCTACTACGAGTTTCTCGACAATCCGCCCGACACGCTCAAATACGTCCGCGAAGGCCGCAATGTGGTCGTGCTGCGCACGTTCTCGAAGATCCAGGGCCTCGCCGGCACACGCGTCGGCTACGGCATCGCCAACAAAGAACTCATCGACGTGCTGCAACGCACCCGGCAGCCCTTCAACCTCAATTCCATCGCCCAGGCCGGTGCGCTGGCCGGTTTGCTCGATCAGGAGCATCAGGACAAGACCAAACGCATCACCGACGAGGGGCGCACCTATTTCCAAAGCCAGTTCGCCGAGATGGGTCTCGAATACATCCCCAGCTACGCCAACTTCGTCCTCGTCAAAGTCGGTGATGGCAATGCCGTCTTCAAAGCCATGATGGATCAGGGCATCATCGTCCGCGCCATGGCCGCCTACAAGCTCCCTGATTGGGTGCGCATCAGCATCGGCACCATGCCGCAGAACGAGCGCTGCATTGAAGTGATGAAGCAGGTGCTCGGACGTTAAGCGCTAGGGGGAGTGTGCCAGCACCACGCGAAATCCGCTCGCGGTGCGGAATTCATCCGGCATCGAATTCAGCCGGTAGGTGGATTTGATAAATCGCCGCAAACCCACATCATGAGAGCTGCCGCGGCCGACGCGGGTCTGCTGCCTGGCATCATACCAGTCGGCGCACCATTCCCAGGCGTTGCCGCCAAGATCGTAGAGACCGAACGCATTGGGAGTGAAACTCCCCACCGGGGCAGTTCCGCGAAAGCCGTCGTCGTAGCCGTTGTTTGCCAGCAGATTGGGCTCCTGCGGGGATCCTGATGTGTTCGGGGATTCCATGCCGAGGTAATTGCCAGCCTTGGCGGGAGGCGGCCATGCGGTTCCCCAAGGATACTCGCCCGGGTGTTTGTCATGTTTGTCCACAGGCGACTGTGCGGAGTCTTCCAACTGGCCTATGCCTGCGGCACAACTCCATTCGTAGTCGGTGGGCAACCGGTACTCCTGGGTGCCTTGGATGACTCCAGAGCGGCGCTCTTTTTGGGTCAGCCAGAGACAGAAGGCATGAGCGTTGGTCCAGCTCACACGGACGGCGGGATGCGTGGTGTCTGTTTGGGATGCGTTTCTCTGCCAGCTCACTCCCTGCTCCTTCACGAAGGGCTCATAGTCCTGCACGCGGGTTTCCCAGATGCTGAACAACAGCGTGCTGGTGCCGCCGGAGACAGGCGTGACAGGGACGGGAACGAAGCACATGCCGAGACTGTTGGTGAAGGGATTGCCAGTGCTGGCACCCGTTGTTGCCGCCAAGCTGGACGCCAGCTTGCGGCTTTCATCTGACAGAAGTGAAAGCAGCACCTCGGATTCCTTGCCGTTCACTTTGAGGATAACCTTGTCTTCATGCATGCGGATAAAATCTGCTGTGATCTTTCGCCCCTTGGTGTCTGTCCATGTTTGTGGCTTGGCTGAAGCAGGCGCGACGAGCGGGACGGATGCTGGTGCCGTGGCTGCTGTTGGAGGCTTTGCTTCTGTCCGTGACTGCACGGGTGTGTCACCTGGCTGGAGGGACATATATTCCAAGCTCTCGATGACCGCTCCTTTCTCCATGCGGAAGCCGATCTTGCCCTCTGAATAAGTGCCATCATCGCCCTCGACAATGATCTGACCATCCTTGAGGACAGTGTAACGGCTGCCAGTTACTTTGAGTTCGAGATCATAAGCGGCATCGTGCGGGAAGGGCACGCCGGTTTGTTTCTTGGCAAAATCCACGTAGGTCGTCTGACCGCTGTTGCCCTGGTAAACCTTGCGGAGTGCATGCCAGAAATCATAGAGCGAGCAACTGATGTAACGGCCCTTCTGCTGATAACGCACCACCAAGTAAGATGGCACTCTGGACCAGCCCGGCCCGAAGCGGGCACGGATGGAGCAATCTTTGAGCAGAGGCTTTGCCTGGGCAAAAACGTCTGCGGTGGCACGAAAATGTCGTTGCTGAGGCTGGCCGCCAGGTTCCAACACGAGGCTGGAGGTGTTGCTGGTTTCGAAGTCAAACACGTCGCCTAGATTACCTTCCAAGAGGTTCTTCCAAACGCCTGTCGTGAGGGCCGTCGTGCGATTCATGCCGGACGGAGGCGGAACTGTGGCTGGTGGACTGCTGGCTGGTGTCATCTGCGGAGGAGTGACACTCAGCGTGGTGGAAGCGGCCGGTTTGAGTTCCGCGACCTTGGTTGACTCAGAAGGTTGTGGTTGGATGGACGCTGTCGTTTAGGTCTTTTT
>CAMCWM010000141.1 GCA_945882215.1 Akkermansia muciniphila | reverse complement strand
ACACGCACAAGAGCTTTCACGCCTATGGCCCGTCCTACGTGGGCCCGCTGTACCACTACCGCACCGCATCGAGTCGTTATCTGCATCCGGTCCAGGAGCCGCAGCGGGTGACGGCCTGGAAGTACACCTCCCGTTACCCCAACGCGTGGGGCACGCCGGTGATGGTGTACCGCTCGGAGCCAGCGTACCCGCGTTTGCAGTCGCGGGCGCTGCGCTAGGGAACGGGACTGGAAGACCGGGAGACTTGGAGTGGTGGAGACTTGGAGAAGAGGAGTGATGGAGTGGATGCCAGACGACGGTCAACGACGTCAACTAAGGCCAACGCGTTGAGCCGAGGACGAGCAGGAGTAGGAGCAGGAGTAGGAGCAGGAGTAGGAGTAGGAGCAGGAGTAGGATTCCAGATGCCACGACTCTTTGACCACTCCTTGACCGCTGACCCAAGATCCCACGCTCAGATTCCAAACCACTGTCAACGCGTTGAGCCAACGCCGAAGCCTGTCTGAATAACGCAGCGGGGAATGCGTCAAGTAGAGCAATGAAAACTCTTGCTCTGGCTTTCACAGCCCTTTTGATCCTCACCGCGCCGGTGCAGCGCGCGCAGGCGAACGTCGATGTCTCGATCGATTTCTTTTACGATGCGCTGCAACCCTACGGGGACTGGGTTTACATCGACAACTACGGCTACTGCTGGGAACCCTACCCGGAGATGGTGGGTGATGGCTGGCAGCCGTACACGGATGGTTACTGGGCCCACACGGACGGTGGCTGGACGTGGATGACGGACGAGCCCTTCGGCTGGGCGACGTATCACTATGGCCGCTGGATGATGAACGCAGGCCGCTGGTGCTGGGTGCCGGGCTATGACTGGGCGCCGGCGTGGGTTTCGTGGCGTCAAAGCGACCAGTACGTCGGCTGGGCACCGCTGCCGCCGGAGGCCTCATGGTCTGCCAGCGTGGGCTTCAGCACGTGGACGGACAGCTATTATGACATCGGCCCGAGCTACTACAGCTTTGTGCCGTTTGCGTCGTTCGCGTGCCGCACGTCGCTGCGGCCCTTTTTCATGAACCGCCGCAACAACATGGCGTATTACGACCAGTCGGTGAACATCACGAACATCTCCTACAACAACACGGTGGTGAACAACATCTTCGTGGGCGGGCCGGATGTGAACCGCATGGACCGCATGGGCAGAGACCGCGTGCCACGCTACTCGCTGCGCCGCGATGACGAGGGCATGCGCCGCGACTGGCTGAGCCGCGATGGCGAGCGTGATCCGCGCAGCCTCTCCCGCTTAGACCGCGGCCAGTTGATCGTGGCCTCCCCGAACATCCGCCGCGATGACAGCCCTGGATTGCCCTCCCGCGTGCGGGAACGCATCGCACAGCCGGAGATCGACCGCGGCTGGCGCTCCGCTGGCAACAGCGAGCAAAGCAGTCGCCTGCGCAGCCAGCGCGAGCAGGAGTCCCGCAACCTGCCGAAGAATCTGCCCGAGCGCCGGCCAGTGATCGCCACCAGCACCACGCCGCCGCCCGCCGTGGGCCGCACGCTCTCACTCACGGAGCGCCGCAGTTCTGGTCCCGGCTCATCCCTTGGCCGTGCGGGAGAAACACCGCGTGCGATGCCTTTGGAAGTACGCAAGGCCACGCCTGCGGACACCCCCGGTCAATCACCCACCGCACGGACCGGAATCACGCCGTCGGATTCACGCTCACGCTTCGGCCGACCTGACGCCCTGCCCCTGCCGGGCACGGGCAGCAGCCAGCGACCGGACGTTTCCGAAAGAGGCCCCGCCTCTTCGCGCAATCCATCTACGACGACTGAAGGGCGGCCCCCCATGCCCGGATCGACCTTCAAGAAGGCCGATGAGGTACGTCCAGCGATCCCAACTTCCCCCTTCGGCTCCCGCTCAGGCATTCCGCAGACGTCGCGGCCCCCGGAAACCAAGCCCGAGGTGCGCCCCGCCATGCCCTCGCGTCCGTCGTTCATACCGCCGTCGAGTTCGCGTTCCAGCGAGCCGCAGTCGCGCCCCTCGTTCACGCCTCCATCGCGTCCAAGCACGCCGTCATTCACGCCGCAGCAGCGTCCGTCGTTCACACCGCCGTCGAGTTCACGCTCCAGCGCGCCGCAGTCCCGCCCATCGTTCACGCCTCCGCCGCGTCCTAGCACGCCGTCATTCACGCCGCAGCAGCGTCCTTCCTTCACACCGCCGTCGAGTTCACGCTCCAGTGCACCGCAGTCGCGCCCCTCGTTCACGCCTCCGCCGCGCCCTAGCACGCCACAGCCCAGCGCTCCACAGTCACGCCCGTCATTCACGCCACAGCCCAGCGCTCCACAGTCACGCCCGTCATTCACGCCGCAGCCTAGCGCACCCTCGGGTGGTTCGTCGGCGGGTGATCCCAGAGGTCGCAGGGGACGCGGCTGAACACCTTGGCAGGGATATGCGCATTCACGCCTGAGGGGCGTTCAGCGGCGGTGGATGAGCGACCTTCCACCTCGCGTCATCAAGCTTTGGGATTCCCCTCCATGACTCCATTGCTCCGCAGTAAAGATTCACCAATCATGGTGACGCCGTGCATCGCATCTGATACCGGGGAGAGAACGGCGGCGGGTTACGCTGTCTGTGGGGTGATTTTGATCCTGTCCGCAGCCTGGCGGACGATCTCGGCGGCTTCGCCGGGCTTCAAGGTGATGCCTGTGGCCGTGGCACCATCCATGAGGGCACGGAGAACGATCTCGACCCGGCGGATTGCCTCGGCCATCCCTTGCACCGCGACCGATGAGGACTCGTCCACCATGATGGCGGGCTGGTTGGCCAGGAAACTGAGGCCGAGCTCAATCGTCGCGAGAGGATTGCGGATTTCATGCGCCACGCCGAAGGAGAGCCTGGCCAGTCCTTGGAGCTTTTGAAAATCGATCAATTGCTCCTGCGCGGTCTTGAGTTCCTGATGTGCTTGATGGAGATCGGTGAGGGACTTGGACAACTGCGTCTTCTGCGAGGCGACCGCCGAAAGTGCCTCGTGCAACGAGTCCTGCGTCTCTCGCAGCCGGGTGATGTCCTTCGAGATGCCGCAGGTGCCGATGATCTCGCCGGCTTCATCGCGCATGGGAATCTTCGCCACCAGGGCCCAGCCGGTGCGACCGTCGAGCAGCAACTTCTCCTCCACCTTGCCAGTGATGGCCGTGCCGGTGCGCATCACTACCTGCTCGTCATCGAAGGCGGCCTGGGCGAGTTCTGGGTCGAAGAAACTGAAATCAGTTTTACCAAGCACCTCCGCCGGGTCACTTGCGCCGAGATAAAGTGCTTCGGATTTGCTGACGAGAACGAAGCGGCCCTGCCGGTCCTTGAAGTAAATCCGGTCCGGGATGTGATCGAGCAGGCTGTGCAGGAAATCACAGCGCATCTGTCCGGTCCGCGGTTCCACCGCGGGCGAGGGAGCCTTCCCCTCCATGGCAGGCGGCGGTGCGTTGGTGGTCATACGGCGTATTCCAGGCGGACAACCCGGACGTGTGAGCAGGTTATCAAGGCGCGTGAGATGCGGCGAGAAAATTCTTGGCGCAAGAGTGAAACTGCTCTTTGCCCCCTTGCATGGGCTTCGCGTCAGCGGCATGGCACCCGCATGCCCACCGAAGCCACATTTCTGGGAGGATTGATCTTCGGCGCCATCGGGCTGGGGGCGCTGCTCTTCGGCAAGACGACGGGATCGGTGATCAAGATGCTGCTCGGAGCGGTCCTGCTGGCCTGCTGGCCTGCTGGCCTGCTCCTACCTTATCACCGAGGGCTGGCTGCTGTGGACGAGCGGCACCGTGCTGACGCTGCTGCTGATGCGGTGGAAGGAGTAGAGAGTGGATGTGCTGAATGGTGTGACGAGTAACCGGGAAAACTTTTTTCTTGTGGAGGCAGGGCAGGTTCCGGTAGCATCAGTCCATGAAACGATTCTTCTCCTCCCTTCTGCTGGTCGTCACCTCCATGCTGGTTCTGGCGTTTTCCGCGGCGTTCGCCGCCAAGTCCTCCAAGGGAGGTCCGCCGGCGGTGGGGGAGGTGGTGGAGCTGAAGTTCCATCCGGTCAAAGGCAAGAACGTGGACCTGGCGGAGATGAAGGGGAAGGTGGTGCTCATCGACTTCTGGGCGACGTGGTGCGGACCGTGCGTGGCGGAGATCCCCAGTGTCGTGGCCACCTACAACAAGCTGCATGAGAAGGGTTTTGAAATCATCGGCATCTCGCTGGATTCAGACAAGAAGTCACTGACCGATTTCATCAAGGACAAGGAGATGCCCTGGCCTCAGTATTTTGACGGCAAGGGCTGGGACAACAAAATCTCCAGCAGCTTCGGCATCAAAAGCATCCCGGCGATGTGGATGGTGGGCAAGGACGGCAAGCTCGTCAGCACCAACGTGCGCGGCGGGCTGGAGGCGGCGGTGGAGCGAGAGCTGGCGAAGTGACGCGGCGCTCGTGCTGCTGCGCTGGAAGGAGCGGCTGCAAGAAACGAAAAAAGGAAAAGACCGGTTCCGGTTCTTTTCCTTCATTCGTTCACAGGCTGATCGTCCGGTCTTCGGCTAAGACACCGTCAATCCCAGATACGCCTTCGCATTCGCGTAGCAGATGTTTTTCACCATTGTGCCGACGAGCGCGTCGTCATTCGGGATCACACCGGCTTCGATGTCGGCGCCGAGCAGATTGCACAGCGTGCGACGGAAGTACTCGTGACGCGGGAAGCTCATGAAGCTGCGGCTGTCGGTGAGCATGCCGATGAAGCGGCTGAGGAGACCGAGATTGCTCAGCGCGTTGATCTGCCACTCCATGCCTTCCTTTTGATCGACGAACCACCAAGCGGAGCCGAACTGCACTTTGCCCGGCGTGGTGCCGTCGGCGAAGTTGCCGGCCATGGTGCCGAAGACGTAGTTGTGCGCCGGGTTGACGTTGTAGAGAACGGTCTTGGGTAAAGCGTTCTCGGTGTCGAGGCGGTCGAGGAAGCGTGACAGCGTCTCCGCCTGGGCGTAGTCGCCGATGCTGTCGCAACCAACATCCGCGCCGATCTCGCGGGCGAGGCGGCTGTTGTTGTTGCGCACGGGTCCGAGGTGAAGCTGCATCGTCCAGCCACGCGCGGCATTGAGGCGGCCGACATGCAGCATGATGTTGCTGGCGAACTGATCCTGCTCCTGCGCGCTCGCAGCACTGCCGCCACGGGCCTTTTGGAAGATTCGCTCGGCCTCGGCATCGCTCACAAAGTTAGAGTGGCAGTAGTTCAGGCCATGATCGCTCAAACGACCGCCGACACTGTGGAAGAAATCGTGACGTTGCTTCAATGCCTCAAGCAATAACGCATAACTTTTAACCTCAGTCCCACTCGCAGCGCTGAGTTTGTCGCACCACGCGTTCCAGGCTTCAGGTTGATGCACAGCCAGCGCCTTGTCAGGGCGGAACGTCGGATACACGCCCACTTCAAAACCATCCGCCGCGCACTGGCGGTGCCAGGCGAGATCATCAACCGGATCGTCGGTGGTGCAGAGCGCCTTCACCTTCTGCGCGCGCAGGATGCCGCGTGTGCTCATCTCCGGCTGCGCCAGCATGGCCACGGTCTGCTCCCAGATCGCGGGCGCGGTCTTTTCATCCAGCAGCGTGTCGATGCCGAAGTAGCGCTTCAGTTCCAGATGCGTCCAGTGGTAGAGCGGATTGCGCAGCGTGTGCGGCACGGTTTTGGCCCAGGCCATGAACTTGTCGCGCGGACTGGCCTTGCCGGTGATGAACTCCTCCGGCACGCCGTTGCAGCGCATCGCGCGCCATTTGTAGTGGTCGCCTTCGAGCCAGATCTCGAACAGGTTCTTGAACTGCCGGTTCTGCGCGATGTCCTTCGGCGGCAGGTGATTGTGGTAGTCCAGAATCGGCTCGTCCTTGGCAAAGGCGTGGTACAAGCGTCTGGCGGACTCTGTGCCGAGCAAGAAATTGTCGTGGATGAAAGACATTGCGGTTTGCGGTTGGAAATGAGCCGCTACACTGGAGCGATGATGATCGCACGCAACTGGTTCGCGCTCCTTCCGGCTCTGCTGGTGTGCTCGTGCGGCACGATCAATTTTTACACCCAGGCGGTGAGCGGCCAGATGGAAATCTGGCGCAAGTCACGGCCCAACGCCGAGGTGCTGGCCGATCCTGGCGTCAATGCGCATGTGAAGCAACGGCTGCAACTCATCGAGGAACTGCGCGCCTTCGCCGCGAGCGATCTGCGCCTGCCCACCAAGAGTTTCGGCAAGTACTGCGACCTCCAGCGGCCCTACGTCGTGTGGGTCGTGTTTGCCTCGCCGGAATTCTCGGTGGAGGCCCGGCAGTGGTGGTATCCGTTAGTCGGCAGCTTGAAATACCGCGGCTTCTTCAATGAAAAAGACGCGAAACGGGAAGGGGACCGCCTGCGCAAACAGGGGCTCGATGTGTTCGTCGGCGGTGTCGAGGCCTACTCGACGCTCGGTTACTTCAAGGATCCGGCGCTGAACACTTTTTTGCATCGCAGCGACGCCGAGCTGGCAGAACTCATCTTCCATGAGCTCACCCATGCCAAGGTCTTCATTCCCGGCGACACCGACTTCAACGAAGCCTTCGCCACCGCCAACGCCGAGAACGGCGTGCGCCGCTGGTTGCGCGCGAAGGGCGATCTACGCGGCCTGCAGGCCTATGAGGCCCGCTTGAAGAAAAGTCGGGAGGTCATCCACCTGCTGCTGAACACGCGGGAGAAGCTTAGTGATGTTTATACGCTTCAAGACTTTGCTACAGTCGAGGATATGCGCCTCGCCAAACAGCGCGTCTTTGAAGACATGCTGAAACAGGCGCTCGCCATCCGCCCACGCGTCACCATCCCGCAGCGTCACGCCGTCAACGCTGTGCAATCCTGGAACAACGCCCGCCTCAACACCGTTGCCGCCTACTACACGATGGTGCCCGGCTTTGAACGGTTGTTGCAGAAGCACAATGGCGATCTTGAGGCCTTTCATCGCGAAGTCGCCGCCATGCGGAAGCTCGACAACTCGGAGCGCCTGAAGATTCTGGGAACGCCGTCACACTGAATCGGTGCTCTGCGTATTGTAGTTCCGGCTTCAGAACGGACCGCCTAAAGGCGGGACTACAATACGATTGACCCGTCACACGGGAACTTTCTTGCAGCCCCGGACGCTTTGCGCTGTGATGAGCGGCATGATGACGCGACTCCTCTTTCTTCTGCTGAGCCTTGGCTGCCTGACCTCCGCTCATGGCCAATCTGCCTGGACGGAACCCTTCCCGCCGCATCGCATCGCCGGGAACTTGTACTATGTGGGTTCACGCGATCTCGCCTCCTACCTGATCACCACGCCGGAAGGACATGTGCTCATCAACAGCAGCCTGGAGGAGTCTGTGCCGCTGATCCGCGCCAGCGTGGAGAAACTCGGCTTCAACTTCACCGACATTCGCATCCTGCTCATCAGTCACGCGCATTCGGATCACTGCGCGGGCAGCGCGGAGATCCTGAAGCTCACCGGCGCGAAGCATTTTGTCATGGAAGGCGATGCAAACGCGGTGGAACAGGGCGGCGCGAAGAAGACGCGGCTAGGGAAGGGTGACTACACGCAGTTCCCGCCCGCGAAGGTGGATCGCCGTCTCAAGGACGGTGATGAAGTGAAACTCGGCGATGCCGTGCTTGTCGCGCATCTGACGCCCGGTCACACTCCAGGCTGCACGACGTGGACGATGAAGGCGGACGGGCTCAACGCCGTCATCATCGGCAGCCCCAACGTGAACCCCGGCTACATCCTCGTCGGCAACAAGAATTACCCGACCATCGCCACCGACTACGAGACGACCTTCCGTGTGTTGAAGTCACTCCCAGTTGATCTGTTCCTCGGTGCCCACGGCGGCTACTACGGCATGGCGGCCAAGCATGCCCTGCTCGGAAAAAGCGACACGAATCCCTTTGTCGATCCCGAAGGTTACTTGCGTTACGTGAACGAACGGGAGGCGGCGTTTCGGGCGGAGTGGGAGAAGCAGAAGGCAGTGAAGTAAGCTGAAGCACCAAGTTCAAGCAGCCCTACTGATCGTCCTGTTTTTTGATTGTGGAAGGCGATCTGAGCATGGTGGCTATTCAAGCATTCCTGACAGAGGAGCATAACGCAGCCCTACTCCGCCGCCGCTTCAAATACATCCGGCGTCGGCGCATTCGCCTGAACCCAAGCGAGCGCTTCTTCCTTCGTCTTAAGCGTGCCTTCGAGCTGCAGCGTTTGGATCGTGAGCAATAGGCGGCCCAGTGCTTTGCCAGCGTGCCAGCCTTGTTGAATCAAATCGGAACCATTGATCAGGCGCGGCGGTAGCATCGGCTCGTTGGCGAACTCCTGCTTCTTGGCGAGCAGGAAGTCGTAGTTGTCCGTGAAGCCATTGGAACCGAGGCAATCGACGCGATGCAAGGCGAGTTCATCGTCGAAGGACGGACGCGCCATGAAGCGGCGCAGGGTGGCGGTGCGCATCTTTTGCACGTTCATGAAGGCCATGTGGTTCTCCACGGCGATCACCGTCGGTTCGATGACATCGTTCGGGAACTTCAGGCGGCGCATGATTCCGCCGGTCATCTCAGCGCCGAGTTTGTCGTGGCCGTTGAAGCGGATGCGACCCGTGTCGGCATCGCGTGTTTGCGTGGCCGGTTTGGCGATGTCATGCAGCAGCACGCTCATCACCAGGGGCAACGAGGCGTCGGCGGGCAGCAGGCTGAGCATGAGGCGGGTGTGGATGAAGACATCGCCCTCGGGATGGAACTGCGGCGGCTGCTCGCAGCCTTGCAGCACGAGGATTTCCGGCAGGAACTGCGCCATGAGGCCGCTGTTCACGAGCAGATCGAAGCCGCGCACGCGGTTCGGGCTGAGCATCGTCTTGACGAACTCCTCGCGGATGCGCTCGATGCTCACGCTCTTGATCTTCTCAGCGAGGCCGCAGATCGACTCCCAGGTGGCATGCTCGATGTCAAAACCGAGCACGGTGGCGAAGCGCACCGCGCGCAGCATGCGCAGATGGTCTTCCTCGAAACGATCCTTCGCCACACCGATGGCGCGCAGCAGCCCCATGCGCAGATCAACCTGACCGCCGATGTAGTCGATCACGCGATCCGTCAGCGGATCGAAGAACAGGCCGTTGATGGTGAAGTCGCGGCGCTGCGCGTCGAGTTCCGGTGTGGAGTAGGTCACGCTGTCCGGCCGTCGCCCATCCGAATAACTGCCGTCGCTGCGGAAGGTGGCCACTTCGATGTGCTCGTGATTCAGCCGCACAATGACGACGCCGAAGTGCGCGCCGACGGTCTGCGCGCCAGGAAACAGCTTGATCACCTGTTCCGGCGTGGCGCTGGTGGCCACATCATAGTCCTTCGGCTCGCGGCCCAGCAGCATGTCCCGCACACAACCGCCCGCCAGCAGCGCCGTGTGGCCTGCTTGCGTGAGTTTTTCGATGATCTGGACGGCGGTTTGTCGCACGGGGCGATCAATCCATGTGTCGGACCAAAGTGCAAGGCTCCATCGGGTTTCCACTGCTCCCGCTACCCACAAACGGGGCATCTAGCCTCTTGATCTGCGCCGCAGCAACAGGGCGAAACCGGCGGCGGCGATCAACACTGCTCCGCCAGGTTCTGGAATGGGGGCCACGGTGACGCGTCCCATCAGCACGGCCTGTCCGGTCTGACATTCAAAGACCCGAAACGTGTCGAAGTCGGAAAGTGACCCGTCCGTCGCGTTTTGATCCACCTGAAAACTCAGTTCCAGAAAGTACTGACTGTTGTCCGGGTCCGTGAACGTCAGCAGGCCGGCCGGACTGCCGATCTGCACAATGTCAGCGCTGGCCACGGGATCGCTGCTGTTCGGCGAGTTGACCATCATCAGCGTGGAGTTGATCGTCTGAGTCGGATTTTGCAGCAGCGGACTGGAGAAGGTGAGCATCATGCTCAGATCCACCTGGGAGGCACCTGTGCCACCCGCGATGGTGCCGTTGCGGTAGAAGAGCCGTCCGATTTCAAAGGAGCTTTCCAACGCCACATTGCTGAAGTTGCCAGGGCGGAACCATAACGCGCTGGTGTCATCATACCTGCCCGCCGCTGTTCCCCAAGAGAAGGCGGACGCGCCTGCAACCGCCGTGAACGGAAGCGGTGTCAGCACCGAAGGCACGCCATTGAGCAGATTGTTGTCGATGGAATACACAAACGAGCTGTTTCCAGGCGGCTCGGAGATCGGATTGGTGAAGCTTGATGATACCGATCCGTTCAACAAGGTGCCGATGCCGATGGCCTGGCCTGCGGCGAGTGGGGCAAAGGCAAACAGTGCCAAGAAAAGTATTGATAAGGGGAAATGTTTCATAAAGGAGTCTCGATTTTGAGTTTCTCGATGGGCATGGTTCGGTGTGGCCAAAGGTCGAAGCGGGGTGGCTCAGGTGGTTTTTAAAGGGGGCCGTGTGGAAAAGCCTTGCATGGCGGTCATGTGAACGGGTTCGGCAGTTTCGGGCACGATGAATGAATGGATTTCAAGGGGATGATTTTCGGCCGCCAAAGCGATTCAAAATTGAAAAGATTCCAATTTGTAAGACTTGGCCATGTTTAGACGACGGCGCTCCATCCACAATCTGACAACCGTAAGAGTTTTGTCAGAAGGGGCCGCATGCAGACCTTCGAGAGGCAAGCAGACAAGCTGGAAAGCAGGAGCCGAGACCAGTGGAACTCCGGCGCAACCCTGTGGGCCGCCTGCCTGGGCATGGCGTGGCGCACCTTCCATGAACCCGTCCAAGTGCAACGTTGCTTGGGGTTTCCGCTGTTCAAACCACGCTCTCGCGTTACAATCGCGGCCCTTATCATGGACCCGCTCATCGAACTGCTTCGCAACAACTCCAACCGCACTCCCAAGGAGATCGCCCTCGCCTTGGGCATCTCGGAAGCCGACGTCGCCGCGCAGATCGCCGCCGCGGAAGCCGATGGTACGATTTTGGGTTACAGCGCGGTGGTGGACCGCCTGAAGGCGGGGGACCGTCGGGTGACGGCCTTGATCGAGGTGCGCATCTCACCGGAGCGCGATGGCGGCTTTGACCGTCTGGCCCGCCGCATCTCGAAGTTCGACCAAGTGCGTGATTGCTACCTGATGAGTGGTGGTTATGACCTTGCCGTGATCGTGGAGGGCAAGGATCTGCTCGATGTGGCGACTTTTGTGGCCGAAAAGCTCAGCACCCTCGGCGGTGTGCTTTCCACGGCCACACGCTTTCAATTAAAGGCGTACAAGGAAAACGGGTTTCTGTCGAATGGTGGTGGCGATGAGGATCGCCTGCTGGTGGCCCCATGAGTGGCGAGGACATTGAGGTCATGGACTACGACAACAAAATTTCCCACATCATTCGCGACCTGCCGCGCTCCGGCATTCGCGATTTCTTTGAACTCGTCATCGGCCGCACCGATGTCATCTCGCTCGGCGTCGGTGAGCCGGACAAACCGACGCCGTGGCCGATCCGCGAGGCGGTGATCCGCTCGCTGGAGAAAGGCCAGACGAGCTACACCTCGAACCTCGGTCTCGAAGCCCTGCGCATCTTGATCAGCGAGTATGTGACGAAGCACTTCCGCACTACCTACGATCCGAAGACGGAGATCCTCGTCACCGTCGGTGTGTCCGAAGCGCTCGACATCGCTTTCCGCGCCGTGCTGAATCCTGGCGATGAGGTGATCTATCATGAGCCGTGCTATGTGAGCTACAGCCCGAGCATCAAGATGGCCTACGGCGTTCCCGTCGTCGTGCAGACGCGGGAGGAGAATGAATTCGCGCTGATGGCGGCCGATGTGGAGAAGGCAATCACGTCGAAGACCAAGGTCATCGCGATGAACTTCCCCACCAATCCCACTGGCGGCATCATGCCGGAGGAGGAGCTGGCGAAAATCGCCGCGCTGGCCGTGAAGCACGATCTGCTTGTATTCACTGACGAAATTTACAGCGAGCTTCTTTATGATGGCCGTCAGCACAAGAGCATCGTCGAGTTTCCCGGCATGCGTGAACGCACCGTGCTGCTGCACGGCTTCAGCAAGGCTTTTGCCATGACCGGCTGGCGTCTCGGTTACGCCTGCGCGCCAGCGCCGCTGCGTGAGGCGATGATGAAGATCCATCAATACTGCATGCTCTGCGCTCCCATCATGAGCCAGATGGCCGGTATCGAGGCTCTGAAAATGGGCGAGACGGCCTACGAGGACATGCGCCAGAGCTACGAGCAGCGCCGCAACCTCATCGTCAGCCGCCTCAACGGTATGGGCCTGCACTGCTTCAATCCCGGCGGTGCCTTCTACGTCTTCCCGGACATCCGCAGCACCGGTCTCACCAGCAAAGAGTTCGCCATCCAGCTTCTGGAGAAGAAAAGCGTCGCCGTCGTCCCCGGCAGCGCCTTCAGCAGCGCCGGTGAAGGTTTTGTTCGTTGCTGCTACGCCACCGCCCCCGAACTCATCGCGAAGGCGATGGATTTGATGGAGGAGTTTGTGAACGAGGTGCGGAAGTAGCCTGGGTTACTCCGTGGCATCAATGTCTGAAAAATACTTGGGCAAACACTTCGGGCAGAGACCGTGCGTGAAGGACGCGTCGGAATGCTCAGTGACGTAGGTCTCGATGGTCTGCCATTCGTTGTCGCTGTTTTTGATGTCTTTACAGCTTGCGCATATCGGCAGGAGGCCGCGCAATGTTCGCAGCTCCGACAGCGCCACGTCGCGCTCATGGATCACGTGTTCGAGGGCGGCTTCGCGTTCCCGCAGAAGAGTCACATCGGCCACATGGACCGAAAAGCCCCGCACCACTCCGTCAACGATATCGGGGGTGTAGGTGGCGATGCTTTCTCTCACTCCACCTCCAGGCAAAGGAATCTGTCTTTCAAAGACCTGTTTCTCGCCGCGGAGTGCCCCGAGAATGTAAGGAAAGTTCTTTTTGTACAAGGAGGGGCCCAGCAATTCCTTCAACGACATGCCCATCATTTCTTTGGGACTCTTGCCGAACCATTCCTGGTAGGCGTTGTTGGAGAAGACACATCTCTGATTGGCATCCCAATAAGCCACCATCGCTTGAATATGGTTCACCACGTTGAGCGCGACTTGGCTTGGGTCAATGGGCATGGGATGAGTAGGATTTGCAGGAGCAATTGTTCAACCAACCGAATAAGGGGTGGTTTCAGTCCAATTTCTGCAGCAGCCATTCAAAGAAGACGCCCACAATGTGGTGTTACATCAGTCGGAACAGCTTCTTCGAGTTCTCGAACAGGATCTTGCGCTCCACGGCCTTGCTGGGGGCGAGTTTGCGGATGGCGGCGAGGGTGGCAGCGCCCTGGCAGCCGGGGCCTCGGCCGAGGTGATCAGCGCAGTCGCTACCGTAGAGAACCTTGTCCTGATGGCGCTGAAAGAAGGCGGTGGTGTGCTCTTCGTCGCGGGTGAGGGCCAGCAGGCCGCTGCCGGCGGACATGTCGGCGAACATGTTCGGGTAATCGGCGAGGTAGCGATCCGTCAGGCCGCCGGGAGTGATTTTGCCCTTCGGGTAGTTCACCTTCTGATCGTGATTCTTGTCGATGTTTCCCCAAAACGCCTGGGCATGGCCGATGAAGTTGGTGTTGGGAAACTTCGCCAGCATCGTGTGGAAGCGCTCGTAGCCGAGGTTGTAAGTTTGATGCTGGAAGTGCAGGAGGATGGGCACCTTGTAGGCGGCGGCGAGTTCGTAGAGCTTCTGGCTCTCGGCTGAATCACACTCCACCTTGAACTTTTGCTCGGCGATCATGCATGCACCTTGCTTGAGCCACATCTCGATCTCCGCCGGGGCGGAATTGAGATCTGTCACCTCGTTGCAGGCCCAAAGATAAGCATCGGGACGCGCCTGGGCGAAGTCGCGTGCCCAGGCGGTTCCGACACACTTTGCGGCGAGGCCGTTGGAGCGGCCTTCATGCGTCGAGGGCCGGTTCACCATGGTTCCGGCGGGCAGGATGATCGTTTTCGTCACGCCCATCGCCTTCTGATGCAGCACCAGATGCTCATCCGTGCGCAGGTGATAGTTCATGTGCTGGTGGATGTCGATGACCGGCACGGCGGCGGCTTCCGTTTGAGCAAAACTGCGCGCAGCGAGAGCGCTGATACCGGTGGTCAGAAAAGTGCGGCGTGAAGTCATGAACCCATTACGCCGATGCTGGAGCGATGTTGCGGTCTGCAACTCCAAGACACACTCAAACCATCAACCCGCGTGTGTCCGCCAGTTTGGCTCCGTCACGCTTCATGCCGGTTTGTGTGGCGCCGGTCAGGTTGGCGGCGATCAGGTCGGCGTTGGTGAAGTCAGAGTTCGTCAAATCAGCACCCTCCAGGTTCGCACCGGAGAGATCCGCTCCACTCACGTTGGCGTGGCTGAGATTGGCATGACGAAGCGACACACCACCGAGATCCGCGCCGCTCAGATCA
>CAMCWM010000140.1 GCA_945882215.1 Akkermansia muciniphila | reverse complement strand
CGTCTCCGCAGCCCTCCTCGGTGGTGTCCACGTCCGCACGCAGCCGCTATTCTGGAAAGTGAACTCCGAGAAAAGCGATCCCGCCATGCGCTGGCAAAACTGGAAGCTTCACGTCCCGCATCGCGCACGCGGCGAGATCGAGCTTTACGACCTCTCCAACGACCCCGGCGAGCGAAACAACCTCGCGCCACAGAAACCCGACCTCGTCCAAGACCTCACCACCCGCCTCAAAGCCTGGACCGACACGCTTCCCGAGACCTACGAGCATGGGGATGTGAAGGAGAACTGAGCGAAGTGTCCTTCATTGGCCGTGCATGACCTCCGAGGCCATCCCGTATTCAGCTTCATGCTTCGCACTCTACTTTTCCTGACGCTGACCTGCACCGCCATCGCCGCAGAAAAAACACTGCCGTTTTGGGATCTCGCGCGTTGGGATGCCTGGAACAACACGGAGCTCGTGCAGACCGCGCCGGAGGCGGTCGCGGCGGGCACTTACACCGATCCGCAGTTCACGGATGCGTCGATGGTGTTTCCGTCGGTGTGGCGCGATGCGGCGAGCGGGCAGTGGCGCATGATTTACTCGATCAAATGGAGTCCCTTCACGATCATGGCCGCGCAGAGCGATGACGGCATCGCGTGGAAGCCGCTGCCAGTGCCAGATGCGCAGCCGGAGGGCGGAAAGCTCGCGCCGCATCATGTGTTCACCTTCACGCACGGCCAGGGCAGCGGCGTGTATCACGACCCCGTCGCGGCGGATGGTTTCTCATTCAAAATGTTCGGCAGGCAGGACCCGGACGCGGTGTTTGAGCAGGCGCTCGCGGATCCGAAGCATCGCTGGCACGACATCGCGAAGCACGAGGGCAAAAAGCGCTACATGAGCATGGCCGCGACGCTCGCCTCGAAGGACGGTCTGCATTGGCAGGTAAAAATGGACGGCGACTGGGCCACCGATGACTGGGCACCCGAGCCGCCAGTGTTTTGCTTCTTTCGCGAGAGCGACCGCACACACGTCCTCACCGCTCGTCCCGGTTGGGGAGATCGTCGCCTCGCGCTGCGCGAGACGCGTGACTTCACGACGTGGAGCGAACCCACGCTGCATCTGCAACCCGACGCGCTCGATGTGGACGGCCCGATCGGCTTTTACGGCATGCCGGTGATCCGCAGCGGCCCGGGCTATGTCGGTGTGCTGTGGACCTTCCGAAACTCCAGCAGCGTGCCGGTCAACAGCTACAACCAGTTCTTTGGCGACTTCGACTCGCAACTCACCTTCAGCTACGACGGCCATCACTTCATCCGCGGCCAAAGGAAGCCCTTCATCGCGCTGAATCCCATCCCGCAGCACGGTTGCGCTCAAATCCGCCCCAGCAGCCTGATCGCCACCGACACGGAGGTGCGCATCTACTCCGAATCGCACAAGGGAGCGCACGGTCGCGAACGCGCCGCGAAAAACGCCACCAAGGAGCCCACCAGCGCCGTGCTTCTCCACACCGTGCGCAAAGATGGCTTCATGCACCTGCGCTCCCGCGGCGACTTCGCCCGCATCCAGTCCAAGCCGATGCTGCTCAAGTCCGCGCAACTCGCTGTGAACGCCGCCGCCGACTTCGGCGAGGTCCGTTCGCAGATCACCGATGTCAAAAGCGTGCCGCAACCCGGTTTGAGCTTCGATGACTGCGTTCCCATGCGAAACGCCAACTCGCTCCACCACGCGCTGACCTGGAAAAACGCCACGCTGGAGCCGCTCGTCGGCAAAGTCGTCCGCTTTGAGATCGAGTTCCGCCAGGCGAACCTCTTCGCGATCTACGGCGACTGGCATTTCATCGACGCCCAGGACATGTGGCTGCTCGAAGACGGCAAACCCGTGCCTGCCAGACATTTCGACACACCATGAATCAATGCCTCGTCACCCTCCTCTGCGCCGGCCTCACAGGCGGTATCTTTGAGCTTAGCGCGAAAGACATCGAGCCTCTCGGCATGGTCGAAACTTTTGACTCGACACCCGCCGGGCCTTTTCAGAAGGGCTTCATCGATATTCATCGCTGGAGCGAGGACTTCCGGCAGCGAGCACGTGGATGGAGCAAGATAGAAGTCGTGCCCGAAAGTGCTGGCAAAGCCCTGCGTGTGGTGGTCAGCGATGCACAGGCATTCACCAGCGGCGCGGGATCGTTTCTCCGCCTCGCGCCTTACTTTCCACCGGAGGCCGATGCACTGCGCATCCGCCTCAAAGTGCTCACCGGCCAAGTCTCGATCTACATCGGCGGCCCGACAGCGTATTACGGCAACAGCGATGTCTTCACCGAGCCGCAGACCATCCGCGCTTCAGCAAAGCCCGAATGGGTGGAAGTCGTCTGTAATTTCAATCACCCCACTTGGCGCAACTACCGTCGTTCCGGCTTCAGCACGGAGGCTCCGCGCAATTACTACAACCGCTGGGCGCAGGAACATGTCGGTGTCTTTCTCGCGCCGGATTCGCTCGGAGACTGCCTCATCGACGACATCGAAGTCGTCGCACTTGGCGAAGGGAAACCTTTCGCGATCTTTACCCTCGCGCAAATTCAGCCTATTAAGTCCATCGCCGACTTCGAGAACGGCAAGCACGATCAAGCCTTCACTCTCTACATGGCCGCCGCTGAGGCGGAGTGGTTCGACGAGTCGTGGATTCACTCCAAACCGCTGCGCTTTGAACCAATGAAGCTCGCCGTGATCGACACCGGTCTCGATGGCCGCAAGTCACTCGAAAGCCGTGGCCGCACTGCCGAAGAGGTGCATTGCACTGGCGTGCGAACGAGCGGTGCCGCTGATGCCAATGCCATCGCGGTGACGCTCAACGTGAATGCGCCGGAGCAGAGCAATACACTCGTCGGCGCGGGTCCAGTCGTGCCCCTGGACTTCCTCGTCTTCGTCGCACCGGTAGAGAAACCCTTCCCGTGGAAGTCCCTTGCGCCATCCGCCGAGTTGCAGGCCGAAGGAAGCCCCGGCTTCGACTACAACCTCACCCACCGCAGCATCGCCACTCGCACCAATCTCGACTTCGCCATCTATCAAACCCGCCGCTACCTCAAGCCCGGCGAGTGGTCGAAGCAGGTGCTCCCCACCGCCGACTTCACCTGCATCTACGGCCAGGGCGCGATGCGTGATCGCTTCCTCCAGCAAGAGCCGCTTCGCGGCAGCGAAGTCATCGCCGTCGCGTGGCTGAACCCATGGTGCCGAAATGGCCAGCGCGATGCCATCGTCACCACCACCATTGACGAGCTGTCCTTTGTCAAAGTCCCCGGATCACCCGCCGAGCATCGCTCCTTCTGGCAGGTGCCGGATGTGAAACAACTGCTTCATCGCGACGAGAAATTCCCCGGCCTCCGCAAACGCCACTATTGGCTGCCGGACGATCCGCTCCCTCCGATGAAATAGTCAACGGGAGACCCTCTCCACTTCCACCATCACGCCGTTCATCTTCGGCGCGTCGTGGATGTAGAGCAGCTTGCCGGGGCTGATCTCGCGGATGCTGGTGTAGTTGAAGCCGACTTTGTCGGAGATGACTTGATGGCTGGGCCAGGTTTTGCCACCGTCGAGGCTGAACATGAGGCAGCTCGCCGGACGACCGTAGGCGCAGGCGAGCACGCCGTTGCTCATGAGCACGAGATCGGGGAGGACTTTGCCAACTTCGAGTTCGACGGGTTTGGTCCATGTCTTGCCGCCATCGTGGGAAAACATCTGCTTCATGCGTGAATTGCGATCACCACGGATGACGGCGGTTTGCTCGGTGGCACTGAGGCGGCACACGGCAGGCTCGCCACCGGGGCCGATGGTGCTGAAGTAAGTCCATGTTTTGCCCTCGTCGGTGCTGCGCATGAGATGAGACATGCGCACGGTGTTGTTGCGGCCGTCGGCCATCTTCACGCCCTTGCGGCTCCACAGCACCATCGTCACGCCGCCGTCGTCATCGTTCCAGATATGGCGCTCGCAGATGATTTGATCGCTTTTGGCCTCGTTGGTGAATTCCTTCGGCAGTTTGATCTCGTTGTCGATCATCTCGAAGCTCGTCGCATCGGCGTTGAGATGCACCGTTTTGCCCGTGACGCGTCCATCCGGCTGTGTGCGTGTCCAGCGCGACACGGCGAGGATGCTACCATCAGGACGGCGCAGGCACGGCAGTGGCGTGGTGTCGAGCTTGTCGAGTCCGGGGATCGGCGTCCACGTTTTGCCCGCGTCAGTGGATTTGAGCAGGCCGTAGGGCTCGTAGAAAGCATCTGGTCCCTGCGCCACGCTCATGAGCAGCAACCCTTTGCCCATGTCGTAAAGATAAGGCCGCGTCTGGCGGATGTCGTCGCGCTTGATCTCCCACGGCTCGCTCACCGTGATCTTCAGCGGCAATGATGGCAAAGGCGCGGTCGCTTTGCGCACGCCGAGTTTCACCGACTGCCAGATCGCCTCCCCCGTCGCGGTCTTCGCACTCGATCCGAACTGGATGAAGGCCTCTGGCGATGCCGCTGGCTTCCAAAACGCGCCTTGTCCTTCCACTTTGCGCTCGCCGTCCAGCCACATGCTCATGTCCGTGCCGCGAATGACGAGACGGTAGGTGTGGAAACGGTTCGTCGTGTCCATCGGGATGAAGCGGTCTGTGTGACTCGCGGCTTGATTCGCGAACAGCACGAGTCCTTCCTGATGCTTGCCATCGCTCACGAGCACGGACACCGGCGCGCCATCGCGCCAGGGCCAGACGGAGGCTGATGTTTTGCCCTTCACAGCGCCCGTGGTGCCAACAACCTTCACCGTGACTTCGACGATGATCTCCTCATCCGCGCCCGGCTTCCACGTAGCGCGGAAGTTCGCGAACTCCTTGTCATCATCGGTAAGACGCAGCCCATCAGCCTCGATGGTGGCTTTCGGTGTGCCGGTCGTCGTCCACGATGCGGCGGGCAGCGATTTGGCGTCGTAGTTCACGAGCCAGTTGATGTCATCCGCAGCGGCCAAGGAGCCAATGGAAGCCAAAAAGGCCGCAAACAGGACGGCACGTGGGGAAATCATGATCGTTACTTCTTGGGGTTCGATTTGGCCTTCTCCGCAGCCGCTTTGGCGCGTGCTTCGGCCTGCTTTTTCGCAAACTCCGCGGCAGCCACTTCGAGCGCAGGCCAGGAGGCTTTGGCTTTGTCTAGTTCGGCTTCATTGAGACCGAAAGCCTTCAGCACGCCGACGGCCATGAGCTTGTTGCCTTCGGCATTCATGTGCACGCCGTCGCTGGTGAGCACTTTCACGTTTGGCTTGTTCTCCGCCTTGATGCGCCCCTCAAACATCGCGTACAGATCGGCCATCGGCACTTTCTTCTCCTTGGCGAGCTTGCGGAGGACGTCGTTGTAGGGCGCGAGCAGGCCGTTCTCTTTGCTGGCGAGATTCTCGTGAATCACCGTCGCCGTCAGCATCACCGGCTTCACGCCAGCGGCAGTCGCCTGGTCGATGATCGCGGTGATGTTTTTCTGGTAGGTGCCGCGCGTGGAGACCTTCTCATCGTAGGTGCCACTTTTCGCCATCACGTCATCCAGCGGCACGCCGCGCGGGCCGTGCCACACATCATTCACACCGCAGCTCAGCGTCATCCAGTGAGGTTTCTTGCTCAGCACGTCCTTGTTGAGCCGGGCGAGCATTTGATCCGACTTATGTCCGCTGATCCCCGCTGGAACTGGCTCCGCCTTGATGCCGTTCGCCTCCAACCCAGCGATCACGAGCCGCACGTAGCCCGCCGGATTGCTCCACCCGCCTTGGGTGATCGAATCGCCGAGAAAGGCGATCTTCTCACCGCTCTTCACGGCGATTTCGGCGCTGGCCAAGGCTGGCGCGATAAGTGTGGCGGCGAGGACAGGGAGAAGTCGGAGTGTGTGGATGTTCATGGTGGCTGCAAGCAAACGGACCTCCACATGAGTCCTTTCTCTCGCCGACCGCTCACTCAAACACGATCTCGCCCATCACCGCTGTGTCATCCATGCTCGTGCTCGTGAGCGATGAGGACCAAATCGCGCGGTCGATGACTTCGCGGGGCAGGGCGTGATTGCGGCCGAAGTTGGCTTTCCAGGTGATGCCTTTGGCGGGGGGCTCGACGCCGAGGGTGGCGAAGGGAATCACGAGATGCGCGTGCCAACGTTTGGTTTGGGCATCGACGCGGGTTTCGCTGGTCCAGTTACCGTTCCAGGTGGGATCATCTTTGCCGTGGCGGGGGTCCATGACGTCGGTGATGCGGCCGTTGAGGGCGTCGTATTTGGAGGCGGCGAGCGCGCCTTGGGTGAGGCAGTAGAAGAGCGGTTGGGCGGGATTGGGGGCGAGATAGAGGTCGATGGCTTCTTGGTTGGTGAGGACGCGGTCGCGATTGAAGGCGGTGAAGGTGGTGGTGTCGCCGAGTTCGGCCTCGGCGCGGAGGTGGAGGGCTTTTTCGTCGTAGAGGAGGCGGATGGTCGTGTTGCGCGGCAGCGTGTGCAGCGGCGGGAGGAGCGTGAGGGCGTGCGCGGTGGCGTTTTGCCACTCGGGGCTGTCGAGCGTGAGTTTCGCGGTCGTTTTGGCGATGGTGAGTTTCTTGAGGCCCATGGGCGGGGCGTTGCGCATGGCCTTGGTGTCCCAATTGAAGCAGGTGCTGGCGTAGGGCTCCTGGTAGCCGTCGTGGGCGAGTTGCAGGTGTTTCGCATCGTGACCGGGAAAGGGGAACAAAATGTGGTTCCACTCTTTTTGATGCCCTTTGACGTAAAGCGTGGCGATGAAGGCGTTTCGAGCGTCGATGGCATCGAGCAGGCGATGCAGCGAGCCGGTGTCGGGCAGCATTTGATAGGCCTGATGCAGGTGCACGACCTTGGCGAAGTGCTTCAAGTAGTCGAACTCCGTGCGCACGAGCGCGAGGCGTGTTTTCACCTTCGGCGTGGTGGCGAGCTTCTCGGACTGCGCGAGGTGGGCCTCCATCGCGGCGAGCATGCGCGGCGTGTAAAGGAAGGCGATGAGCTGAAAGGGATCGGTGACCGTTTTGCGTCCGCGAGCATCGGTGGGCAACGCTTTGAAGGTCCACACGTCGGTGCGCGTGCCAATGTGATCCGAGTAGAGCGCGATGGCGTGGTAGAGTTCGTCGTAAAAGGCACGCATGTAGAAGGCGATGCTTTTGTTTTGAAACGCAGCCTCGCAGAACTCGGGCACGAGGTCCTTCGCGTGGTTGTTCGGCGGATCGTCAAACATGCGGCCCATGGTGTAATAGACGGGGCCTTCGAGGCCGAAGAGCTGGCCGGGGCCGTCGCGGTAGAGCGACTGGATGCGGTTCACGGCGAGCCTTTGCACCTGTTGCTCGATGTAGCCGGGCGTGCGCATCGGCGTGTAGCGCGTGCCGAGGTTTGGGCACCAGTTGTAAACGTAGCCGGTGAAGCCACGCGGCACGTCGATGCCGCGCCACGGCGCGATGTCCTCCTCGTTCGTGCCGGTGAGCATGATGCAGGTGTTCGCTGGGAAGGCTTTGAAGGTCTTCGGCGGCGCGGCGGTGAGGATGTAGCTCATCATCGTCACCTGCTTGCCGGGATGCGACTTCTCCAAACGCCGCGCGACATCGCGGTGGGTGATCCAGATCTTCTCCGACCAGTCTTTGCCCGTGCCGTGGAGCGCGTCGCACTTCTCGCACTGGCACTCGCGAAAGCCATCCGGCTGGCCGAGATCGACGCTGTCGTAGCCTTTGTCGAAGAAGCCCGCGAGGTCGCGGTAGATGCGCTCCTGCACGTCGGCGTTCGATAGGCAATACTGCCCGTTGCCCTCCGGCTTCAAACGCGAGCCGCTGATCAGCGCGAAGTATTCCGGGTGCTCCGCAAACAACTCCGCCGGCACCGCCCGCTCCCAGGTGTGACCGCCGAACTGCTCGTCCACACGCGGGAAGCGATTGTGCGCGAGATCGTAAAACGACGCGCCCGCCGGATGCGCCGTGTTCACCCGCAGCAGTGGCGTGGTGGTCACATTCAGCGACTCCGGCACCGTCATCGTCTTCATCGGCAGAAACTCGATCGCCGGCGACGCCAGCAGGTCGATCTTCGCCGCGCCGCTCACCGGCGTGTAGCCCGGCAGATCGGGATACAAAAAGCGCACGCCCATGAACTGCCGCGCAAAATCCACCGCCGCCTTCGCCGTGCCCACGCGATCCCAGTTCGGCCTGCGCTTGTTGTCCGTCGGTGCCTTCGAGGGATGATCATGCCCCGCGATGAGGATGTCTTTGCCCACCACCCGATGCACAAAGCTCCAATCCCGCAGCTTCGTCACATCGAGACCGTTCTTCTGCGCGAACTGCGTATTCCCGAGCATCAACGCCGGTTTGGACGCATCCCGCTCCTTTTCCCGCACGACCGCGACCTCGGCCTTGTTCGCCAAAAACGCCGTTTGAAGCAATCGCGCCGTCTGCACGAAGCTTTCGTCCAACGCCGGTGAAGGCAGCGCATCCGGCAAAACGATCTGGTAGTCCGATTTCCCCGCGTCGAGCAAAGTCAGGTCCGCAGCGGCTGCGGCGGTGAGAGAGAGGAAGAGCGCGAGGAGGGGTTTCATGTGGGGAAATGAAACGTGGGGAGCGGGGTGGGTCTTTGCGACGGCTGTAGTAGAATCGAACTCTACCGGCATTGCACCGTTCCTCATAAATTGAGCCTCCATGAGGGCATTGAATTAACAACCAACAAACACCTCGATGATCCGTGGCGATTACGCTTCGATCTCATTCTGTTCGATCTCCAATTCTTGTGCGGTCAATTCACCGACAGTATTCAAACTTGGCGGAACGTCTAACCAGCCAAACAATGTGTGATAGTTGGGATATGGCGTGAAGATGTCTGCTTTTAGAACAGCGCGAAGCACATCCATCATCGTTGAAGAGTCTTGTTCTTTAATGACCCACCAATCATTATCTTGGTCGTGTTGAACTGCATGAATATGCACACGATTACGCAGTCCACGAAGATGCCCTATTGAGGCATAAACCTGCGACGAGATGCCTAGCACTTTCTGCTTTTCTGCTCTACGACACATGTCAATGAATCGCATCTCGATATCAACTGGAGCTGAACGCTTGCGATAATGCCTGATCTCGAATTTGAATTCATGGCCAGCATCACAAAATTTATTGGTTTCTCGGCACTGAATCTCTTCCCACCAGTCTTGCTTCTGCTTGTTGTGCCCTTTTAGAAGAATCCAGAGAATCGACTCGATAACGCTGCAACCAGTGATGATGAAAGTCTTGCGCAACTGATTTTCGATGACGTTATGTAGAGGTGTATTCACAAGTTGATGTGAGATGTACTCCATGTACTGCAATGCATAGGAAATGTTCCGGATATAGGCCCTTCGAAAGGTCACGAAGGCGTTTTGAGGTAATCCACGTTGAATGTAATCATGGTAGTGTTGAACAGCCGCTGGACACCAGAATTCAGCGGGGGGTGTTGTTATTTGAGCCATGTGATTTGCTGTCTGAAGTTTGTATCCTTCACACTAAACTCTACCTGGATCAGATTCGTCCATCGTTTTATGCCTTCACCGGGTCGTGTTGTCCCAAAAGAATTGCCTCATGAGGCGAAAGGTCATCAGGGATAGCTTTAGCCTTATGCCTGCCCTGGTTGTGTATTCCCTTGGCGTTCCAGCCACTCGACGAGCCCCTGCGGCCCATTCGCGGGCGGGGATGATGAGCACCGCCAGAGATGAAGAAGGCGCGAGAGTTCTGATTTCAGCGCTCTTGCGCCTTCTTGAACTCTCGCGGTGCGCTTTCCCTCAAGGAGGGGCGGTTTTCAACCGCCCTGAGGCGCTTGAAAAGCGCCTTTCCTTGGGCTTTCGCGTTTGGGTTGCTGTGAACGATTCTGTCCTTCGATGAGCTCTGTGGGGTGAGTCGAGCCAAACCGACTGGCAGGAGAATGAAGGCAGAAGAATGGATTTATTCTCCTGCCTTCATTCTTCTGCCAATAAAGCCTTCTGATCCTCATGGCTTCTTCCCCAAACTCCCCAGCCACTCGACGAGCACCTTCGGCCACTGGGCGCCGGGGAAGTTGTGTTTCACGCGGGTGGGGATGAGATTGCCGACGCCGTGGCCGCCTTCTTCGTGGAGATCGAGGCGGGCGGGGACACCGAGCTTTTTCAGGTCGGCGACGATGTTCGTGGCGATCTCGACGGGCTTGTCGGTGGTGGCGTGGACGAGAAAAACGGGCGGCGAGTTCGGCTTGAAGACAAACGGGTTCTCCGGCTTGCGCCAGTGCCAGGTGCCGAGGCCCACGGCGAATTCAGGACGGCTGCTGAGGCGGTCGATGGGATCGGTGGCCTGCGGATCGCCGAGATCGAAGTTCGCGGCGAGATTCATCGCAAGGTTCGCACCCGCGGAATAGCCTGCGACACCGATTTTCGCCGGATCGATGCCCCATTCGGCGGCGCGATGCCGCACCAGGCGCATGGCGCGTTTCGCATCGAGCAAGGTGAGCGCTTGGATGCCTTCGTGGGGCAGAATGTGCGGCGGACGCGTGCGGTATTTGAGGCCGATAACGGCGATGCCCAAGGGATTGAAGACCTGCGCGGCATACACGACGTGCGTCTTCCATGCGTGCCCGCCATAGCCGCCACCAGCACACACGACGAGGGCCATGCCGTTGCGATTCTCCTTCGGCGGCAGGTAGGGCGTGATCGTCGGCACCGAGACGCTCTGGATGGTCTGGTTGTCCTTGATGACCTCCGGCGCGGCGTTTTCCATGAACTGCGGCGGCTTGCCCAGCCAGAGCAGCACCGGCTCAGGAGTGCCGGGGCCGAGCTGCTGGATCAGCTCACGCTCGGCGGGTGAGAGATCAGCGAAGACCGAGGTGACGAGGAGAAGTGAAAGAAGCTGTCTCACGGCTTGAACTCGGCCACGACTTTCGCGGAGGTCACATCCCACGCTCTCACGGTGCCGTCTTGATCGCCGCCGAGGATGAGATCGCCGGCTTGATTGGTGGCGAGGGCCTGGAGAAAGGCGGTGGAGCCGGCGAGCTGCTTCACCTCACCACCGTCACTGGTGATGAGTCGGAGTTTGGTGTCGCCAGCGCTGGTGGCGATTTGATCGGCAGCGCCGAGGTAGCGGATGCCGGTGACTTCCTTGTCCCAGCCATCGACGTTTTTGCGGCGATCGCCGGTGGTCCAGTCCCACACTTTGACGACATTGTCCGCGCCGCTGCTAGCGAGCATGCGGCCATCCGCACGCCAGGAAACGCCCAGCACATGATGCGTGTGGCCTTCGAAGACCTTCACGACTTTGTCAGTGCTCAGATCGGTGATGCGCACGGCTTTGTCGGCACCACCGGAGGCGAGGAGCTTGCCATCGGGGGAAAAATCGAGCGCGAAGATGCTGTCGAGATGACGCTCGGCATAAGTCTTGGTGAGCGTGCCAGTGGCAACATCCCACAAGGTGATGTCGCCGCTGCGGGAGGGCTCACCGCTGCCGATGGCGAGCGTTTTGCCATCAGGGCTGAAGGCGATGCTGTTGGCGCGGTCGGTGATGAGTGATTTGCCGTCGCCAGTGCCGAAGCTGCGTTCAAGAACCCAGGTGGTGGTGCTGCTGCCGGGCGCGATGGGTTTGCCGTTCACGGTGCTCCAGGCCAGTGCGGGGCCAGCGTCAAAGGTGGCGATGAGTTCGAGGCCGTTGGCGGAGAACTGGAGCGCCTTGGCCTTCTTGAGGCCGGTCGTGAGTGTTTTGGCGATGAGGTCGCGATCCGCGTTCGCCTTCTCGAGTTCCTTCTTCACGACTTCGAGACGTGCTTTGGCATCGACGACGTTCTGTTTGGACTTCTTCTCGTTTTCGGTGACGAGCTTGATTTCGTTCGCGGTGTCGGTGATGGCGGCTTCGGCGCGTGTGAGAGCCTCTTGCGCGAGTTTGAAGTCACTGGAGGCCTTGGTGGCTTTTTCCTGGGCTTCGGTGTTCTGTTTGATCAAAGCCTCATCTGGTTTGCCGGTCGATACCTTGGCCACTTGATCGGCGATTTCCTTCGCGGCTTTGTCAGCGGCGGCTTTGGCGTCTTCCCTGGGTTTGACTGCCTTTTTTCTGTCTTCGAGCGCCGGCTTCGCGAGTTCAACGATCACGGCTAAATCGGCTGCTTTTTTTGCGTCGCCAGCGGCGAGCTTGATTTCGTTGGTGACAGTGGCGATGGCTGCCTCGGCACGGGTGAGAGCTTCCTGGGCAAGCTTGAGATCGGCGGCGGCCTTGGCAGCCAAGGCTTGAGCTTCGGCGTGCTTTTTGGCAAGCGCCTCATCCGGCTTGCCTGACGAAGCCATGGCGAATTGAGCACTGATCTCCTTCGCCGCCTTCTCGGCGGCGACTTTGGCGTCTTCCTTGGGCTTGATGTCCTTCTTTTTCTCTTCGAGCGCTTTCTTGGCGAGCTCAGCGAGCTCGTTGGCTTTTTTCAAGCGGTTCGTCTGCTCAGTGGCATCGGTCTCGGCCTTCTTGATGGCCTCGTTTTGATAGGTGACTTCCAAACTGGCCCGTGTGGCTGCGAGGCTGCGCTGAGCGAGAGCCTGCTCGACCGTGAGATCGGTCTTGATGTGGGCGATGAGCTTGCCGCCAGCAGTTTCGGTGAGCTTGATCGTGTTGTCGGCCTCCTGGATGGCGGTGAACTTCGGATGCGTCGGCATCGGCGCGGCGGCGGGTTTGGATTCACGCTTCCAGAGCTTCACTTCGCGGAAACTGCCCGTGGCGAGACGCGTGCCATCCGGGCTGAAGGCGAGGGATTGCACGACATCGCGATGCGCGACGCCGGGTTGCTTGTAGAGGCCGGATTTGAGCAAGGTTTCGTCGGTGAGTTTCGTCACGAGGCTCTGCGTGGGCAGATGGTAGATGCTGATCTGGTTCGCACGCGCCGCAGCAGCGAAGTCGCCCTGTGGCGTGGCGGCGATGGCGTAGATGGTCTGCAAGCCGGACGGTAGCGGCTCCCAGGAGATGATGACTTCTCTTTTAGGCGAGGGCTTCGCGCCTTGGTCGATCCATGCTTTGAAAAGCGCGAGCTGCTCGGTGGTGAGGTTCACCGCACCGACCTTGTTTCCTTTCGGCGGCATTTCGGAGTCCCAGGTGTGTGCGGCAGCCTGGTACATGATGCTTTCCGCGCCTTTGCCGGGGATGATGCCCACATCGCTCTCGCCGCCCTTCGCCATCAGCTCCGGTGTCTCCATGTTGAGGCCGCCCTTGGTCGTGGTCTTGTTGTGACAGGCGATGCAGTTCTCTTTGAGGAAGGGACGGATGTCGCGGTCGTAATCGAGGGGCGCGGCGTTCGCCGCAGTGGCGAATGAAGGAAGCAGAGCCGAGCAAAGCGAGACAGCCAGCCAAGGGCTGCCCCGAAGGGGTGAGCGAAGCGAAGCAATGACAAGTGGGGAGAGGCAGCGGCGGAGCATGATGGCAAAGTACGCAGCCAAAGGCGCCAATTGCGCATGCGGTGTGTTCAAAGACCCGGCTTCTTGATTTTCGGGACGATTTCTTGTCCGGTTTTCCTTCCTCGCTTGGGTTAATGGCAACGCATGAACACTGCCGAAACCCACGCTGCGCAGGTTTTCCTCGCCCATCACGATTTTGTGAAGGGCGTGGCGCTCAAGTATGCTCCCTGGCCGGGGCTGATGGAGGACATCACGCAGCAGGTCTTCCTCGAATTCATGGCGAAGGAGTCCAAATGGGACCTCAGCAGCGATGCGCGGCCGCTTTTGGCCACGATGACGCGTCACATCGCCATGCGTTTGTGGCGGGAGCGCACGCGGCAGCAGCCAGACGTGGTGCAAAAGCTCGCCGATCACATCCGCCTGCTCGCGGAGGAGCGTGAGACGCCGCCGCGCTACGAGGACGAGGTCCGCGTGCTGCGCACCTGCCTGCAAAAACTGCCTCAGAAGAGCCGCGAGCTCGTGGAGCTCTATTATTACGACGATGTCGGCACGCCGCAGATTGCCGAGCAGATCCAGATGAAGGCCGACACCGTCTGCCGCGCCCTCTCCCGTGTGCGGGAAAAGCTGCGCGAGTGCATCGAACAAAACCTCAACCAAGGAGGCCACGCCCATGCCTGACGCCGACACGCTCATCCAGCACTACCTCGAAGGCACGCTCACCGATGCCGAGGCGGAGGAATTGCACACGCTGTTGCAAAACGAGCCGCAGCTCGGCTCCAAACTGCTTCAGCACTTCGAGATGGACGCGATGCTCCGCGCCACGAAGCCGCTCGCCGTGCCCGGCAAGGTCATCCAGCCCGTGTTGGTGCCGCGACGTCGGTTCACCTTCGCCACCGTCACCACCGTGGCGGCGATGGCGGCCTGCATCACGCTCATGGGCGCGTGGCTGGCCATGTCGTGGCTGAAATCGGACGTGGAGGACACCACGGCCTCCGTCGCCGTGCTCACACGCGGTGTGAATCTCGAATGGGAATCCGCCGCCATCGCGCCGGGCACGCCGCTTTCGCCTGGACTGCTGAAACTGAAGTCCGGCATCGCGCAGATCGAGTTTTATCAAGGTGCCCGCGTCTTGATCGAAGGTCCCGCCGAGCTCCAGCTCATCTCCAGCGGC
>CAMCWM010000139.1 GCA_945882215.1 Akkermansia muciniphila | reverse complement strand
GACCCTCGTCGGCACCTTGGCAGACATCGCCGCCAAAGTGAAGACCGCAGGCTTCAAAGCGCCCGCCGTCGCCATCATCGGCGATGTCGTCACCGAGCGACCGCAGTTGAACTGGTTTGAAGACCGCCCGTTGTTTGGCAAGAAGATCGTCGTCACCCGCACACGTCAGCAGGCCGGGGTGCTGAGCAAAAAGCTCTCGCAGCTCGGAGCCGATGTCATCGAACTGCCCACCATCCGCACTGAACCCGCCACCGATCAGAAAACGTTCGGCGAACTGGTGAACGACTGCCACACTTACGACTGGATCATCTTCACCAGCCCGAACGGCGTGGACGCCTTCTTCACCATGTTCGACAAACTCTTCAACGACGCCCGCTGCATCGGCGGCGTCCGCATCGCCTGCATCGGCCCCGGCACGGCGGAGAAGATCAAAGCACGCTTCCTGGCCGTCGATTTGATGCCCGACAAAAACTTCGTCGCCGAAGGCCTCGTCAAAGCCTTCAAGGACCACCAGGACATGGAGAACGTCAAAGTGCTCTGGGTGCGTGCTGAGGAAACACGCGAAGTCATCGCCAACGAGCTCACCGGCATGGGTGCCATCGTCGATGAGGCCATTGCCTACCGCACCGTCGCCGAAACCGAGGACAATCTCGAAGCCCTCGCCCGCCTGAAGGCCGAGGGAGCCGACATGATCACCTTCACCAGCGCCTCCACGGTCGAGCACTTCCTCAATCTCAAGGTCGCCCTGCCAGAAGGCATCAAAATCGCCAGCATCGGCCCCGTCACCAGCGCCGCGATCACCGAGCGCGGCCTCAAGGTCGATGTCGAGGCCAAGGAGAACAACATCCCCGGCCTCGTGGCGGCAGTGGAGACGTTTTGGAAACAAGCCGTTGCCAAGCCAACCTGATTCTGCCTGCACCTCTGAATCCAGGTGTTGGAATCATTCCCCAAATTTTGCTCAGCCCTTGCCCACTGCCAGCGCTCAAGCGGCTGCTTGTCCGCCGGTGGCAAAACAAGATCACGGCCTTCAACGTAAACCGGCACGCCGGGAGCCTGCGCCTTCACGACATTGCCCGCAGCCAGCGTGAAAAGAAGGATGCAGGCTCTTTTCATGACGGTCAGCCGATCTTCTCGGAGCCAAAATGTCCACGCAGCGCCTCAGGAATCACAATCGTTCCGTCTGCCTGCTGATACGTTTCGACCAACGCCACAAACAAACGCGCCAGCGCCGTGCCGGAGCCGTTCAGCGTGTGCGGAATGCGGTTTTTGCCGTTTTCGTCCTTGTAGCGCAGGTTCATGCGGCGGGCCTGGTAGTCGCCGAAGTTCGAGCAGCTCGACACTTCGAGGTACGTGCCCTGCCCCGGTGCCCAGACCTCGATGTCATACGTTTTGGCCGAGCCAAAACCGATGTCGCCGGTGCAAAGCTCGATGACGCGGTAATGCAGGCCGAGCAATTGCAGCACTTTCTCCGCATTCCCGGTCAGGCTCTCCAGCTCGGCCATGCTCGTCTCCGGCGTGGTGATTTTCACCAACTCCACCTTGTCGAACTGATGCATGCGGATCAAACCGCGCGTGCCAAGGCCCGCGCTGCCCGCCTCACGACGGAAGCAGGGCGTGTAGGCCGCGTAATTGATGGGCAGCTTCTCCAGCGGCACGATCTCGTCGCGATGCAGATTCGTCACCGGCACCTCCGCTGTCGGGATGAGATACAGATTGTCTTCTGGGCTGTGATACACCTGATCACCAAACTTCGGCAGTTGCCCGGTGCCCTCAAGGCACTCCGGCTTCACTAGCAAGGGTGGGCTGATCTCCTCATAGCCATGCTGCGTCGTGTGCAGATCGAGCAGGAAGCTGATCAAAGCGCGCTCCAGCCGAGCACCCGCGCCGCGATACACCACAAAGGCGCTGCCGGTGATCTTCACACCCGCTTCAAAATCCAGCATGCCCAGCGCGGCACCGAGCACGGTGTGATCCTTCGGTTGAAACGCAAACTCCGGCTTAGCGCCCCACACACGCACTTCGGGATTCTCCTCCGCAGTGCTGCCAACTGGGCAAGCCTCATGCGGCAGGTTCGGAATGCTCAGCAGCAGGTCGCGCTGTTTGGCATCGCTCGCATCGGCCTCACGGCCGATTTCGTCGATGCGGCTGCCGATGCCGCGCACTTCCGCCTCGATGGCGCTGGTGTCCTGGCCGTTCTTTTTGGCAATGCCGATCTCCTTGCTGATGCGGTTGCGGTCGCTCTGCAATTTCTGCCGCTCCGTCTCCGCCGCACGTCGCTGCGCGTCAATCGCCAGCACTTCATCGACCAGGGACGCAAAATCGCCGCTGCGTCCGGCGAGGCGCTGTTTGACTTGGTCTGGGTTGTCACGAATGAGGCGGATGTCGAGCATAAGGGCGGGGAGGTTAGCGGGAGTGCGCGGCTTGTCGAGTGCGGGAAGGCAGCATTGACAGCCTCGCAGTCAGTCCGAACATCCCGGCGTGATCTACCTCGACGCCAACGCCACCACGCCCGTCGATCCCGCCGTGATTGACGCGATGCTGCCGTTCCTGTGCGAGCACTACGCCAATCCCTCCGCCGCTTATGCCGGAGGACGTGTCGTGCGCCGTGCCATCGAGAAAGCGCGTGAGGAAGTCGCGGCGCTGCTCGGGGCGCACCCGGATGAGATCGTCTTCACCAGCGGCGGCACGGAGTCGATCAACGCCGTGCATGCCTCGGTGCGTTCACTTTGGCCGGAGAAGCCGGAGCTTGTCATCACCGGCAGTGAGCACGCCGCCGTGCTCGAATCCGCGCGACGCTGGCAGTCGCAGGGCGGCAAGGTCATCCAGGCTCCCGTGAAGGCCGATGGCCGCGTCGATCTCGACGCACTGCGCACGCTCGTCCGCCCCGGCATCACCGCGCTCGTGTCCATCATGTGGGCGAACAACGAGACCGGCGTTCTGGCGCCGATGCATGAAATCGTCGGCATTGCGCATGCCGCCGGTGCTTGGGTGCATACGGACGCGGTGCAGGCAGCGGGGAAAGTCCACCTCGATGTCAAAACGACACCCGTCGATTTTCTCAGCCTCAGCGGCCACAAGATGCACGCGCCGAAGGGCGTCGGAGCGCTCTACCTCAGCCGCCGTGCGCGCTTTGAGCCACTGCTCCTCGGTGGCGGGCAGGAAAACGGGCGGCGCAGCAGCACGGAGAACGTCCCCGGCATCATCGGACTCGGCAAAGCCGCCGAACGGGCACGGCATCATCTGGACGACGGCACCAAGGCCCGCCTCCACGCCATGCGCGACCGCTTTGAGCACCTCGTCCACGCCGCCGAGCCCGGCATGCGCCTTCACGGCTGCCGCGAGCACCGCCTGCACAACACCAGCTCCTTCCGCCTGCCGGAAATCGACGCCGCAGGCATGCTCATCCTGCTGGACAAGGCAGGCATCGCCTGCTCCGCCGGTTCCGCCTGTCACACCGCCGCGCTGCACCCCTCTCATGTCCTCGAAGCCATGGGCGTCAGCGCCCGCGACGCCGCCTGCACCCTGCGCGTCTCCTTCCACCGCTTCAACACCAAGCCCGAGGCCGAAACCGCCGCGCGAGCCGTCATCGAAGCCGCGATGAAAATGCGTGCGATGCAGGGCGATTCCGCACTCGTCACCTCCGCCGTCTAACCTCTCACTTCTCACCTCTTACTGCTTTCCCCATGGCCCACCGCTTCACCTGTATCGAACGCGTCCAGTTCTCCGACACCGACATGGCCGGCATCGTCCATTTCTCCAATTTCTTCCGCTACATGGAGCGCGTGGAGCATGCCTTCTTCCGCAGCCTCGGCTTCTCCATTGTCGATCCGGCCCATGCGGGCGAGGAACGCGTCGGCTGGCCGCGTGTGCATGCCTCCTGCGACTACATGGCACCGCTGCGTTTCGAGGAGGAGTTTGAAAGCGAGCTGCTCGTCGAGGAAATCCGCAGCAAGGTCATCCGCCACATCATCCGCTTCTGGAAAAGCGACGGCGAACTCGCCGCCGAAGGCCGCATCACCGCCGCCTGCGTCCGCAAAGACCCCGCCACCGGCAAAATGAAGGCCATCGAGATCCCCCAGCGCTTCCGCGACAAGATCAAGGCCGCGCCACATGAACTGCTGAAGCGACCGGACAAAAAATAAACAAAGCCGTTGTCGCAAGCGTTCTCCCACGGCAATTCATCGCTTTCTTCCCTCCCACCACCGTGAACTCCCAACCCAAAAGCAAGAAAATGGAAACCTGGATCATCTTTGCCCTGCTCACCGTGCTCTCCTGGGGCGTGTATGGCGTCATTCTTCACAAAGGCCGCGGCTACATGCCGATGGGCGCTGAAACGCCGCATGCCAGCCTGAAAGCCTTCCTCTTTGTCTGCATCGCCTACGCGGTCATCGGCATCGCCGCCGCCGTGCTGATCAAGTTGCGCGGTTCAAACTGGAGCTTCACCGGCAGCGGCATCACCTGGAGCTTCATCGCCGGTGTGGCAGGCGCGCTCGGTGCTTTCACCCTGGTGCTCGCGCTCGGTGCCGCCTCCCCCATCAAAGGCTCCGCCGCGGCCGCCGCTGTGATGCCCATCGTTTTCGGTGGCGCACCGGTGATCAACGCCATTACCGCCATGCTGCTGCATCCGCCGGAAGGAGGCCTGAAAGCATTGCCCCTGCCCTTCATCCTCGGCTGCCTCATGGCCGCCGCAGGCGCCGTAATGGTCGCCAAATACTCGCCTTCCAACACCGGCGGTGCCAAGCCCGGTGCTGCGGCCAAGCCGCATTGATGGAGCCAGCCATGCCGTCAAGGCAGGTCAAGTGTCGTCAAGAGGGTCAAGCACACACCCCTTGACCTTCTTGACCACCTCTTGACGGCGAAGCCTTGACCTCTCCCCCATGCCCCGCCTTCTCCTTTTCGACATCGACGGCACGCTCATCGACAGCAACGGCGCCGGCGGGGCCGCGATCCTTGATGCTGCCGAAGAGCACTTCGGCATTCAGCGCGATGCTTTGCCGCCGCTGCAACTCGCCGGAGCCACCGATCCGGCGATTGCGATGGATATTTTCCAACTCGTGGAGCGCGAGCACACGCCGCAGGAGATCACCGCGTTTCTCGACCGATATCTCGCGAATCTTCAGCGTCGCCTGCAAGCGGACAACTTCAGTGGCTACACGCTGCCAGGCGTCATGGCGCTGCTCGAAGCCCTGCGCACGGAAAGCTCGGCCCATCTCGGCCTGCTGACAGGCAATGTGCGCCGTGGTGCCGTGATCAAGCTCTCGCGCCATGGCATCTACGAGCATTTCATCGACGGCGGCTTCGGCAGTGATCATCACGACCGCAACCAGCTCGGTCCCGTGGCCCTGCAGCGCATGCAGGACGCCACCGGCACTCGCTTTGATCTCGCCGATGTCATCGTCATCGGGGACACGCCGAAGGACATCCGCTGCGCCGAGGCCTTCGGCGCGAAATGCCTCGCTGTCGCCACCGGCCAGTATTCCGCCGACGAACTCCGAGCCCTGAATCCGTGGCGCACCGTGGAATCCTTTGCCGATTTGAATGCGACGGTCGAACTGCTGCTGCGAGACTGAGCCGCCATGAGCCACGCCACCGATGCCACCCGCGCCATGCGGCTCTCGCTTGCCATCGGGTTCCTCATGCTCGTGCTCAAAATCGGCGCGTATGTGCTCACCGGCTCGGCGGCCATCCTTGGAGACGCGGCGGAATCCGTCGTGCACGTCGCCGCCGTGATGTTTGCGACCTTCAGCCTCGGCCTGCTGCACAAACCCGCCGACTCCGACCATCCCTACGGCCACAGCAAGATCGCCTTCTTCTCCGCCGGCATCGAGGGCGGCCTCATCGTCGTGGCGGCGTTGTTCATCATCTATGAATCCGTCCGCCGCTGGTTCCTGCACCTGCCACCGGCCAACTTGGACGAAGGTCTGGCCCTCACCGCGCTCAGCATCGCCATCAATGCCGCGCTCGGCGCTTATCTCATCCGCACCGGCCGGCGCGGCGGCTCGCTGATCCTCGAATCGAATGGTAAGCACGTCCTCACCGATGTGTGGACCAGCCTCGGTGCCATCATTGGTCTCGGACTCGTCGCCCTGACCGGCTGGCATGGCTGGGATCCCATCTTCGGCATCCTCATGGCAGCGAACATCATCTGGACCGGCTACGGCCTCATGCGCCAAAGCGTCGGCGGCCTGATGGACAGCGCCGATCCCAAGCTCGATGCTGCGCTCGACGCCGCCCTGCGCCGCGAGACCGAAAAGCACGGCCTCAAATTTCACGCCCTGCGCCATCGTGATGCCGGTGAGATGCATTACGTCGAGGTGCATCTGCTGTTCGCAGACGACATCATGCTGCGCGACGCCCACCGCACCGCCACCGAGATCGAGCACGCCGTGCAGGCCAGCGTGGACCGCCCCGTGCTCATCACCACCCATCTCGAATGCCAGGGAGATCACGACGAACTCCACCAGCACGGCGAAGCCAGCGATCCGAACAGCAAGCGCGCATGATCCCTCTCGATGCCGAGGCCCTGAATGATCCTGCCCTGCCGTGGCAAGTCACGGTGCTGGATGAAGTCGGCTCCACGAGCGACTGGCTCAAACAACGCGCCGCAGAACTGCCCGTCGGCTCTGTCGTTTTCACCGAATCGCAAACCGCCGGCCGTGGTCGTCGCGACAACCGCTGGATCGCCCCGCGTGGCAAAGATTTGATGTTTTCGCTGCTGCTTCGTCCTGAAGCGCTGTTCGAACATTGGCCGCGCATCACCACGCTGGCCGCGCTTGCGATCTGCAAGGCCATTGAGGCCGAGCTACCGCTCCAGCCGCGCATCAAGTGGCCCAACGACATCTACCTGAGCGATCGCAAAGTCAGCGGCCTGCTTGCGGAGACCGTTTCTACACGCTCGGGCATGGTTCTCGTGCTCGGCATCGGTTTGAACGTCAACTCACGCGAATTCAGCCCCGGCATCGTCGCCACCTCGCTGCTCAACGAGCTGCCAACCACGCCCCAAGGCGAACTGGATCGCAATTCTCTCGCCAACCGCATTCTGGAGTCACTTCATGCCGAGTTCCAGCGCATCGGAGATGATTACAGCGCTGCCATCGCCGAAGTGCGCACACGAAGCTGGCTCCTCGGCCGCCAGATCCGCGCCCAAGCTCCTCAAGGCGAAGTTTTTGGCCGCGTGCTCGATTTGAATGAGGAAGGCCACCTCATCCTCGAATTCGCCGACGGCAGTACTCACACCCTGACCAGCGCCGACGAGGTGCGCCGGGTGTAATTCCGCATTGATACGCTTCGCTTCCCTTCGGGCTGCCTACCGCAGTCTGTCTCGCTTCTCTCGGCTCGACATTCGTCATTCGTCATTCAAAATGCGCGCCCATGTTCCGCGCCATTCTCACGTCCCGTCTTCAATCCGCCTTCACCGCGGCAGGCATCGAGCTGCCTGAAGGTTTTCTGCCCAACGTCGTCATCGCTTCCGACACGCGTTACGGCGACTACCAGAGCAACGCGGCCATGACGCTGGCGAAGCAGCTCAAGACGAATCCCCGCGCTCTCGCCGAGCAGATCAAGGCGGCGCTTCGGGTGGAGGATCTGTGTGAGAAAATCACCGTGGACGGCCCCGGCTTCCTCAATTTCACGCTCAGCGCCGCGGCGCTGGCGCAGAGGCTTGCCGTGATCGTTAAAGACGACCATGTCGGCGTGCCGCAAGTTGAACAGGCCCGGCGCATCGTCGTGGACTTCTCCGCGCCGAACATCGCCAAGCCGATGCATGTCGGCCACATTCGCAGCACGTTCATCGGCGACTCACTGGCGCGCATCGCCCGCTTCATCGGCCACCAGGTCATCACCGACAACCACATTGGCGACTGGGGCACGCAGTTTGGCATGATCCTGCACGGCTGGAAAACGATCCTCCATCATGAGGCGCTCGACAAAGACCCGATCCAGGAACTTGTGCGTGTTTACAAGGCGGTGAACGCGCAGACGAAGGCCGACGAGGCCGTGCTGACCACTTGCCGCACCGAGCTGGTGAAGCTCCAGCAGGGCGATCCTGACAACATGGAGATCTGGACGCGCTGCGTGGCGCTGTCACTGGAACAGTTGCGCCAGATTTACGGCAAGCTCGACATCCACTTCGACCACTACCTCGGCGAGAGCGCCTACAACGACAAGCTCGCGCCGCTTGTCGAGCATCTGCTCACCAGCGGCATCGCGGAGATCAGCGACGGCGCCACCTGCGTGTTCTTCCGCGACGTGCCGGAGCTTGCCGACAAACCCTGCCTCATCCGCAAGAGCGACGGTGGCTTTCTTTACGCCACCACCGACCTCGCGACGATTGATCACCGCATCGACGAGTGGAAGGCGGATGAAATCTGGTATGTCGTCGGTGCGCCGCAGGAGCTGCATTTCCGCCAGCTCTTCCAGGTCGCCAAAAAGCGCGGCCAGAACACGCGCATGCAGCACGTCGCTTTTGGCAGCATCCTCGGCCAGGACGGCAAGATGTTCAAAACGCGCTCCGGCGAGAGCGTGGGCCTGCTTGAAGTGCTCGCCGAGGCCATCGAACGCGCAGCAGCCGTTGTCGCCGAACGTGAAGGGCTTACCGATCTGGAGAAAATCCAGATCGCCGAAGTCATCGGCACCGGAGCGGTGAAATACGCCGAGCTGAGCCAGCATCGAATGACCGACTACAAGTTCAGTTGGGACAAGATGCTGGCGCTGCAAGGCAACACCGCGCCCTACCTCATCAACGCCTACGTCCGCACCAAGAGCATCTTCCGCAAGCTGGATGCCGAAATCACCCTCACGCCTGAATTGACAATCACGGAGCCTGCCGAACGCGCCCTGGCACTCAAACTGGCCCAGCTCGCCGAAATCACGCATGACGTGCTGCTCGACTTCCGCCCGAACCTGCTCGCCAGCTATCTCTACGAACTCGCCGACACCTACCACAGCTTCTACGAAGCCTGCAACGTGCTGCGTGCCGAAGGAGCCGTGCGCAACACACGTCTGACCCTATGCGAAGCCACCAGCCGCGTGTTGAAGACCGGCCTTGGCCTGCTCGGCATCCAGACGACGGAACGGATGTGATCCGTTTCAAAACCGCACCCGCAGATAGGTGCCGATGACGGATTCGTGCCGCCATTCGGCGGGCGTGCGGGTGGAAACGACCATGTAGAAGAGATCCAGGTCGGTGTGTTTGCCGGTTTTGAAGCTCAGACCGACAGGGACGACGCGGTTCTCGCCCCACTGGCTGCGATGCAGGTCGAAGAGCCATTCGTTACTGGCAAAGACGCGGGTCAACGGCCCGATGGCCTCTGGCAGCGTCCAGCCGAGCTGCCAGCGATGCCGCAGGCGGCTCGTGGTGAGCGCGGCGTCTTCATTCCAGCGCCACTCCATACGATTCCGCCAATCCAGGCGCAGATTTGGCGTGAGATTGCAGTGCGGGTTCAACTCCAGCTCCGGACGGCCTTGAAGATAACGCCTGCCGGTTTTGACATCCTCGATTTGCAGCAAGGACAACCCGAGGCCGCCATCCAGCCACGGCAGCAGCTCCCGTTTGACGCGTGGACTGGCAAGCTGAACGACCGAGCCATGATGAGCATCCTGACGACCGGCCAGAAACAGCCCCGCGCTGGTTTTCTCCTGCCGCCAGGCCTCCAACCAGACCCAGGTCCACCATTCATCCGCGCCTGCTGGCACAATGGTCAGCAGCACGATGAAACCTATCCATAAAAATTTTGCCATGACAGCAGACACAGCAGTTGGGCCGCCATGTCGTGAAACTTCATTGCATCATTCTTGCCGCCGAGCCTGTGATCCTTGCACAGGCCTTCACCGGCGCGTGAGAACCTCCAGATGCGAGGAATCGCTGGCACATTCGGCATTCGTCATTCATTCATTCCGCTTTCCCCATGGTCCCTCTCCTCGACGTCAACGCCCAGAACCACCCGCTCGAATCCGAACTCCAGGCCGCCTTCACTCAGGTGCTCAAGCATGGTCGATTTATCATGGGGCCGGAGTTGGAGACGTTTGAGGCGGAAATCGCAGCCATGGTCAGTGTGAAGCACGCGCTGTCGGTATCTTCCGGCACGGACGCGCTGCTGCTGGCGCTCATGGCGCTGGACATCAAACCGGGTGACGAGGTGCTGTGCCCCGCGTTCACGTTTTTCGCCACGGCGGGCGCGGTTTCGCGGCTGGGAGCTGTGCCGGTCTTCACCGACATCTGCCCGATCTGCTTCAACCTGGACGTGAATGACGCGCGGAAGAAGATCACCGCCAAAACGAAGGCGATCATCCCGGTGCATCTGTTCGGCCAGTGCGCGGACATGGACCCGATCCTCGCTTTGGCAAAAGAACACGGCCTCAAGGTGGTCGAGGACGCGGCGCAGTCGATTGGCGCGAAGTACAAAGGCCGCGACAGCGGCACGATGGGCGATTTCGGCACCTACAGCTTCTTCCCGAGCAAGAACCTCGGCGGATTCGGCGACGGCGGCATGCTGGTGACGAATGACGACGCGCTTGCCGAATACGCCCGCGTGCTGCGTGTGCATGGCGGCAAGCCGAAGTACTATCATCACTACGTCGGCGCGAACTTCCGCATGGACACGCTGCAATGCGCTCTGCTGAGCGTGAAAGTGAAGCGCTACGCGCAATACACCGCCGACCGGCAGCGCAACGCGGCGCACTACATCGCCGAACTGAGCAAGTTGAACGGCGTGGTGCAGGCCGATCCGGCGCACTGCAAGTGCGTGAGCACGCAGGACACCTGGCTGGCCGCGCAGAACGCCAAGATCGTGCTCCCGGTCGGTTACGCGCACAACGATCACATCTGGAACCAGTTCACGCTGCGCGTGCTCGACGGCAAACGTGACTCTCTGCGTGATCACCTCGTGGCCAAGAAGATCGGCTGTGACATCTACTACCCTGTCACGCTCGATCAGCAGAAGTGCTTTGCGAATCTGCCCGCAAGCTCCCTCAACGGCTGCGATGTCTCGCACCGTGTCGCGGGCGAGGTGCTGAGCATCCCGATCTACGGTGAACTCACCGAAGTTCAGCGCCAGGAAGTGATCGCGGCGATTGCCGAGTGGCTGTGATCTGAAACAGGACGACTGTGGCGACAGCCCGGTCGTCTGTTTGTGCGCGCGGTTTGCCAACGAGAACCCCAAAGCATCTGGGCGGGCTGTCGCCACACCCAGCCTACAAAATCAGGGCTTCGGCACAGGAGGTGTCGTCGGAGCAGGAGCCGCAGGAACAGGAGCGGTTGGAGGAGTCGCGGCAGATGGTGGCGCACTTGGCGCAGGTGCGGGCGCTGCAGATGGAGGAGCGCTGGTCGCGGGTGCTGGAGAGGCCGCGGGGGGAGACGCGGGCTGAGGAGCCGGAACCACCGGCACCGGAGGTGTCGTGGCCGCAGGAGCCCCTGGAGGAGTGACCATGGGCGAAAGACCCGAAGGAGCCGAGTTCAGCTTGAGCTTCGGAATATCAGCGCCAGGACCAGTTGCAGGCTTTGGCTCCACCTTCGGTGCTGGTGGCGGATCGACTTCCTTGGTGGGGAGCGCGGCGGCGATCCAGCCGAGGCGGTCCTGGCTCACGCTCTGGAACTCGGCCATGTCCGGGAACTTCACGGCCAGGTCTTCGTAGGCTTTTTTGGCCTCGTCATGCTTGCCTTCGGCCCAGAGCAGATCGCCAAGGCGAACCTGGGCGAGCGGAGCAGCCTCGTGGGAGGCGAACTCATTCACGATGCGCTCAAAGATGGCCTGCGCCTCCTTGCGGTCACCCATGGCATCAAGCTTGGTGCCGAGTCCGAGCAGCGTGTGTACGAACAAAGGATGCGGGCTGTTTTTGCTGGTGAATTCCTTCAGCGCATCGACTGCGGAGGTTTTTTTGTTCTGATCCCAAAGCAAGTCGGCCTTGAGCAGCAGCGCATTGGCGGCGGCGTTGGTGCCTGTGTAACGCGAGATGACAAGGTCGCAATCCTCGACAGTCTTCGCGCTCGTGAACGCCTCGGCGGCCTCGTTGGCCTTGAGGGTGCTTTGATGGCGGATGAGACCGTAGGCGATAATCGCGACCACCGCGATGATGAAGAGCCAGACGAGCTTGCGGAAGTTGTCCTCCAGGAACTTTTCCATGCCGGTGGCGGGGAGTTCTTGGGAGATGGAGTCGAGTTGAGACATGAGAGGAGTTTGTGAGTTGAAATGAGCCGCAGGCTCAGAAAATGACGAATGAGGAAATCAGAATGACGAATGAATGTCGAAGCTCAATTGACGAAGGCAGATGCGACGGGTCCGCACTCAGGCATTCGACATTCGGAATTCGTCATTGCGAAGCTCACGCGCCCACTTTGGCACGGGCCTCGTCAGCCAGCGCGGTGGAGAGGTAACGCTCGCCGGTGGAGCAGGCGACGGTGACGATCAGCTTGCCTGCATTTTCAGGGCGCTTGGCGACCTCTATTGCAGCGACGACGTTCGCACCGGTGCTGATGCCGACGAGGATGCCCTCTTCCTTGGCAAGACGACGTGCCATGGCGAAGGCATCGTCATTGCTGACCTTGATGCATTCGGTGATCTGCGGATGGCCGGCAGAATCCTTCAAGTGAAGGTTGGCAGGAACGAATCCGGCACCGGTGCCCTGAATCTTATGCGGGCCGGGCTGCACGGGCTGACCAGCGAGGGTCTGATTGATGACGGGGGATGCCTCGGGCTCGACGGCGATGGCCTGGAAGCTCGGTTTACGCGGTTTGATGACCTCGCAGCAGCCAGTGATCGTGCCACCCGTGCCGACAGCGGCGACGAGGATGTCGATCTTGCCATCGGTATCGGACCAGAGTTCTTCGGCGGTGGTCTTGGCGTGGATGGCAGGATTGGCAGGATTTTCAAACTGCTGCGGCATCCAGGCGTTCGGCGTGTTGGCGACGATTTCGGTGGCCTTGGCGATGGCACCTTTCATGCCCTGCGCACCGGGAGTGAGCACGAGGTCGGCACCCAGCAGCGCGAGCAGTGTGCGGCGCTCCAAGGACATCGTTTCAGGCATCGTCAGAATGAGCTTGTAGCCCTTGGCGGCAGCGACAAACGCGAGGGCGATGCCAGTGTTGCCGCTGGTAGGCTCAACGATCACGGTGTCAGCCTTGAGAATGCCGCGCTTTTCAGCGTCCTCGATCATGGCCATGCCGATACGATCCTTCACGCTGCCGAGCGGATTGAAGAATTCACACTTCAAAGCAATCGTGGCGTTGAGGTCGGCGGTGACTTTGTTGAGCTTCACCAGCGGTGTTTTGCCGACGGTTTCGACGATGTTGTTGTAGATGCCCATGATGTTATGCGGTTGACGGTTGTTGCGAAATCAATGCTGGGAGCAGAATTCTTCGAAGCGGTCCATGCCGGCGTTGATGACATCGAGGCCGGTGGCGTAACTGAAACGGATGGTGTGCTCGGCGCCGAAGGCCAGACCCGGCACGACGGAGACTTTCTGCTTGCTGAGCAGCTTCTCACAGAAGTTCACGCTCTTGATCTGCATCGGCTCGATATCGACGAGGAAGTAGAAAGCGCCCATCGGCTCGACGACGCGGACGTTCTTGATGTTGCTGAGGCGGCCGAGCATGTATTGACGACGCACGTCGAATTCGTCGCGCATGTCGCCGACGATCTGCTGGTCCATCTGCAAGGCGGCCAGAGCACCGTATTGGGCAAAGGTGGTCGGATTGCTGGTGGTGTGGCTCTGGATGGTGTCGATGGCGTCAGCGATCTTCTTCGGCGCGGCGGTGTAGCCGAGACGCCAGCCGGTCATCGCGTAGGCTTTGGAGAAGCCGTTGATGGTGATGGTGTGGTCGTAAATGTCCTTGCTCAAGGAGGCGATGCTGACGTGCTCATGGCCGCCATAAACGAGCTTTTCGTAGATTTCATCGGACAGGATCACGATGCCTTCACCCACGGCGATTTCGGCCAGCGCCTGAAGTTCGGCCTTGGTGTACACAGAGCCGGTCGGGTTGCCGGGGGTGTTGAGGATGATCATCTTCGTCATCGGGGACATGGCGTCCTCGAACTCATCCGGGGTGAGCTTCCAGCCGTTTTCGCGCTTCGTTTCAACGATGACCGGGATGCCGCCGACCAGGCGCACCATTTCCGGGTAGCTGGTCCAGTAAGGCGCGGGGATGATCACTTCGTCCCCCGGATTCACGCAGGCGAGGATGGCGTTGTAGCAGGAGTGCTTGGCGCCGCAGTTCACGCTGATCTGGGAAGCCTCATACTGCACGTTGTTGTCCACCATGAGCTTGGCCGCCAGCGCTTCACGAAGTTCGATGATGCCATTGCTCTCGGTGTAGCGGGTTTTGCCGGTGTTCAGCGCCTCAATGGCGGCGGCGATGATGGGAGCGGGCGTGTTGAAGTCAGGCTCACCGGCTCCAAAGCTCAGCACGTCCACGCCCTGCTTCTTGAGCGCCTTCGCCTGGCTGGTGATGGACAGGGTCATTGAAGGGGCGACTTCGGCGATGTTTTTGGCGATAAAATCCATGGTCTGGGATGGTTGGGCGGGTGAAAAAACAGGGGGCCGCCTATAAAGGAGGGCGCGGGAAGTTTGTCAATCAATCCTCCCGCCACAGGCGAAGCGCGGCTTGTGCCATGCGCCACACCGACTTAGTCATGCATGACATGATTCCCGACCGCCA
>CAMCWM010000138.1 GCA_945882215.1 Akkermansia muciniphila | reverse complement strand
CAGCGGCGTCTCGTCTCCGATGTGCGGCAGCGTCTGCTCACGAAGCATGCGGAGCCGGAATTGATCGTGCTGCTGGACGGCACCAGCCTCACCGGACGCTGGTCGCCGGAAAAAATCGCCGGGCGCGAGCAGTTGTGGTCGCAGATGGTCGAAGGCCTCGCGTCTGAAGTGATTGTGGCCGTGCGCAAAGAATCCGCACGCGCAAACCCGCCGGTGTCGTAATGTTTTCCAAGTTTCTGTCTCTCGTGCCTGCTCTCTTCTCCAGAACCCAAGCCGCCAGTCCTCCTGACAAGCAGGGTGGAGAGCTGAACGTGCGCGATGCGTCCGACATCATCACGCTGAGCCTGATCTCCCACACGAATGCCGGCAAGACGACGCTCGCCCGCACACTGCTGCGTCAGGACGTGGGCGAGGTGCGCGACGCGGCACATGTGACGCTGTTCAATGAATCATACACCTTGCTGGAGTCCGGCGGCTTCATGCTGCGGCTGTGGGACACACCAGGATTTGGTGACAGCGCACGCCTGATGAAGCGCCTGAAGCGTGAACGCAGCCCGGTGCTGTGGTTCTTGTCGCAAACCTGGGATCGCATCACCGACAAGCCGCTGTGGTGCAGCCAGCAGGCGCTCAAAAACGTGCGCGATGAGGCCGACGTGGTGCTCTATCTCGTCAACGCCACCGAACCGCCCGAAGCGGCGGGTTACATCGGCCCGGAGATGGAAATCCTCGGCTGGGTGGAGAAGCCGGTCGTGGTGCTGCTGAATCAAACCGGCACGCCGGGCAGTTCAGCGCTCGAAGCAGCGGAAATGGACTCGTGGCGGGCGCATTTGAAGCAGTTTGAGATCGTGCGTGATGTGCTGACGCTGGATGCCTTTGCCCGCTGCTGGGTGCAGGAGGACAAGCTGATGGACTCGCTGGCTCCACTGATGCAGGGCTCCAAAATCCCAAGCTTTCAACAGATCAAACGCGCTTGGGCGCAGCGCAACGTGAACGTGTTTCAAACTTCCGTGCGTCTGATCTCCGAACAGCTCACTGCGGCGCTGTTTGACGGTGTGGACGTGCGTAGCGAGACTCTGCTAGAGCGTGTGGGCTGGCAGCGCGATGAATTGAACCGCGAATACAACGATGCGCGGCAAAAACTCGCCACGCAGCTCGCGGATCGCATTGAACAGACGACGAACAATCTCATCGAGGCGCATGGCTTGAAGGGGCAGGCCGGGCACGAGCTCAGCCAGGTCGCCCGCGAGCATTTTCATCTGCCTCAGGCCGTTTCGGAGAACATCTGGGGCGTGCTGGGCAGTTTCGCCGGTGGTGCGATGGGTGGACTCATCGCCGATCTCAAGCTCGGCGGCATGACTTTCGGCGGCGGTGCGTTGTTGGGCGGCATTGCTTCCGGCATCGGGGCCTATGCGTTGATCCGCAGCTACAATCTTGTGCGTGGCAGTGATCAGAGGCTTCGCTGGTCACGCGAGCATTTCCGCGAGCAGGTGAAGCTCGCGTTTTTGACATATCTCGCTGTATGCCATTTCGGCCGTGGTCGTGGCGAGTGGAAAGAAAGCGAGCAGCCGCAGCACTGGCGCGAGACTGTCGATGCCGTGACCGACCTGCACGCGGATGCGCTGGATCATTTGTGGAAATCCGGTGTGCAAAAAGACACGCAGCCCGCCGCGTTGTCCCGCCAGGCCCATCACCTGACCGGAGACTGCATGGTCGCGCTGCTGGAACGGCTGTATCCCGGCGTGGATGCGAGTTCTTGGAGCGCTTGAGATTCCGACTCGCGCAAGCGGCGTTCGAGGCGTGATTGGAAATTGTCCCAACAGCGAATCGCACGAGCGCGGAAGTCGGCGGGTGTGATGTTCAGGCTGCGCAGGCAGTCGCGGTGGTCCCAGGAGACGACGGCAGCGGTGGCGAGGTGGATGGCTTGGAATTGCCAGCGCCAGAGGCGTTGCATGGCGGGCGTGAGCGTCTTCAAGCGCTCGAACAAGAAGTCGCGCTGGAAGGCGAGGTGGCCCATTTCATCGCGCAGGAGCTTTTTGGCGACGGTTTGGACGACGGGATCGCTGCAACGCAGGGCGAGGAGACCGAAATAGACCTCGGCGATGAGTTCGGCCGTGAGGAGCACCTGGATGTTGAATTCGAGGTTCACGAGATCGCGCAGCCAGCGGAAGATGGAGTTGGTCCATTGCTTCTGGAGCAAGGTGCCGCGTAGATGCGTGACGGTTCGTGCGAGCAGAGCTGCGTGGCTTTGCTCTTCGGCGACGAAGAGATCGACGGCACGCTGGTAGCCACGCAAATTTTCGAGCGAGGCGATGCTGCGGGTATAGCGGCGCAAACGTGTGCCACCGTCGCTTTCACCAAGTTGAAACGTGGCGATGGAACAGGCGAGGGCTGCGCGAACGTTTTCAGGAAGCGCGCAAGGCGTCTCCGGGAGTTGAAGTTCGCGATTGAGGCGAGTGTTGGCCTCGAAATGGTTGATCCAGTGTTGCGTGTTCATTTTGATGTTGGGTTAGGCGGCTTGAAGCATGGCGCGGAGAAATTCGTGAGCGGGTGTGGTGCGCAGTTCGGCGGCGATCTGGCGGAGGCGTTGCATGACGGCATCGACGGTTTCATCGAGCGTGGAGGTGCCGGCTGTGACGCCGACGTTGCGTGCGTCGATGAACCAGGCGGGATCGAGTTCGTCGGGGCGTTCGATTTGCAGTGTGCGCAGGCCTTTGGAGATGGCTTTTTGGGCAAGCTGACGCGTGTTGTTGCTGTTGCGGCCGCCGATGACGACGATGTGGTCGCAATCGCGAATCAGATCCTCCATCGCGGTTTGCCGCTGCTTTGTGGGATGACAGATGGTGTCGATGAAACGCACTTCGGAGCTGCGATGAAGGCGTTTGATGGCATCGACGAGTCGCAGCGCGATTTCGATGGGCTGCGTGGTCTGCGAGACGATGCCAAGCCGTGGATGCGCAGGGATTTGCGCGATATCGGATTCATCAAGCACGACGACGGCTTGAGGAAAATCGCCAATGAGGCCGCGCACGTCGACGTGCTGGCTTTGACCGATGACGACGGGCTGGTAGCCATCGCTGACGAGTGTGGCGAGCGCGTGGTGTGCTTTTTTGACGAGCGGGCAGGTGGTGTCGATGACGGTGTGACCGGCGCTTTGCCACGCTTGGCGATGTTTGTCGGAAGCGCCGTGAGCGGTGATGGCGACTTGGTGAGTCGTGGATGAGTTCAGATCATCTAGATCACCACGTTGAGCGCCGACAGCGGCGAGATGGCGATCGACGAGCGGATTGTGAACTAGCTGGCCGAGGATGGTCAACGGAGCGCGTTGGGCGGCGGTGTGGGTGGCACGCAGGGCGTCGCGGACGCCGAAGCACATGCCGTGGTGTTGAGCGAGGATGATGTTCATGGTGTTGTTGGCTTTGTGTGGCAAAGTGAATGGGCAAAAAGAAGCGGGTTTAAGTCTGCTGGGCGGCTTTGACGATCTCGCAGAGGACTTCGACGTAGTCTTTGAAGGCATTGCGACCGGCGGTGGTGAGTTCATAACTGGTGCGCGGGCGGGTGCCGGAGTCGTCGCGGTTTTCTTTGATGTAACCGGCGGTGCCAAGGGTGCGCAGGTGGGAGATGAGATTGCCGTCGCTCATGCCGAGTTCGGTTTTGAGATCCTGAAAGGCCCATTCGCCCCGCGTGGAGAGCAGCGTCATGATGGAGAGGCGGCCCTTTTCGTGGATGAGCTTGTCGATTTGATCGAAGTCGATCATTTCGATTGCACCTCCATGAGTTTCGGACTGAAGAAGACGGCGAGGGCATAAATGACATGCAGCAGCCCGAAGGTGAGGCCCATGGCGAGCGACGCGGGGGCCAGGTCGCTGGAAAGCAGATCCACATCACGGTTTGCGGCCCAAGCGAAAAAGAGCAACAGGCCGGTGATCACAAAAGCCCAGCCAAGGCGGGGCAGGGAACGTGGTGAAAAGCTGGCGGTGCTAAGCAGAGCGAGGCCATAGCAGAGAATCCAGATCAGGGCGGCGAGCGTGAGATTGTGCAGGAACACGATCAATCCGATGCCAACACAACCGCCGACGAGCATCGGCGGGGCAAATGCCCGCAGCGCCATGCGCATGCCTTCGGAGACAAAGGGCTGGCTGCGGCGTGCGGCTTCTTTGGCGAGCAGGACAACGTTCAAAGCCGACGCGATACCAAGAATGATGAGCCAAGTGGCGAGGAAACACTTTTCACACATCACGGCCTCACCGTTTTTTGCCAAGGCGTGCTGCACCGGCCACGCGGACGCGACGAGGGCCATCACACCACCGACCCGTGCCGCTGGAGCCGAGTCCGCACGGTAGATGTGCGCTTTTTCCATGAGGGAGCGGATGATGCGGAGGTTCTCCAAGGCGGCTTCGGTCGTGCTCATGAGGACTCACTTTGCGCGCCAAAGTGAAGCATGCAAGAGAAACTTTGCGCCGCAAAGTGCCGGGTAGTCCAAGGCGAGGATCACGAATCAGTGTTTGCAGCGTCTTATAATTACCATAAACTAAGCTTCGATGCGCCACTCAGCCCTTTCATTGCTCGTCGGTCGCACGTCTTCTTTATGGACGTGCTGGCGCATGCATTGGGTGAACGCGGTTTTGCTCATCGCGGGGCAGGGGGCAGTACTGGCAGCGGACCCGACGGCGGAGCAGCAGTATTGGCTCGAACTCACCAATCGCTTCCGCAGCGACCCGCAGACGGAGTTGGAGAAACTGGTGAATTTTTCCTCACCCGGTGTGTGGGGCTCGCCGAAGTCGAATGATCCGAGCATTGCCAACGCGCTGAATTTTTTCGGTACGAGTGCGACGGATCTCGCCTCACAGTTTTCCAGTCTGGCGGCAGCTCCTCCGGTGGCATGGAGCAGTGGGTTGAATGCCTCGGCGACGACTTATTCCGATCTCATGGTCAGCAATGATCAGCAATCACACACGCTTGACGGTCTCAGCCTCGATCAGCGCATTCAAAATGGCGGTTACAGCGCGAACTGGCTGGAAGTTGGCGAAAACTTGTTCGCCTCGACGCAAACCATCACTCATGGACACGGCGGCTTCGTCATCGACTGGGGTGATGGCAATGGGGCTTCGCCCGGCTTTGGCAATGGCATCCAAAATCCTGCGGGGCATCGCGATGTGCTGCTGGATTCGGTCTTCAAGGAAATAGGCATCGGTTTTCAGAGCATCGCCATTCCGGGGGGGAATGTGAACGCCATCGGGCCGTATGTCGCTACGCAGCACTTTGCCACGCAATACCGTTTTGACGGCGCGAATTACTTCTCCGACGCGATCCTCACCGGATCGGTGTATCAGGACACGCTGGCAGCCGACCTTTTCTACACGCCAGGCGAGGGACTCGCCGGTGTGGCGATCAACGTGTATGAGGATGTCAGCGGCATTCTCGTTGCCAGCGGCTTCAGCAACAGCGCCGGTGGCTTCAACATTGCTCTCACAGGACTTACGGATGGCGTTGTGTACCGTGTGGAGGCGCCGGACACGGCACTGGCGGCGCAGATCTTCACGCTCGATTCGCACATCGAAAACTACGGCGCGCCGGTGATCTTTTATGACAATGTGTACTCCTCCTTCATGGTGGTGCCAGAGCCGGGCGGCATGCTGCTGTGCTTCGTCGCCGCACTGCATGCGCTTGCGTTCCGTTCACGCCGTCTCTGTTGCTGACTTGTCATGAAACACCTCTTCTTGTCTCTGTTATTGCTGGGTTCCACCATTGCACAGCAGCCGGCCTCGCCGCTCTCTGTCGAGATTCGCTCCCTCATTGATGAGTACGAAAACTCGGTGCGTGCGAACACGCAGAAGCTCATCGCAGCGACCACGGAGGAGGAGAAAAACAAGTTTCGCGCCAGCATTCCCAGCGCTGGCCCTTATGCGACCAAGATGATGCAACTCGTGCAGTCGAATCTCGACAAACCCGATGTCGTGAAGGCTGTCTCGTGGCTGGTGACAGGCGCGGCAAATTTTCCCGAAGGCCAGGAGGCGTTGAAGATGCTCGGCACAACCTTCGCAGACCGCCAGGGCATTGCCGAAGCAGTGAAACAACTCGAATATCGGGGGCTGCCTGCTGAGCCGGTGCTCAAGGCCGTGATCGAGAAGAACATGAATCGCGAGGAAAAGGCCGCCGCGCTCTATGCGCTTGGCGCGATCCATTTCAAAAACTTCGACGCCTCTGCCGACCGCGTTTCCGGCGAGGCCTCGAAGGACAAGGCGCTCGAGTGTTTCCAGCAGCTCAATGCCGATTATGCCGATGTCACGATCCAAGGCTTCAAGCTCACCGACTTCACCGCGAAGATGCTGTTTGAAATGACGAATCTGCAAGTTGGCTGCGAAGCGCCGGAGATCGAGGGCAAGGACGCGGAAGGCGTCAGCTTCAAGCTCAGCGATTACCGTGGCAAGCACGTCATCGTCATCTTCTGGGGTGGCTGGTGCCATGCCTGCCACGGCATTCTGCCGCTGATGAATCAGGCGGCAGCGCAGCTCAAAGACAAAAACGCCGTTGTCATCGGCGTGAACACCGACATCGAGACCGAGGCCAAAAAAGCCCTCGCCGACTACCAGGTCAGCTTCCGCAACATCCTCGACAACACCAGCAGCGGTCCCAACACCACGCTCTACAACCTGCGCAATTTTCCGACCCTTTACCTGATTGATCCGAAAGGCGTGATCGCCATCAAAAACGGGTCGTTGGAGGCCATGGTGAGCCAGATCAACACGGCCAAATAGTCCGGTTCCATCTGGTTTGAACAGCGGTTCGGTGGGTCTTTTCAGCTTCCCGAATGGTTTAGATGTATTAAAAACTTGCCATTTCTATGAAAAACCATAATTATATGGCATTGTGAGGCTGGTTTCGGCCTCTTTTCACATGCTGCCCCTTATAGACCAAATCCTCGCAGATTCCGGCTGCGCCGATCTTCCTGCCGTGCGGCAGGCAGTGGAGGAGGCTTGCTTCAATCAAACGTCGTTCGTTGATGCCGTGCTGGATTGCGAAGGCGTGCGTGAACGTGATTTCCTGACGGCTCTCGCGAAGACCCTCGGCCTGCCATGGTGGGAGCCAAAGGATGAAGATCAGCCGACCGAGCAAGGCATGCGCCGCATGCTTCCTGCCGAGATCGCGCTGCGTCATCGTCTGCTGCCGATTTTCACCGAGGAGACTCAAAGTGACGACGGCACCGAACCTGCCCGCACGCTGCACATCGCCACGTTTGATCCGCTGAGTCTTGTCGCGCATCAACGCGTGGCCGCCAGTCTTTCCATGCCCGTTGTCTGGCATGTCGGTCAGCGCACACGCATCGTGGAAGGCCTGCAAAAGCTCTATGGCCTCGGTGCCGACACATTTGAAAAGATCCTGCGTGGTCGCGCCGACTGGGGCGCGGAAGATTTGCGCGATGAAGTCACCGTGCTCGATGAACCCGAGGACGAGGAGGCCTCCGTTGTGCGTTTCGTGAATCAAATCATCCGCCGCGGCCTGGAACAACGCGCCACGGACATCCACGTCGAACCGCAGCAGGACCGCTTGCGCATTCGTTACCGCATCGACGGCCGTCTCGAAGAACTGCCCGTGCCGGAGAACATCAAATCGCTCCAGGCTTCGGTGATCGCCCGCCTCAAGATCATGGCGCGTCTCGACATCGCCGAAAAGCGTCTGCCACAAGACGGCCGCATCAATCTCGAACTCGACGGTCTCGCCATCGACGTGCGTGTCGCCACGATTCCATCCGTCGAAGGCGAAAGCATCAGCCTGCGTCTTCTCGCACAACAGCAGGTCACCGTGAATCGCCTTGGTCTCACCGACAACATCCGCCCCGTCGTCGATGAACTGCTGAAGCTGCCCAACGGCATCATTCTCATCACCGGCCCCACTGGCAGCGGCAAATCGACCACGCTTTACGCATTCCTCACCGATCTCAATCAAACGCACCGCCGCATCGTCACCATCGAAGATCCGGTCGAATACAAGATGCCCGGCATCGTGCAGATCGCCGTGAAGCCGGAGATCGGTCTCACCTTCGGCGCGGGTCTGCGCAGCATTCTGCGTGGCGATCCGAACGTCGTCATGATCGGAGAAATGCGCGACCTCGAAACCACCGAGATCGCCGTGCGTGCCGCTTTGACTGGTCACCTCGTCTTCAGCACGCTTCACACCAACGACGCCATCGGTGGCATCACGCGTCTCATCGACATGGGCGTCGAACCCTTCCTCGTCTCCAGCGCAGTGCGTGCCTTTTTCGCACAGCGCCTCGTGAGAAAACTCTGCCCGCTGTGCAAGGTGCCCACACAGGTCGAGGAGCCATATCTCAAATCCATCGGCTTCCCCACGCATGTGCGCGGCCAGATCATGCGCGGTGTGGGCTGCGAGGCCTGCCGTGGCAGCGGTTTCCAAGGACGCCTCTCCATCTACGAGGTCTGTCTCGTCACGCACGCCCTGCAACATCTCATCAACAGTCGCGCGCATCCTGCTGAGTTCCACAAGCAGGCCATCAAAGACGGCTACATCCCCATGCGCGGCTACGGCTTCCAAAAAGTGCTCAGCGGCGAAACCACCATCGAGGAAGTGCTCTCCGTCACCGCCGCTTCCGATCGTCAGCACAATCCGCAAACCACCACCATCGCCTCTCCCACACGTCTGGCCGCTTAAGCATTCGTCATTCGACATTCTGATTTCGTCATTCTCCTCATGCCCACCTTCGTTTACAGCGCCCATGGCCCCTCCGGTCTCATCACCGGCGAACTCGCCGCGTCGGATCGCAGCGAGGCCTTTGCACTGTTGGGCAAAAAGAAAATACAGCCCATCAAGCTCGAAGCCGCTGGTGAAACCAAGTCAGCCGCGAAAACAAAACAAGCGGCTTCGACCACCGAAACGATCACCGGTCCCATCAAACTCAAGCTGCAACAAGTCGTCCTGTTCATCGAAGAACTTGCTGATCTCGTTGGCGCGGGCATCCAGCTTGAGCCCGCGCTCGCGACGATGGAGCGGCGTCGGGAACTCTCCGGCATCAAAACGCTCGCCACCGTGCTTCGCGGCAAAGTGCGCGATGGCATGGCCTTCTCCAAAGCCGTCGCCGCAACCAGCCCCAGCTTCGGCAAGCTCTTCTGCGCCCTCGTCTCCGCTGGCGAGGCCAGTGGCTCTCTCAGCACCATTTTGAAGCGCCAGGCGCAGTACATGCGCTCTTTGCAGGCTCTGAAGTCCAAGGTTCTTTCTGCGTTGCTCTACCCCGCTTTTCTTGTCGTCGCAGCGGTTTCGGTCACGCTGCTGTTCGTTGTCTATCTCATCCCGAAACTCACCGAGATGCTCGATTCCACTGGTGGATCGCTGCCGCTCACCGCGCAGATCATCCTGAAGATCAGCGATACCTTCAAAGCCACGTGGTGGATGGTCATTCTTGGTGGCATCGTCGCTTTCATCCTTGGCAAGGCATGGCTTGCCCGTCCCGAGTCCGCCATCCCGTGGGCACGCTTCAAACTGCGCATCCCGCTCTTCGGCGGCATCTTCCGCGCCCGCTTCTACGTCCAGTTTCTTGAAACGATGGCCAACCTGCTCGGCAACGGCCTCACCATGGTGCATGCCATGCAGCTCACGCATCAGGCCATCGATAATCCCTACCTGAGGTTGGAGTTCGAAGGCGTCATGCGCAACGTCGGCGAGGGCGTGGCGCTCTCCCGCGCGCTCGACCGCTGTGCACAGTTCCCGCCGCTGCTCATCGACATGGTCAACATTGGCGAGCAGACCGGCGACATGTCCGCCGCGCTCACTCGCGCCGCTGAGCGTTTCGATCGCGAACTCAGCAAAAAGATCGACACGCTCGCCGCGCTCATCCAGCCCCTCATCGTCTGCCTCATGGCCGGCATGGTCGGCATCATGGCCTACCTCATGATGACCACCATCTTCCAGACCATCTCCAGCATGAACAAGTAATTTTACCCATCCACCGCCATGAAACACACCACCACCCAACCACGCCCTTCGACGTCAGGCTTCACCCTCGTCGAAATGGTCCTCGTCCTCGGCATCGTCGCCCTCCTTGTCGGCGCGGGCATCGTCTCGCTCACCGGCGTGCTCGATTCCGGAAAAAAAACCCGCGTCAAAGGCGATCTGAACACCCTCAGTGCCGCGCTGCGCAGCTACGAGACCGACAACATGTTCCTGCCATCGACGGAGCAGGGGCTGGCCGCGCTCGTTGAAAAGCCCAGCTCACGCCCGGCACCCGCCAACTGGGCGGCCAAGCTCAAGAAGCCTCTCCTCGATCCTTGGGGCAATCCCTATCACTTCCGTCGTCCGGGAACCAAAGACAAAGGAGGCTTCGATGTCTATTCCGCCGGACCTGATGGCATCGCGGACAATGCCGACGACATCGGCAACTGGGATCTGTGATTGGCTGCGCCGAAATGACGAATGACGAATTCAGAATGACGAACTGCCAGTCCATCAAGAATCCACCGCAAGCCTCGCTGTCCCCCCAGCGCGGCTTTGCCGTCATTCGTCATTCCGCTTTCACGCTGATCGAACTCTGCCTCGCCATGACCATCACCATTCTTGTCATTGGTGTGGCAGTGTTGAGCATTTCCGGAGTGCGTGCCGAGGACAAGCTTCGTCGTGCAGCCGCGATCATCGAGACCACGGCGCGTCAAAACCTGCTTCGCGCGCTCAACAGCCAGCAAACGGTGCGCATGGAACTTTCCTCCGGCGCCTTCGGCACCAGTGAGGAATTCAGCGGCATGCTGCAGGTGCGCCGTGTCGGTGAAAACGTCTTCCGTGCTCCGAAACGCGGTGAATCCTGGGAATTCAGCCCCACGGGCATCTGCGAACCCATTGAAGTCCGTCTCAGTGGTGAGGCAGGTCAGATCGAGATCGGCTTCGATCCGCTCACCGCATGCGCGAAACGCAAAAGCATTCAGGTCAAAGGATGAAACACACCCGCACAGCATTCGACTGTAGGTGCATTCGCCAGAATGCGGCAATCCGCCGTGCTCTGGCGAGCACGCCTACAACCCGTGGTTTCGCCCTTCTCGAAATCATCCTCGCCCTTGCGCTCTTCTCGCTCGTCGCGGTCGGCATGACGCGTGCGGTGGAAGCCATCGCCAAGACCTCCACTTCGGCCCGTCAGGAGGCCCAGGTGCTGCGTGTGCTGGAGTCCGTGCTCGCCGAAGTCGCGCACCAGCCCGAGTTCAAGGCCACCAGTGTTAATTTTCCTCCCACGGCTGATGGCATTGATGCCAGCGCCATGATTGAGAAGGTCAAACTCATCACCAAGGACAAGGTCGAGCTCGACCACATGTTTCGCATCCGCGCCGAAGCATGGATCACCGACGGGCGCACGCGGCGCATGAAACGCAGCATGGAAACCTATGTGTATTCGCCCAACAGCCCGATCTAAGGCCGCGTTCACCCTGCTCGAAGTCATCATGGCCATGGCCCTCATCGGCCTAATCCTGGGTGGTGTCTATGGCATTGCGAACGGCACCATGCAGCTCGGGAAATCGATGAGCGATGCCCGCGTGGCCGAGACGCGCATCAGCAACTTCGTCACGCAGTGGCGTGATTATCTCGAAAGCATGCCGCCTGGCATCCAGCTCACCGCAGGAGCCGAAAAAGTCGCGCGTGGTGCTTCCGGTAACCTGTTCATCCTCGGCGGCAAAATGCCCTTCACCTGGAATCGCGCGCTCAAGCTCGCCGACGCCGTCGAATTCGGCCTCGTGCGTAACAAGGACTCCAAAGACCTCAGTCTGGTGGTTCGCCATCTCAAACTCTCCGAAAAGGCCCGCACACCGGACCAGCTCGACACCATCGCCGAACTGCCGATTCTTGACGGCCTCAAGCAGATGCAGTGGCAGTTCTACGAACCCGTTGAAAAGAAATGGTTCACGAGCTGGGATCCCAAGAAGCGTCCGCAGCTGCCGCTCTTCATGAAATTGAAGTTCGCCTTCAGCACCGATCCTCGCGAGCACGAATACACGTTCTGGATCGCCAACGATCTCTCCCAGGTCACGGCCCAAGTGCAGCCCCCAACTCCTAACCCATAACACATCACATCCGTGTTCCACCTTCGCCCCAGAACCTTCAACAACCACGGCTCCGCGCTCATCGCGGTGTTCTGGATGATTGCGGTGCTGGGCATGGTCATGTTCGCGGGTGCCAAAGCTCTTCAGGCCGACACCGAATTCACCCGCATGATGCGCGGACGCATCTTTGCCAAGCGCTATGCGGAGATGGGCATCGAGGTGGCCCGTCATCCGGCGATTCTGCAGGATGATCCGCTGCTGCACTTCACTTCGGGCGATGGAGGCGGATACAACGTCACGCTCGTCTCTGAAGAAGCCCGGCTGAACATCAATCATCTCATCCAAACTGGCGACAAGGTGCTGCTGCGCCGTTTGTTCACCCGCTGGGGCTTCAAGCCGGAGTTTGTCGCCGCTTTGTGCGATGCGCTGAAGGACTGGGCCGATGCGGATGAGAACGTCAGCCTCAATGGCGCTGAAAAGCGCGAGTATGAGAAGATGGGTTTCGAAGGCATGCCGTTCAATCGTCCGTTCAAGGAAGTCGAGGAGATGCTGCATGTGCGCGGCATGGAAATCGTCAACGCCGAGCGGCCTGACTGGCGCGAGTGGTTCACCATCTTTGGCGATGGTCGTGTGGACATCAATGACGCCCGCCCCGAACTCATCTCCCTGCTGGCCGATGTGCCGATGGAGCGCGTGCAACCGCTGCTCACCTTCCGCGCCGGACGCGATGGCGCGTTGCGCACGCAGGATGATCAGCGTCTCGCCAGCGTGCCGCAGGTGGCGCAGATGCTCGGTGTGTTTCATCCGCAGATCGTCGCGCAACTGACGCAATGGATTCAATTCGCCGGACCGATCCGCCGCATCGAGAGCGTCGGCTCGCTCGGCCCGCTGCAACGCAAACTCATCCTCATCACGCAAGGTGGCCAGGCCATCTGGCGCGGTGAGATTCCCGCTCATGGCAAAGACACGTAAACCACCCTGCGAGCTTCTGCTCCCTTCGACGCACACCTGGCAGAGCTGGGCGGGTGCGGAGGGCGCGTCGTGCCAGTTCAACGGTGAACAGACCGCTGAGGGAGCCGTCTTCGGCAAAGAAGCGCAGCGTCGCGTGCTGGCGCTGCCTGCCACGCATTTCTGGGTGCTGCCCGCCTGGCTCAAAGGCCAGCCTGAGCACCTCCGCAGCATGGCGTTGCTGCATCTTGAGCGCATGGGCATCAAAGCTGACGACGATGAGGCCAGCGTGCAGGTGCGCAACATCCAGGGCAAGGAAGGCGCCCATCTCACGCGCATCCTCGCGCTGAAGGACCAGCCCGTGCCGCTGCGGGACTCCACCCGTCTGCCGGACGAGGTCACGCTGCATGCGCTGTGTTATCCGCTGGTTCAAAACAGCATCACCATCTTCCGCGAGCTGGAGCGTCTCGTCGTCGCCATCACCAGCGGCGCGCAGCTTGTCTATTGCACACCGCTTTCGGCCAACAAGCTCGATGGCAACGCGCTCGCCGAATTGAACAACATCTGCCTTCAGCTTGGCTTCCAGGGCGTGCTCGGCCGTCTCGAAAGCCTCGTGCTGTGGATTGATGAGGGCGACGTCGCGCAAATCCAGCGCGTCACCGGTTTGACGGCCTACCGCTGCGACATGCCCGCGCCGACGATGCCCGCGCGCGCTTCCAGCCTGCTCATGCCGCAGGACGTGATCGCCGCCCGTCAAAGCCAGTCACGCCGGGCGAAGACACGCTTCATGGCGCTCACCGTCGGCGCGGTGATCGCCGCCGCGATTGCACTCGTCGCCACGCTCACCTCGCTCGCCTTGCAGGAGCGCAACATGCTGCGTGAAAAAGTGGCTGAACTCACGCCGCGTTCTTCACGTGTGATGGATCACAAGAAGGCCTGGCAGGAGGCCGCGCCTGCGGTCGATCCCACGACATGGCCGCAGCAGATGCTGCTGCATAGCATGGAGCCGGAATCGTCGAAGGAAGCCAGCATCACGCACTGGGAATGGACGCCGGACCGCCTGAGCATCCGTGGCCGCATGCCCAATGCCTCGCTTGCCTTGCAATACACCAAGGAAGCCTCCGAGATCGAGGCGCTCAGCGTCTTCGCTTGGGAAATCCCCGCGCCGGTCATCGCCAGTGACAACAGCGCCACCTTTGAAATGAAAGGAGCCCGCGGCGAATGAAGAAGAGCGAAAAAGTGCTGCTCGGCGTCTTCGCCTTCCTGTTCCTCGCCCTCGTGGGCGGCGGCGGACTCACGTTTGCGTTCAAGAACTACATGGCCATCCGCGAGGAGAACGAATCGCTGCGCGACCGGCTCGCGGACATGAACCTCGCTGTCTCGCAGGGCGCGGACTGGGCCGACAAATACGGCTGGCTGGAGGAAAGCGTGCCCGGCTTCACCAGCCGTCAGGAAGCCTCCGCCAAGCTGCTCGAAGCCATCACCGGCGAGGCTGAAAAACTCGGCCTCAGCATCGGCGGCAAGGAATTCCTCGAAGAGGCGAGAGCTCTCGGTCCCGACGGCCTGCCGCTGGATGAAAACCTCGGCTACTTCGACCAGGCCGCGGTGAAGATCACGCTCACCGGCGTGCCGGAAAAGGCCTTCTGTGCATGGCTGCATGCCTTGCAGCAGCCGAAGTCCTTCCTCGGCATCA
>CAMCWM010000137.1 GCA_945882215.1 Akkermansia muciniphila | reverse complement strand
GTCTGGGTGCGCCTGCCCTCGGTCCAAATGGCCCTGTCACTCGTTCCACCGCTGGTGGCGGCCAATCGTGATCTCGCTGCACCGTTCATGGAACTCCTGCGCCAGCCTTTTCCCGGTGGACTCGCCGATCCCACCCGCATGAACACGCTGGTCGAGATCATTCCGCTGCTCTCGCCTGAGCATCAACTCGAAGTGCTCGCCATGTTTGAGCCCAACCCACCGTGGCAGCGCGAGTTCCTGGAGTTCCGTCTCAAAACTTACCGCGCCGCTTCTCATCCACGTGTGCAGCAGGCCGAACGCGATTTGCAGGAATTTCTGCGCCACGCTGACCGCCGCTTGGATGAACCCGCCGCCAACGTTCGTTGAAGTCGCATGCTCACCACCCTCGTCGTGATCCTGGCGACGGCGGCGTCTGAACCGCTGCCGAATCCGAAGATCGAAGCACTGCCAAAGAGTGCTGCTTTGGCATCCGACACGCCTGCCAAGATCGAACTCGGCCGCCTGCTGTTCTTTGATCCTGTCCTCTCCGCCACCCGCGATGTCGCGTGTGCGACCTGCCATCATCCACAGCACGGCTGGGGCGATGCACGGCCCACACCGCTCGGCGTGCATGCCACTGGTATCGGTCCTGAGCGCAAACTCGTCAAAGGCGCTGCATTCCTGCCTCTGACACGCAACACGCCATCCATCCTCAACGCCGCCTTCAACGGCATTGAATCCGGCAAACCCTTCGATCCCTCTCAATCGCCCATGTTCTGGGACAACCGAGTGCAAAGCCTCGAAGCGCAGGCCTTGGCACCGATTCGCCAGCGCGAAGAAATGCGAGGCGATGTGTGCAGCGAAGCCGAAGCCGTTCCCGCGATGGTGGAGCGACTGAAAGCCATCCCAGCGTATGTGAAGCTCTTCGAAGCCGAAATCACCAGCGAACGCGTCTCTCAGGCCATCGCTGCGTATGAACGCACGCTCATCACGCCCGATTCTCCCTTCGACCGCTTCATGCGTGGCGACAAGACCGCGATGACGCCGCTCCAGCAGCACGGCATGGAGGTGTTTCAGAAAGCCGGCTGCGCCCTCTGTCACAACGGCCCCATGCTCTCCGATTTCAAACTCCACGCCATCGGCCTCACCGATTCCGCCACACAGCGCCACGAGTTCCGCACGCCCTCGCTGCGCAATTTGAAGCACACCGCGCCCTACTTCCACCACGGCGGCAATCTGACGCTTGAAGAGGTGCTCTTTTTCTATGACCGCCTCATGGATCAAGCCGCCGAAACCTTCGAGGGGGGCGACACTTCCCTCCCTCCGCTCGATCCCTTGCTGCGCAAGATGAACATGCTTCCCGAAGACCATGAGCCGCTCGCCGCGTTCCTCGACGCACTCAACAGCGACGACTACGACAAGTCCGTGCCGAAACGAGTGCCCAGCGGCCTGCCCGTTCCCAACGTCACTCAGAACGACTAACCCATAACGAAAACAGCACAGCCGGACAGGCTGTGCTGTTGAATCCAATAGCCGCACAAACCGGCTGCAAAGATGTCGCGGCTAACCGCGCTTGGCCTTCTTCTCCTGCTTCGCGAGCTTCTTTTCCTTCATGGTCTTCTGCGGCGTTTTCTTTTTCTCTTTCTTGGCGTCTTGGGCTTTCATGGTCAGATGGTGTTGTTGGTTCCGCCGTCGGCAGATGACGGCATGCGCTGGTTCTAGCGTCGGATTGAAAAATGGGCAATCGCAATGATGCGCCTCCTACCACGCATCCGTGCGGAAAGGCTGCGCAGGCAACCCATCTTGATTGAACAAATTCGCCCACTGGAAGGCACTGCTCCACGCATAGCGCACGGCGGCAGGCTGCGGCACGTCCTTGCTGGAAACCACGACGCTGTTGCCTTCGATGCTGGCATCGGCCCAGACAAATTTCTTGTCCGCACCGGCGATCATGAAGCCCTGGAGCTTGTCGCCGTTCTTGAAGGCGAGGCCTTTGCCCGTGTGCTTGAACTTCAGCGTCACCTTGCCACCGGCGGTGCTGTGGGAGGCAAGCTGCGGGCCGAGGTATTCGTTGCCTTTGTCATACGCCACCGCCTGCGCCACCTGCACGGCACGCGCGCCGTAGCCGGACTTGTTCGGCGGATGAATGCCGTTGCCGAGGTCGCTGCTGATGACCATGTGCGTGTTCGGATACTTCATGATCTGCTCAAAGGCGACGTGCGAGTATTCACGGTCGGGAATGTTCGGGATCGTCTTCGGCAATGCCGCAAACTTCTCCGCCAGACGGTTCATCGGCTGCGAGTAATCAAAGGCGCAACCGCCACCGCTGGGCTTCTGCACATAGAGAAAAGGGAAATCGCCCTGGGCCCAAGCCTTGCGCCAGCCACCGATCAGCGCGCCCATGAGCGTCACTTGATCCACACCCACGATGTTCGTGCGGCTCTCGCCCTGATCCCACAGCACGCCTTTGATGCCATAGCCGACGTAGGGGCGAACGTACAGCTCAAAGAGCTGCCCGACCTTGCCGCCGTTCGTCTCGCCGGGTTTCCCGGGAAGCTGCGGAGCACGCGGACCGCGGGGCGCGGGTTTGCCTTCCTTCTTCGCGGCTTCGGCCAGCGGTTTCCATGCGGCGAGATCAGCTTCGTACTTGGCCTTGTCGGTTTCATACTTCGCCAGCAGCGCGGCGTGGTCATAGGTCGGCGCGAACTTCTTCACCGCCTCGGCGCACGCGGCATCGCTGCGATACATCTCCTCGCTCAACCAGAAGCCGGAAGGCGTGCCGCCGACCGCGCCCACCATCAAACCCACCGGCACGTCGATCTCCTTCTGCAACGCGAAGCCAAACGAGAATAGCAGTGCGCTGAAGCGCGGATTCGTCTCCGGTGTGGCCTGTTCCCAGATCGCGTTGGCGTCTTTACGCAGCAGACGGAGGTGCGGATAGGACTGCTTCGAGGCGGCATCGAGCACGGGATCGTCCTTGGTGTAGCTGGAGACAACCATGTCCATGTTCGACTGCCCGGAGCCGACCCACACATCGCCCACGAGCACATCGTCGATCTTCTGGCTGCCAATCGTCAGCGTACGCGGCTCCGCGCTGGCCTTGAGCGAATCGAGCGTCACGCGCCATGCGCCTTTGTCATCAGCCGTGGCCGATTTCGTCTGCCCGGCGAAGGAAACGTCCACCTTCTCGCCTGGAGCCGCCGTTCCCCACACCGGCACGGCCATGCCACGCTGAAGCACCATGTGCGGCGTGAAGACTTTGGACAATTTCACCTCGGCATGCAGCGCGGAGGTCAGCAGAAGGAGTGAGAGGAGAGTGAGAGACGATTTCATGAGGGAAGCCATTACGAGCGCCTTCACCCGATCTTCCCATCATCAAACACCCACGCCAAATCTCCATGCCAGGATGCGGCTCCTCTTCTGCCCTTGCGCCATGTCGATGATCCGCACCTCAGTTGCTTTGACCTGTCGCAAAGTCTTTTCGAGGCGCGGCAGATGCTCGCTCTTGGAAACCAGCGTCGTGAACCACCCACAGCTCTGCGCAAAGGCCACGCTCTCCTCGATCATGCGGCGGATGAAGGCCAGTTCGCCGCCCTCGCACCACAGTTCGCCAGCTTTGCCGCCGAAATTCAGCACCTCCTTCTTCCCGCCGAGGTTGCGCAACTTGCGCTGCGTCCCTGCCGTTGCTTCCGCTGCTGAGGCATGAAACGGCGGATTGCACATTGTCAGGTCAAAGCGCTCACCGGGCTTGATGATGCCCTGAAAGCACTTCATCGCCGACTTTTGCAGCCGACACTCGATCAAGCCCGCCACGCTCGGATTCGCCGCAACGAGCTTCTTGGCCCAACGCAGCGCCACGGCATCCATCTCTGCTCCCACAAAGCTCCAGCCATACTCGCTCGCGCCAATCAGCGGGTAGATGCAATTCGCGCCCATGCCGATGTCAAGCACGCGCACCTCTGGCCCACGTCGTTGTGAAATCAAATCCGCCAGATGGTGAATGTAATCACTGCGTCCCGGAATCGGCGGGCAGAGATAACCGGGCGGGATGTCCCAGTGCTGCAAAGCATACGCGTGCTTTAGCAGCGCTTGATTCAGCGCCTTCACCGCCGGCGGATCGGCGTAGTCGATGCTGTCATCGCCATGCGCGTTCGGTTTCACAAATCCCGCCAGCCCCGGACTGACCGTGATGAGCTGTGGAAAGTCGTAGCGCGTGCGGAAACGGTTCCGCGGGTGCAGACCTTCCTTGATGCCATCACTCATCGCTTCCCACCTCCCGGCGGCGTGCGATCATCGCCAAAATACTTCTCGCTGCGATACCGCAGCCACACACGCAACTCCTGCGGCACCTTCTCGCGTTCCACCTCACTCAATGACTCGTAGAGTGCCATCGCCTTCTCGCGTTCGCCCCGGCAGGCGCGGTTGTTGTGCGCATCCCAGTAGCTCCGCGCCACGCGGATGCGGCGGCACACCTCTTTGACGAGAGCGGCACCGGCGAGCGGCTTGGCGTTGGGTTTCTTCTTCGCGGGCATGGAGTGTTCGGAGTCCCGCCTTCAGGCGGAGAAGTGTGGTTCGAGCGAGGCGTGTGCAGATTAGAGAAGATGTGCTTCGAAGAAAGTTTTTCCGGCTAAAGCCGGGACTCCGAACGAGCGTGGAGACATTTCACATTGCCTTGCAACCTGTGATTCGGGTAAACAAGCAGCATGCACACGCGCTTGCCAGTTTGGATCCTGTTCATCGTCACTGTCGGCTTTTGGCCGGGAGCCTGGGCTCAGGATGCCGCGAACAAGGTTGTCGTGACGATCACGACCGTGAAAGAAAGCGACTGGCAGCGTGAATCGGCCAACGTCACGAGCACAAAGGCTCTGCGCGAGCGCTTACAGGCACGCACGCTGGTGGAATTGACCGGGGAGCTGAAGGAAGACGAGGTAACCGTTCTGCGAACCGGTCAGGAACGCGGCTTCGTCACGCAATGGGGCTATGCGAAGGAACGCGATGATGTTGTCGCGGAGAAGACGATCCAGGAACTCATCGGCACGGAAGTGCACGTGCAGAGAGTGCCGCCCAAGGGGGATTCCAACCCATCCTGGCTGCGTGTCATCCTGACGCATGATCTCCAGCCGCCGCAGTTGCAGTCGATGACTTATGCCACGGCGGCGACGGGGGCGGAGCGTGACAAGCTCAGCGTGACGGCACCGCGCTTCGACCGTTTGCGCTGGCAGGGCGAGGTGCTGCCATCGAAGGACGAGCGCCTGCTCACCAGTTTCCTGTCTGAGAGCGATGCGGACACGCGGATCGCCGTGTTTATTCAAGGGGGCGGTGACAGCAGCCGGTCGGCGGCGCTGGAAGTTCAGCAGACGATTTATCGCGTGCCGGAGATGGAGATGATCGAGTGGCTGATGGATGGCTCACCGAGCGATGCGGTGTTGGTGAAGCGATTGCAGGATGCCGCGACCACCGGACGCGCCAGCGTTGTCTCGCGCCTCACCAGCTCAGCCGTGCATGGCATTCGCACCCAGGCACAGGCCGGCTCGGAATGGTGGCTGCCGTCGGAGATGAATCCGAACTACGACCTGCTGTATCAACTGCCATCCAGCTTTGAAACCGCCCTGTCTGGCACCCGGCTGGAGTTTCAGGCGGCCGATGCAGAGATCATGTTTAAAAGCAGTTTCGCACCGCGTGCTCCACTGGTCGTGAAATGGCCCACCTCATGGCTGCATGTGCATGATCGCAAGACCTACAAACCCACTGGCAAGGCCATTCACGGCTGGATGGACTGGCATGACCGTTTTAAGCAGGAGATCATCGCGGAGATCACATTCCAGGATGATTCACCGCATCTCGTCGCCATGCTGCCGTCGGCGGATCAGACCTGGGGCGCGGAGCGCCCAGGACGCTGGCTGGATGTCACGGTGATGCAGCAAAGGCAGGGCGGGCTCAAGCCTGCGCTCCAGCCGCAGCCAGCTTCAGATCCCTTGGCTCCTGCGGACCCCTTCGCCCCTGCGAGTACGTTTGCCCCGTCGGTACGGTCGCCCCTCCAGCCGCCTCTGCTGATCCTCGGCATCGCCTTGAACCATGACAAAGCGCAGGCGCTGCTCGCCACACGTCAACCGGAGAAAGATGAAGCGCTGCTGCGTGAACTGGTCGCGCGGGTCAAGCGTGGGGAGGCGCGGGTGCAGACCTGCGTCCTGTCGGCCCATGAAAAAGCAGGGGTCAGACGGACGCTCGTCAGCGCACGCCAGCATGTTTACCCCACGGAGATGCCCAGCATTCCCTCCGCTTGGGCGGATCAGCCCGTCGGCACCAGCCTTGAACAGGAGGACATGGTCTTCGCTCTCACCCAGGATCTGGCGCCGCCCGCCCGCACCGAGTGGAAGCTCGCGCGCGATGTGCCTGAGGCCATCATGTGGGAGCCGCGCTTTCGGAAGCTGTCCCTCCACAGCGCCGCCAGCGCCTTCACCTCCCCCGGCACGCATCTGTGCGCCGTCACGGACATTCCCGCCGTTTTGTCCGGCGGCGACCTGCCGGAGCATGAAACCGTGTTCCTGTTCACCCATCGGCCAGCGGCCGGCACCACGGCCGCGAAGAAAGCCATGCCCACCGATTTCGAGGTCGAAGCCCTCATCTTCGAGATCCCGGCGAGCGACGCCGATGACTGGCAGGCGGTGACGACCGATGAATTCACCGCCTTCACCCAGCAGCGCCTCAAGCAGGGCACCGCCAAACTTCAGTCGCACTCGATGCTGCGCGTGCAGGCCGGAATCCGTGGCGACCTGCAAGTGGTGGAGGAGTACATGACCGCCACCGAGTTCGATCCCCCAGAAGCCGAGGCCCCCTTCCGCATGCGCCCCACCGCGCTGGAGACACTGCACGTCGGACTGCAATTCGAGGCCGATGTGGCCGAGGAATCCCCCGGCGTCGCCAAGCTGATCATCAATCTCAAGCACTCCACCGCCAAACCCATCGAACCCGGCCTGGAGGAGACCCTCAAAATCGCCGCCAGCGGCCATGAACGCTATCCCGGCGCGAAACACGAGTTCGAGGAGTGGCGCGGCGATGCCCTCCTCTCTCCTCCCGGCACCGTCCACTGCCTCGGCCTCTCCCTGCCACCCGGCGGCGGCGTGGTCAGCACGCGCATCGCCTTTGTCCGCGTGCGCCCGGCCCGGTAGTTTCTGGCTGCGGGAGGAGATATTCAAGGTAATCGGCTAATCCGAAAACAGCACGAACACTCTTGCAGCACCGACGTCAATCATCACGGCGACTGGATACGCCAGTAGCCGTTTCCATTGCAGAGCTAAAGAAGGGCCACGATCCAAGATCGGGCAATCCGATGGTCTCCTGTTCAAAGTCACCTTTGCATGCTGATTCGCTAATTGCTCGAATGTGTTCGACCACATCCCTTAACATTGGGTCGCCGAGCAGCCTTGGCAGGACAGCTTGATCGTATTCGCCCAACTCTCGCTTCAGCGCGATGTTTCGTCGCTCCATCAGGAATGGCAAGACTCGACGGCGAGCGCCTTGGCGCAGCTTTGATAGAATGTCGAAGCCCGCCGGATCCGTATCTCCAAAATGGAAGACCTGCACGCTGGAAGGAAGTAATTCGATCAATCGCAGCAGAGCTGTAGTGGGAAAGGAGCACGCTGCTAGGAGCGACGATCCATCGTTATTTGAAGTCGCTATTCGTCGCAAAGTCGTTTTCGAGTTTTCAATCGTGAGTAGGCGCTTGGCGGGTGTAGTCGCATGCGTTGCTCGCATCAGATCGTCAAGGGAGATGCTGTAAACAGCTTTAAGTTCCTCGATCACTTGCACTCTGCCGTCGTCATAATGAAGTGTCAGTATTCCAGAGATGTCTGCTCGACTGTCAGTCAATACGATCCCTAGCGATTGCAATGACATCGGCCGCCCGAACATCTGTTTCAAGCATGCCTCGACCCCTCGTCTCTGCCTTTCCAGTCCTTTTGAATTCAAGCCGATTTCAATGCTCACCTCACGGATCAACGCCCCCTCTCGCCATTCAAGAGAAGTCAACCGGTGTATCAAGACCAACATGCACCGGACGTTGTCGGGAGCACGCCAGTATAATGGCCTCAGATTCTTCCCCGAACGAAAGGTTTCTTTTATGTATCGACACCATTCTGTCCAAAGCTTCGGGAATCGCTCATGTGCGGTTCCTTCAGCCTTCGATACTTCCAGCAATGACGCAGTCATTGACTCTGCGGGAAGCCGCCGATTGAATAATCCAAGCAACCATGGCTCTGAGCTCAGGGGAAGCTCAAGATTCTGTACGAGATATTTGCGGGTTTTCAGTCTGTGAAGTTTTATATGGCCTTTGGCTTCTTCGCTCTCTGCCTCACGCAGCGCATTCTTTTGATCTTCGGCTGTGTGAAGACCTGCATCATCCATGAGAACTTCCCACCTTCGCCGAAATGACCGCGTGCGTGGTGTCGCCTGGTCGCCTCGTGCAACCTTCCATTGCCGATAAAGTTCTTCAATCCATATGGGTATCATGACGGCAGCTAAATGGCGGCTCTGTTGCGTTCCCAATAGATCACGTCGTTGATGACACTGACCGGCACGCCCTTGGCATCTGCTCGTTTCTCCATGCGGCATTGAATAATGCTGTCCGCATGCTCTTCCATCGTGCCCAGCCTGTCCATGGGGAACGCTAGGATGAGTTGCAAGCCGAAATCTTCCGCTAGCGCGAGGCAGTCAGCGATATGACCGGCACTCAGTTTGGAAAATGCCTCATCCATGACGACTAGGCCGAGATTGGACTGGCGGTTGCGCTGACCGCAGTCATAGATGCGATGGAAGGCGGCGAGCATGGAGACAAAGAACGGGGCTTGTCCTTCGCCGCCGCTGCCGGTGGCACCGCTTTCCTGAAGCGATATCCTCCCCTCAGTGTCGTCGGCGTAGCCTACAGGGATCATTTCTAAGTCGTAGCGGTGATAGTTGCGATAATCGAGAAGGGCCGCTCCTCGCGGGTCCTCGGGATTGTCGATGGCCTGCATGAGTTCACGCTTTGTTTCCTCGATTTCCGCCTGGAGCTTCCAGTCGATAAGCTCGTCTCCTGCCTGCAAGCCCTCCCCACTCTGGTCAATAAGTTTCCACATGGCGCGATGAACTGGATCGCGGATTTGAGATAGCTTGTATTGGTAGCCGCCGATCTCGCGGCCCAGGATGCGGCGGAATTCATTGATGGTATGCTGCGCGTCCTTGAGTCTTTCGCTCAGTCGGTCGAGCACGTCTTCCTGCAGACGCCCCTCCCACTCTGCGCGGCGGTCGGCGGCGATGGAACTGTATTGCCGCACTTCGTGCTCGCGGATTTGCACAAGTCGTTCATCGAAGCGTGTATTGCTATCGTCAAGAGTGTCGAACTCTCCGAATTCATCGCGATAGGCTGACAGCAGATTGTCACGTTCCTGTTGACGAAGGTTCCGTGCGGTAATTGCCTCGTCTTTCCAACGCTGTTTGGCCGCTTCCGCTTGGCTGTAACGCTGTTTCCAGGTCGGCATGGAAGTAATTGCGGATGTCAGGAGCTTTGAGGTTTCTTCATCAAGGATGCCGAGTGGCAATTTCACTCGGCTTTCGTGCAGATTGATCCCAGCGTCTTCCAGCTCCTTTAGAACGGAGGTCAGATCGTCCTTCAGTTTACTTTCCTGAATTTCAAATTCGGTGATAGGGCCTTTCAATTCGCCGATGGTTTGGTTGGCAGCCTCCAACGCGGCTTCTAAATGGCGCAGTTTTTTGAGCCGGTCTTTCAAGGCAGGCGTCTCTATAAGCTGGATGTTGCTTATGGTTTGCTTCAACCGGTCTCGAAGGCCTGACAGTTGATGAATCTCCGAGGAGCCGCGCGGCGCGTCATCGTGGTCAAGCCGGGCACTCTTGCCGCGTTGGAGCCATTGGTTTACATCGTCACGTTCGCGTTTGAGTTTGCTCAATTGTGTGAGCACTTCGTTGAGTTCCGCGTGCTTCGCGGCCTGAAGCCGTCTCAGGCCTTCGTCACCTAGTGAAAGCTCCTTCTCTGGAGTGACATGCCGGAGGACGGGCAACTCTTTGACAGCTCCTTCGGGTGTGGCAGCGTGGGCGTGTTGCTCAAGTTCAGAGCTTTCGCGCACTGCGGCTATCTGTCCGAGTTTCCAGTCGAGGAACTGGCGCGCCACCGGGTTGGCAGTTTCAAGGAAAGAAGCCAATGCGTTTGCGACGGGGGGGATGCCTGGTATTTCGCCGGGATGAATCAAAGGCTCAGCTTTGGGCATTTTCATCCACAGTTTTCGCGCCCGCACGAAATCCGTCCAAGAGCCAATAAGCACGGCGTGGCGGTCATCACCGAGAAGGGTCTCGATCACGCCCCACCATGGTTCACCTGCCGGTGAGACTTCAACCACACGGGCTAGGGTATGCGCGGTCGTTCCCGTGTTGCGGAGAGCGTCCAAAAGAGGGGTGGCGGCCGTGCGCTTTTCCTGAAGCTGCGCAAGCTGGCGCTCTAATTTGGCCTGTTCTTTTTCAAATGTAACAATCTCACTTTCTTTTGGCTGAAGCCGATCTTTGGAGTCTGTCCAAACGGTGTGAAATTCGCCAATCAAGTGGGAAACGCCGTCGAGCGCTCTCCCGGTGTCCGTATCCCGCAGCGCAGCCAGTTTGGCTGCATCCACTTTTGTCGTCCAACCCAGTGAATCTGCGTGGCGCAACCATTTATCCCAAGCCTGTGACCTGTCTGTGAGATATTCGCGCACAGTCTTTGCCGTGATCGTTAGGTGATCTATTGTTTCAGCAAGAGAGGCCTTTTCTCGGTTGAACCGATCAAAATCGCTAAGTTTCGGATCCTCCTTGCCCGCAATGAGCTTCACATCATCGAGTTGTCGTTTCGCAGATTCCTTGTCAGCTACGGCTGCCTCCATCTTGGCCTTGTTCTCGGCGTGGCGGTTGCGCAGGTTTCCCAATGAAGCCTCTACTTTCTGGTGCTTTTCCTCTGCCTCGGCGTGATCCAAGGCATGACGCAAATGCCCGAAAAGCGCTTCCTCGCGCCGGGCATTCTGATACTTGCGGTCTTCATCAGCGATCTTTTCCAGTCGCTGCTGTTGGTCATTTAAAACACTGACACGTTTTTCTGCATCCCGCAACGCGCCTAGACTCCGCTGGGTACTGACGACATCTGGCGGGCTGGGCTCTAAAATGAACTCACGGATAAATTTCTGATAGTTTGTGTCCAATTCAAAAGCGATAGCCTTGGGCAAGGTTCTGCGCATCTGCTTGTCATCGAAATGCAGATGTCTCGCCACGCCCATTTCCTCCTGAAATGCTGTGTGTGAGGTGAAACCGGCATCGCCATTAAGTTCGCGTCTCACATGCGAGCGGAACAATTCCTCGCTCAACAATGCTCCAGTTTCATCACAGAGATCGGTCCGCTCCATACGGCAGGGAGCAAAGAAGCGGACATAAGAAGGTTGGGCACTGGGGCTTTCATACTGGACACGGATGCCCCAGGTCTCACGACGTGGTTCTTCACCTGCTGCCGGATCTGCTGGCCAAGTGAACTCTAGGGCAGCAACTGTCGCTCCACTGCGGCGAAGGTAGCGTTTTTGGCCGTCACGGTGGCGCGTCCTTGTGTCGCACAGGCAGTAGCCTCGCAAATCCCGCGCGTTACTTTCTCCAGCGGCGGCTTTGTTGAACTTCACCGCACCCGCGCTCATGACGAACTGGATGAGATCAAGCAACGCAGATTTACCGGTGCCGGTTTCTCCACATAGTAACGTCAGTCCGTTGACCTCAATGATAGTGCGGAAGCCGTACCAGTTGAAAGCGACGACACGTGTGAGCCGAATTCGGGAAGAGTTCATGGAACTGCGGACGGAGTATCGGAGAGGTGCTCATCAGAGGAGGCTACATCGTTCTGAAACGCGGACGCACGCATCTGCCATTCCTCAAGACCAGCGAAATCAATGACTCGCGGCAACGTGGGAAGGATTTCGATGATGGCATCTCCAGGCCGTGTGGGATCATCGGCATCGGTAACACGGATGAGTCGTTTGCGCCGCAACCTTGTGAGGGATTCCTTCAACGCTGAGAGCGAAGGCGATTCGATGCGGTCAAAGATCACCTGCCATTTCAGCCAAAGTTCGTTGACGGAGATCAGTACCGCCTTAGTGCGGCTGGTCACTAGTTCCTCGTCATATATGCGCCAGAGCACCAGTGCGATCAGGGTCTCTTGCTGGGTGAACTGGGTCAGCAGATCACATTCCTCTGGGATGGGCTGGGCTTGGATCAAAGGTGGGTCATCCAACACTACGATGCGCAAACCTAGCGGTGAGAAGTAATCCTCTACTTCCTTGCGGAGATAGTCGCGCACCAAGCGGAACAGATCGCGTCCGCTGCCCTCATCACCAAGGATCACGCCATGCCGCAACAGGCTCGCCAGAACATCGCACAGGGGCTGACGGTCCGTCTCCGCGATGTGATCCCAAAATTTCGGCCAAGGTAGCGTGCTCATGTGGTGCGGGTGAGAGTGAAGCGTTCAACCATCCATCCCGCCAGCTTATCACGACGCACTTGGGCTCGTTCCAAATCGTCAGGTTGATGGTCGAGAGTGGTTTTCCAGCGCAACGCGCCTTCCACAGATACAATATGATTGAAGGATGCCGCCGCCACCAGATCAAGCAACATTTCCCCGGATGAGATTTCCATGCCGGCTGTGGTCACGCTACCCCCATTCTCCGGCAGCATCCGTCTCACAAGCTTCGCCGCACGGGCCGGGGTCAAAGCGACGCGCATCAGCTCGCGCAAGCGCTCCATTTCTGCCTCGTTTGGTGGAGGCAGTTTTGCATCCGCAAGATCCAGGGTAACCGGCTGCCTGACGCGCCGGGGAGAGCGTAATGACGCAGTGCCATGAAACAACTCCACCTCCGGCGCCAAAATCCCGCGCCACGGTGCGGTCAATTTTGTGAACTGCGCCTCATCGAGATCGGTGAAGCGCTGACCGGCGAAGTATTTGTTAATGGCATCGCAAAACTCCCGAGCCATCTCCGGCCGCCTACCACGCATCTGGCTTTGATAATAAAATCTCTGCCGCGACAACTGATGAAAGGAAGCGATCCGGGCATCCACCGCGTTCGCGCGTTGCCGGATGCCGGCAAGCGCTTTTAAAAGCCGAGTCAATTCCGACTCCGCCATCCGCCATGAATCATCTGCCACTACGCCATTTGAGTCTTCACGCAGTCCTTCTGCCAGACGCTCCTGCACGAAGGGGTTTTCTAACGCTTCCCTCACCACGTCTCGAGCTTTATAAAGACGCCCCAGCAATCCCCTGCGGTGCAGCACATCATGACAAACCATGTGCTGGCCTTCATTGAAATCAGTGTAGAAAAGATGCAATGTTTCCGCGCCGCTGCAGCTCTGCATTTGCCGCTGCTCGAAACCGTGCACGATTTTTTCCACGGAGTGAAGTTGGGAAATGGCATGGGCCAGCCGGTTATTCAGATCATTGACCGTGCCGCGCAGTTCGTCAGGAGACATGTGTCCAGCATCCAACACACCTTCCGTCTCCAAAGTGCGGCAGACGCCTTCCAAGGTATCCGCAAAAGTCTTGAGCTCCCCGATGCTGTCTGCTGCCAGCTCGCGTAGCATGTTCAACAGCGGCCTGAGCGCAGGCGAAATCACGACCCAACGTTCATGTAGGCTTTCCGAACGGTCTTCGAGCCAATGAGCTTCCAGCAGTTGATTGAAGACCTTGCCCGCACGAACCCGAATGTCCGTTGCCGCATCTTCTTCCGGCCAGGCAAAATTTGGATGTGCTGCTACCATCTGCTGCACTAATGCCCTGCCCTCGCCCAGCTCGATCCGTCCGGCCTCGCCCGCCGCCGTTTCCAAGCGGTCAGCGCAATCCACGAACACCGGCATCAAACGATTCGTCAGCAGACGGAAGAAGCCCTCCGGCAAAGTTTTTAGAAGCTGATGGCTTAGATGCTCCATTGACCAGAAAAACCTGAAGCGTTTACAACAGACGTTCCAATAAGAGGTGTTTAGCCTACAGAGCAACCAGACAAAAGGCTCTCCGTATCACCGTTACCCAACCGGGTCTGGTGAGTCTGATTCTCAATCGTTTCCTCAAGATCGCCGAGCGTGAACCGATGCCGCCCTATCTCTCCAATGTGTATCTACCGCACCCGGCTGTTTGGTCTGGCTGCCAATGGCGAACCCCATATGAAGCCGCTGGCTTCATCGCGAAGCACAGCTACTGGCTGCGGAAGGAGGAACTGGAGAATGCGGCGGTGAACTGGACCTGAACCGGATTCCCACCGCAGACGGCTGTCCCCTAAAATCTCAACAACCCGGCCTCCAGTCGCAACAAGGGGCGGATTCAGCCTCCTTTTCTCAAAAATGAGCTCATTTTTGCCAAATCTGACCTCTCTGTGCCCACACAGTGACCTCTATGTGTGGGCACATACACCTGTATGTGCGGTCACATAGACCTCTATGTGGGCACACAGCGACCCCTCTTCGTGGGCGCATAGACCCCTATGTGGGCACACATTGACCCCTCTTCGTGGGCACATAGACCCCTATGTGGGCACACAGTGACCCTTCTTCGTGGGCACATAGACCCTTATGTGTGCCCACAATGACCCCACATCGTGGGCAACATGACCTCATATCACGGGCAACATGACGGCATATCGAGGGCAATATGATCCCATATCACGCGCTAAATGCCCCCATGCCTCGGACACTATGACCTCATATCGTGAACCACATGACCTCCTGTCTTGGCAACATGATCTCATCTCGTGGGCAACATG
>CAMCWM010000136.1 GCA_945882215.1 Akkermansia muciniphila | reverse complement strand
CTTGAAAATAAACAGTACTACGACAGGCGTTATTAGGTTTAGGAGCGAGAGCGCGCCAGCGCAGTAGTTGGCTGGGTTCGCCGAGCAGTGCAGGCGTTGTCTCAAAGGGACTTCAAGGGATGCCAAGCATTGCAGCCATTGTCTCGAACATTTGATGCACTTTCTCCTCCTTGGATGCTCTCAAGCGCATGTCGTAAAATAATGTCTCCACGGATCTTCCAAGCTGAGGAATTCCGGCCTGCAGGAGGAGTGCTGGATCACCAGGTAACACCACTTTCCAATATTCCTGCGGAATGGCATCCATCACAGCATTCTGAAGTAGTTCCTGTTGCTGTTGAATTGGCAATGCTCCCAAGATTGCCTTCAGCGTTTCCGGTTCAATCTGTTGGGTTTTGAGAGTCCCATTAATTGAACTGGGGTTGCGGCATGACTTTTTCGCAAGCTCCAGTTGCGTCTTGAACAACCGATTGGGACCAATGAGGCTTTTTAAGTAGGTGGAAGCGTTTTGCATGTAGGAACCTGCAAGGTTCAAATGCTGATGCAAGTGACCACAGCCCTCTCGAACCGTTTCGTCTTAACGTATTTTAGCCGCTTTTGGAGCGAGGGCATAGACGTTAGGGTGCAACCAATCGATCTGTCACAGACAATTGCCCCACAATCAAGCCGCCTTGAGTTCGGGTGCTCTGCGGTTTTCTCACCTCTCGCGGTGTAACCTGTTTGGAGCCGTCAAGGCTAAGCTCACAAATCCTCAAACGCGGCGCGATACGCCTCCGGGTGGCGGGCGCTGTGCAGCAAGGCTCCGAAGTAGAGCAGGTCGTCCTCTACCAAATAATAGATGATGTAGGGCAAGCGGTGGACGAGGCAGCGGCGTACACGCCCCTTCAACACACGCCAACGTAACGGATCGGCTGCCACACCTCGAGTCATCAAGTTTTGTGATTTCCCACAGATTCAGATAACCCACAGATTTCTTTTCTGATTCATTCAATCTGCGGGTTTTCTGAATCTGCGGGACCAACCGGTTTTCGCAAAAAATGGCGATGGCATGTTTATCTCCAAGCAGGCGCTTTCCACGGTCTGCACAAAGCGGCGGCCCAGTTCTTTGCCTTCGGCGGTGTAGCGTCCGGTGACGCAGCACAGCTCCGCCTGGAAGTGCTCCGAATAGATCACCTTCATGCCACGAGCGCCTTAGCAGCCGCAAACACCTCGTCGTGACTCAATCCGCGCTCACGCCCAGCCTTGAACGCCTCAAAGCGACGCTCAACCTCGGCAGCGATGGTGGCGTCGTTCTCCCACTGCGCCGGCAAATCTGCATCCACCGTCTCCCAGATGATTTCCGCCAGAAAACGCCGCTCCTCGGATGGAAGACGGGCGGCTTGCGCAAAGAGATCTTGGGTAGCCATGATCAGAGATGTTAACGGGGTGTCCTTGGAATGCCAAGCGTGGAATAGGGAGCCTTAAATCGTGTGCCGGGCTGGCAGCATCTCATCCAGCAGATCGTCCTCGGCGTTCAGCACCTTCCCATGCTGCAAAGGAGCCAGATCGAAGGCGCTGCGTTGCTTCTTCGTCTGGCGAACGCGCAACGAGCGGATCAGCCGCTCCAAATGCGAAAGCTCGTCTGCCGCCAGATGCGGAACGGCCATTTCAATCTCTGCGAGAGTGCTCATGCGTCCAAAACTATGCCTTTCTCTCGCGGTGTGGCCGGTTTGGAAGCTTGGCCTGGCCGGGGGATTCAGACGGAAAAATGGCAGTAGAATGGTGGCAATAGAATGGATGAATTCTACTGCCCTCATTCTACTGCCATTCAAGCCACGTCCCAATCGCTCCGCCTGTTCGCGCCACCCGCCTCCGACCTCCCGGCGTGCTCGTTCCGGCTCCGCCACGAAATCTTCCAGCAGCCCTGCATGGCAACACCGCGAGAGGTTGGAAAACCGCAGAGATGAGCTTTGAAATGGATTTCTCTGCGGTGCTTCTGCCCGCCGAAGTCAGCGTTGCCAAAAGCCGCGACAGGAGCATCTTTGCCTCATGAATCCGCGAACCGCCGCCGCACTCACCACCGAGCCGCCGAAGGGGCTGCTGGCGCAGTCGCTGACCCTGGCCGCCAACGCCGACGCGACGGATGAGAGCTGGCTGAGCACCTTTGGCTGGGCGAAGAACAATCCCGACTACGACGCCGCCATGAAACTCGGCGAGCAGTGGCGGCAGGATGTGAACCTTAGGTCGTTGGAAGAGGTGGACTGCAGCGATGGTCATTCTTGATATGCCAATCGCCAGCATGTTTTGTGAACCCACGAAGAAGCAGGGAGGCTTTCGACAGAAGAATGGGGACAAAAGAATTGAACCATTCTTCTGTCCCCATTCTCCTGTCGATTCCGACGGTGAAGTTTCACAAATCTTGATGACGCGGAGCATGCCAACCACTATTCCGAGCTGGATCGTGGCTCGCAGGCCGGAGGACTCCTCCGTGAGCGTTTGATCAGTCGTGGTGAGCAACCCTGGCTGACAGTGATGACCGCCGAGGAAGTGCTGCGCGGTCGGCTGGCACAAGTAGCCGCCGACAAAGACCGGTTGCTCGTGCATTACGATCTCTTTCTCAACGGCCTGCTCACCCTCGCGAAGTGGCGGTTCCTGCCCTGGACGCAAGCCGCTCAGGACACTTTCGACATGCTGCACTTCCAACGCGTGCGCATCGGCACCATGGATCTGCGCATCGCCAGCCTCGCCCTGACTCACAACACGCTCCTGCTTTCCCGCAATCTGGTCGATTTCCAAAAGGTGCCGGGACTGCGGGTGGAGAACTGGCTGGACTGATGCGTGGGGGGCTGCTTGCGCGTTGTCCCGAGTCTTGACATGGCGTGCCGTTTTGAGGCATTCTCTGCGAAAAGCCAGTTCATCCGCTATGCATGCGCCGCACCTCACCCTGACGCTGTTTCTTTCCACCTGCCTTCTGCTGCGTGCTGCGGAGCCTGCGCCTGCACCGCCGGTCTTGGACGCGCTGCCGCAGGAGATCGGCCAGTTCTACATCGATGCGAACTTTGTGTCCTGTTTCAGCACGGCGGAAGAACGCCAACTGGTGGATCTGGCGCTGCGACGCGGCGGAACAGACCAGTCACCTTCAGGCCGCCTGGGGATGGTGCTGCGGATGACCCAACGCCTGCGCGAGTCCTTCCACGAGGTGGACCCTCAGTTTGTCCGCTGGGTGGGCGGGAACCTCAAGGAGGACGGGCAGATGATCCAAGCTGTCTCCGTGCAGGAGGGCGCGAATGAAATCCGCGTGACCACCCAGATTTGGACCGTGGCCAAGGAGCGGAGCGTGCTGCTGGTCTCCCAATTCGATCACCAAGAAGAAGCCCTGAAGACCCTGGCCGCCATCCAGCAGGGGAAATCACGCACGGAGGTGCATGTGTGGAAAAAACATGGCCCCCGCTGGCTGCGTGACGGTGCCGTGATCGTGCCGCTGAGGCTGGGTAAATGACGTCAGGGCACAACTCATAGGCAAGCGACAGGCAATCTCCTCTCAGCCACATCCCAATCGCCCCGCCTGTGCGCGCTACCCGCCGGAGGACTCCGACGTGCCCGAGGCCCTGTGCTTACTTGCTACAAGGCACCAGGTAGTCGTAGGGGGCCGCACCGCTGGCGCGGTAGAGAACGTAGCCAGCCTTGGGAGCGGAGATTTGAATCCAGGCGGCGTCGGGATCCTGGGCATCTTTGGACACGACGGGCACCACCCGGTTCTTGTCTCCGGGAGCCGGCTCGCCTTCCAGAGTGACTTTGGCTCCCTGTTCCAAGGTGCCGAGACGTTTTCCGTGCGTGCCGGGCTTGCTGCGGATGACGAGTCCGACCGGAGCATTCACCTGATGGCAGCGACTCACCGGTTCGTCCGCAGCGATGGCGATGGTCACGGCGAGGAGGAGGCCGCAGGCGATGGCGGCACGACGAAGGAGGGAGCGTTGCATGATCGCGTGATGTCAGCTTCCCGTGCGTGAACTCAAGGAAATTCTCAATCTCACGCGAGTTGTGACCGGGACATCAGGATCCTGGATAAATATTGCCACGGGACACCGCTTGCGCGAAAAGAGCGCGAACATCCTTCCTATCCATGAAACCCATCCACTTCATCCTTGGGGCCAGCATTCTTTGTGTGGGGCTGAGCGCCTGCCGGAAAGAGCAGTCGTTGGCGGACAAGCAGCGGGAGATCGAAACGGGGAAGCTGGACGAGACGATGACCTACACGGCGGATGAAATCGGCTGGAGCACCACCCTTCCTGCGGACTGGGATGTCATGTCGAAAAAGGCGACCCAAGGTCTTCAGGAAAAGGGACAGCAAATGATCGAGAAGGCGGCGGAAGGGGCGGTGGATGTCTCCAAGCTCAAACAGCTTCTCAATCTCCGCAAAGACCAGTTCAACACGTTGCTCTCGACGATCGAGCCCTATGACGAGACCGCCGACGGCCCGTGGGTGGAAGCCCACAAGGGGATCATCGAGTTGATCACCGGCAGCTATGCGCAGGCGGGTGTGAAGATGGGCCAGACGAAATCAGGCGTGGAAATGCTCGACGGGCTGGAGTTTCAGACGTGGGAGGCGGAGGTTCTGCATCCCTCCGGCAAAAGCGTTTTGATCGTTCAGAAAATGTACAGCCGGCTGATCCATGGCTACGATTTCGCGGTCACGCTGACGACCAACAATGAAAAGGACCGGGAGACGCTGACGAAAATGGTGCAAGCGTTCAAATTCAGCAAGCGCCCGTGATCTTCGGCGTGATGAGAACGCAAGCGTGACGTGCTGCGGAGTGCCGCAGGTTCAAACCTGTGCTGCATTGACGGCAGGGCAGCTTCCCGACATCTTTTCGTCATGACCTCACATCTTCCACCCCCTGACACGACGCCCTATGGCATCGCGCTGGCAGAATGTGTGGCCAGCAAGCTGGAGTGGGGGCGCTGCGTGACGGATCATCACCGCGATTTTTGCGGGATGGGTTTGTGGTTTATCGACGGGCATTACTGCTACGATGAATCGTGGGACGGACAGCCGCCGCCGCTGGCGGACATGCTCAAGCCAAACAGCCGCGGTGGTCGCGTCTTCACGACGCGGCATGAGTTTGTGGAGTGGTTCGCGGCGCAGTCGGACCACAGCCTGGCGGGCTTTGAAAAAGACGTGTGGTTTCACCAGAACAGCACCATCACGCGTGCACGACTGCGCCGGGAGCTGGGCTGCTGAAGGTTGCTCTGCTCCTGCGTGTTCCGGCCGTACCTCAAGGCAGGAACTGGACCGAATACAGGATCTTGGGGACTGCGGCGACCTTCGAGATGTGCTGCCGGGTGGAGTAGAAGGAGAAGACCCAGATGCGGTTGCGGTGGGGCACATGCACTTGCAGGATCGACTGCGACTTGCTGCGGGTGGAGGCCTCGCAGCGAAAGGCGTTCACTCCGGCGAGGCTGAACATGCCGGCACGCTCGATCTTGGTGAAACTCCCCTCGGCCAGCGCCTGCTGGATGCCTTTCTGATACACGGAGTTCGCCACGAGCGCGTCCTTGGAGCCGGGATCATTGGCTCCCAACGGACCGGCGAGGACAAAGCGCAGATTGCCATTGTCCGCCGCCGCGAAGAGCGTGGAGCCGGAGGGCGCGTTCTGGGCGATGCGCCAGTCCGGCGGCAGGGTGAGGGACATGCGATGCGCCGGAATCGTCACGGTCTCACCGCCGGGACCGGGTGTGAACTTCAGGGCGGAAGTGCTCGCGCAGTTCGCAAGGAAAAGGGAGGTCAGCAACAGGAGGGGAAGGTATTTCATACAACAGGGTCGGCTCAGAGGGCGCATCAAGCAGCGGTGCAGGCGTGAAGGCAACCCGAAATGAATCCGGCTCACGATCATGCGTTGAGGTTTGTGGGTGGTGAGACAGGCGTATTGGCCGACTCCTCGGCGGCGAGACACTCGCGCACGAGGCGCAGGCATTCGTCGGCACTGGCGGGCATGGGCAGTGTGAGAGGCTGGCCATGGACGCGGAGATGGCGCAGTTCTCCCTCCCGCCGGACGTGGGTGACTTCGATGTCATGGGAGGCGAAGAAGCGGACGACTTCCTGATTGCTGGCGTAGCGGCTCATGGGTGGAGATGGATGAGGAGACTTGGAGACGAGGAGAGGCGTGCTATAGCGTGGGCTGCGGTGGCTGCCGCTCTTTTCCTTTTTTGCCGAACACCTCCTGCCCATGACTCTCCGCGAACCTGAAATCGTCGAACTCTCCACGCCGTCCGGCCCGATGCGCACGCTGGTGCTGCGGCCTGCGGCGGCGGGTCGTTTTCCCGGCCTGCTGTTTCACTCGGAGATCTTCCAACTCACCGCACCGATTTGCCGCACTGCCGCCGCGCTGGCAGGACATGGCTTCGTCGTGGCGCTGCCGGAGATCTACCACGAGTATCTGCCAGCCGGAACGGTGCTGGGTTACGATCAGGCGGGATCGGACACGGGCAATCGATTGAAGACGGAAAAGCCGGTAGTGGCTTACGACGCGGACAACCGCGCGGTGCTGGACTATTTGAAGAGCCACGCGGCCTGCACGGGCCGTCTCGGTTCTTTTGGTCCCTGCATTGGCGGGCATCTGACCTATCGCGCCGCGCTGCAACCCGATGTGGCGGCGGCAGCCTGCTTTTATCCCACCGATCTGCATAAACGCAGTCTCGGCGCGGGCATGAACGACGACTCGCTGGCTCGTGCGTCGGAGATCACTGGCGAGCTGATGCTTGTCTTTGGCCGTCAAGATCCGCATGTGCCCGCGGAGGGACGCGCGATGATCTACCAGACGCTCACCGCCGCCGGAGTGAACTTCACCTGGCATGAGTTCAACGCCGCGCATGCCTTTCTGCGCGATGAGGGTTTGCGTTACGACGCCGAGCTGGCCCGCCAGGCGCTCGGTTTGACGGTGGACTTTTTCCGCCGGTGTCTGGCTTCTTGAGAAGAGGCCGCGAGTTTGATGGAACGCGATTGTGTCGCAGACCACTCGCCTGTTTTATCCCCTGAAGAACGCGCAGCCAGGGTTTGAACTCGTGCCGCTGAAGGCGACGGCGAATGGAGTACTCGGGAAGACAGTAGCGAACGGGCTGGCGGATCATCTCAAGGCGGCGCTGGTGGGAGCGAAGAAAAATGGGCCGCCATATTTTCTCGTGGCCTGTGCCGGACAGAGCAGGCGGCAGATTCAGGAGCTTTCGACGGATGAGCGCACACCGGAGTCGCGGCGCGATGGCGGCGGGGCGGGTATGACAAAACGATTCTGGATGATGCGCGGCGGGCAATGGAGCAGGGTAGGGCAACAGGAGCGAGCCTTGAAGTGAGAGCTGTCTATTGGATGCAGGGCGAGCGTCCACTGTGGAACGGCTGTGTGTTGTTCTCGGATTTCGACCTGGATGTCCGATAAATCGCCCGAGGCGCCACAGTTGTCTCGGTTCACAAAATTTGGTCTTCTCACAGAACCAGAAGCAAGAGGCTGGCTGGAGCGTTAATCGAACAGCACAATGCACAGGACAAATAAACTCATCATGCCCTCCCCGATGAAACGCTACCGCCCCTGCATCCTCGCCACCTGCTGCGTGCCGTGGAACGAACGCTTTGAGTTCGAGGAGGACATCTTCCGCCGGAGTGTGCGGCATCAGATCGCCTGCGGGATTCGTGATCTCTACATCTTCGGCACGGCGGGTGAGGGCTACGCGGTCACGGAGAGGCAGTTTGATGAGATCACGCGGGTGTTTCTCGATGAAACGAGAGGCGAGGACATTCAGGGCATGGTGGGTCTCATCAGCCAGTCGCTGCCGACAGTGATCGAACGCATCGAGCGGGTACACGACATGGGGGCGAGGCGGTTTCAGCTCAGTCTGCCGAGTTGGGGCGTTTTGAACGATGTGGAGCTGAAGACCTTCTTCCGCGAGACCTGCGGACGTTTTCCAGACTGCGAGTTTTTGCATTACAATCTCATGCGCACCGGACGAATCGTCACTGGAGAGGAATATGGCCACCTCGCCGAGTTGTATCCAAACCTCGTCGCGACGAAGAACAGCACGGCGGACGAGGCGCGGCTCACCAGCCTCATGAAGGACGCGCCGCAACTTCAGCATTTCATCACCGAGGGCGGTTTCGCCAAAGCCGCGCTCATGGGCGAATGCGGTTTCCTCATTTCCTTCACCTCGACGAACTTTGCTCGCGCGAGCGATTACTTCCGCGCTGGTCGCGGACAAGATGCTGCGCAGCTTGCTGCCATCGCCCGTGACTTTGATGGCCTCATCGCCGCCTTCAAAGAGGCTGTCGGTAGCACCGCGCACATGGACGGCGCTTTCGACAAGCTCTTCTGCCGCGTTCACGATGCCCAGTTTCCCCTGCGCCTGCTGCCGCCGTATGAAGGCGTGAGCGTCGAGCGTTTCGACCGCTACCTCGCACTGCTTCGTCAAACTCTCCCCCACTGGCTGCCATGAAGCCGCTCTGCCTCACCACCGCGCTGCCATTCGCCACGGCGGAGCCTGACATCTACGAACTCGAAGTGCGAGTGCTGCGCGGACTGCCCGCTGATGCTCCGTGGCCGGAAGACGAAGCGGACAAGGTCGAGGTGATGTTTTGCACTCATGCCCCGCCGAATATCGCAACCTTCAAGAACCTGCGCTGGTTGCAGATCGAGTCGGCGGGCTTCTCGCACTTGTTTTCGCATCGGCTGGGTGAGCGCGGTGTCGTGGTGACGAATGCTCGCGGCATTTTTGATTGTCCCATCGCGGAATGGAACATCGCGATGATGATCAATCTCGTGCGGGATGTGCGCACGCTGATCCGTCATCAGGATGCGGGCATCTGGGAGCGCTCGGCGCAGTTCACGGGCGAGGTGCGTGGCAAAACGGTGGGCATCTGGGGCTACGGCGGCATTGGCCGCGAGACGGCGCGGCTGGCGAAGGCCATGAGCATGACGGTGCATGTGCTGACACGCTCGGGCATGAAGTCGCGGGCGGACTCGACGTTCATCGAGGGCACGGGCGATCTGGATGGCTCGCTGCCGGATCGTTACTTCACCGAGGCGGAGAAAACGGCGTTTTTGAGCGGGCTGGATTTTCTCATCCTCGCGCTGCCGCTGACGAAGGTGACGGATGGCCTCATCGGCGAGGCCGAACTGCGCATGCTGCCCAAGGGTGTGTTTGTTTTGAATCCCGCGCGCGGCCCGCTCATTCAAGAAGCAGCGCTGCTCGCGGTGCCGCGTGACGGTCATCTCGGCGGCGCGGCTTTGGACACGCATTATTCGTATCCGCTGCCGCCGGAGCATCCGCTGTGGAGCTTTCCGCATGTCATCCTCACTCCGCACATTTCAGGCACCTCGTTCTCGCCGAACTACAGCGCGGGCTTGCTGAACATCTTCCGTCAAAACGCCTGCCGTTTCGTCGCGGGCGAGCCTTTGCTGAATGTCATCCCACCTGACGACCTCCAATGAAAATCACCAAAGTCCGCACTATTCTTTCCACCGCGCCGCAGCGGGATGTTTTCATGAAATCACGCGTGCGACGCTCGGCGGCATTCATCGTGATCGAGACAGACACGGAGCTGACAGGCCTTGGTGAAACGTATGCGGGTTACTTCGTGCCGGAGATGGTGCCGGGCATCGTGGAGTTTTATGAGCCGATCCTCGTGGGCCAGTCGCCGCTGGATGTGGATGTGCTGAGCCGTCGCATGTTCACAGCGGGGAAGTTTTGGGCGAGAGTGGGCCTTGGCTCCATCGTGCTCAGCGGCATCGAGGCGGCGTTACTCGATCTCAAAGGCAAGATGCTCGGCGTGCCGGTGTATGAGCTGCTCGGCGGGCGATGTCATGACACGCTTCCTTGTTATGCCACAGGCGGCACCAGCCCGCATGATCGCGGTGAGCTGGAGGGAAAAGTGGCGCAGTATTTGAGCCTCGGCTTCACGGCGGTGAAGCTCGGCGCGGGCTTGTATCGCCCAGGGCATCCCATCGTGGCCTCGCGCACGCCGCAGGAGGCGCGGGACGTGGAGGTGAGCAAAGTCGAGTTTCTGCGGCAGCGATTTGGCGACTCGTTTCAGCTCAATCTCGACGCGCACATGGACTTCCTCGGCGAGGCGGATCACATCTGGGATCTTGCCACGGCGAAGTTTGTTTTGCAGGCGCTGGAGGCCTATCCCATCGGCTTTTTCGAGGAGGCGCTGCCTTACACCGACATGCGCGCCTATGCCGAGCTGCGCCGATCCACGACCATCCCCGTCGCAGGTGGCGAGACGCTCACCAGCCTCGAAGAATGGCGCGACTGGCTGGAGCACAAACCCTTCGCACTCGCGCAGCTCGACGCGTCCTTCATGGGCGGCATGATGAACTTCATCAAGATCGCGCGACTGTGCGAGCTGCAGGGCGTGAACATCGCCACGCACGCCTGGAGCGCCACGCCCGGAGCCGCGGCGAATCTCCACGCGGCCTTTGCCTCACGAAACACCGCCGTCTGCGAGATGGCCGCCTACAATCCCACGCGCCCCGAGCTGAACACGCACATCGTCGCGCCTTTGATGACCGAGCTGTGGATCGAGCCGCCCGTGCTCGAAAACGGCCGCATCAAGCTCGCCGACACACCGGGCCTCGGCGTGCATTTGCCGAAAGGCTTCATCGAGAAACATCCGTTTGAGCCTGGCAGCGGCGAGTTCAGCTCCGTGAAAGGCAAAATGCTTCAACCATGATCAAAATCGTCCTGCTTTGCCTGTAACCAACGACAGCGATGCAGGAGGTGCTGCTGAGGCGTTTGGATCCAATCGTTGAAAACCTTCCGCCAAGTCTCGTCGGGTATTTCTACTTGCGGCATCAAACGCTGGGGGACACAATCCGGTCCAAGTTGGAACAACCACATGCCCCAGACACCGACAGAGAAACTCAAGCCTTATCAAGAGGTCAGAGCGTGCTTCTCCGAAGCGCGGCGGCAGCAATTGCGGACGCAGGGGCCCATCACGCAGGCGGCGATTCGAACGATCCAGCAGGGCAGAAAATACGCGCGCTCGCCCGTTTCGGCCATGAATCGGGCCTGATGCTGGTGCCCCAGAGATCATCAGCAGATCCAACGTGGCATACCCGATCGACGTGCATTTTGCGTTTGGCAGCCGTGCCGCGAGACTCGCCGCCTTGGAGGCGCTGGGTTTGTTGAAGCCGCCTCAGAATCCATCATGAAGGCGTTCGCTATATTCCCTCTATTGCTTGGATCGGCCCTGGCCGCTGAGCCGGACATCACCGGCATCTGGATGATGGGACAATCGCTTTGCGATGGCTCGGAGTCGCTGCCGGTGGTTTCCTCCGAGGGCTCAAAGTGGGGCAATCTGATGTTTCAGCGTAGCGTTCGGACGTGGTTGGCGAAGGACAACTCAGCGACGCCGGAGAGGAGGCCTGATGAGTCGTTTCGGCTTGTGCCGCTGCGGGCGACAGTGAATGGCGGACTTGGTGAGACGGTGGCGAATGGGATGGCGGATCACCTCTCTGCACAGCAGAAGCTCCCCGCGAATTACCTCGTCGCATGCGCGGGGCAGGGCGGGAGGCAGATTCAGGAGCTTTCGAGTGCCGATTTGTCGGTGGATGAACGCACGCCGGAGTCTCGACGGCATGGGGGCGGGTATTACAAGACGAGTCTGGATGATGCGCGGCGGGCGGTGGCGCAGACGAGGAGCCGTGGGGCGCGTTTTCGCATCGAGTCGCTCTACTGGATGCAGGGCGAGGGGAATGGCGGGCCGACCGGTGGCATCGTGCCGACGCGTTGGGATGCGGAGATGCCGCGCCCGGAGGGTCTGGCCTGGTATCGCGACCAACTCATCGCGTATCGGCGGCAGTGGTCGGCGGATTTGTGCGCGATCACGAGGCAAAAAGGCGAGTTGCCGTTGTTCACGTATCAAACGCTCGGTCCGGCGGGTGAGGCGCAGCTCATGGCGGCGGATGCGGATGAGTCGATTTACCTCGTGGGACCGCACTACGCGGTGCCGAGTGCTATCAACAGCTTCTATCCGCCCGGTCGTCACGGTGATGCGATCCACCTCGCTGCCGATGGCGAGCGCTGGTGGGGCGAGCAGGTCGGGAAGGTGATGCACCGTGTGTTGCATGAAAAAGAGGACTGGCAGCCTTTGCGCCCGAGGAAGGCCATGCTTGAGGCGAAGCGCGATAGTGTCGTGATCGAGTTCACGGTCCCGCGACCGCCGTTGGTGATCGACACGACTTTTCTCGCGAGGCAGGAGTCGGCGGTGGAAGGTGGTTTCAGTTCGTTGGCAGGATTTCGTGTGCATGGTGTCACGCTGAAGGCGGTGGAGATTGCTTCACCGACGAGTGTGCGGCTTCGTTTTACCAAATCACTGCCAGCGGGTGAGAAATGCCGTGTGAGCTATGGCTATCCATTCGCGGCGGCGCTGGGCACGATTGCGGCGATCCAAAAAGCGGGAAATGGCGATGAGGAATTGGTGCTGACACGAAGTTTTGCCAAGGAACTGAAGCCGTTGTCGGATGAAGGAGCCTTTTTTGTGACGAACACCTCCGGCACAAACACACGCGTGCCGATCCGCAGCGTGCGCGAGGAAAAGGGTGTCAGCGTGCTGCGCTACGAGCCGCGTGAACTGCGCAATGGAACGCCGTTTGCCCTGGGCCAGGCTGTCGTGGCGCAGCGGCCCTTCAGCTATGGCAATCTGCGTGATTCGGACCCCGAGAAGTCCGTTTACACCTTTGGCGATGCCACCTACGGCACTCGCGCCGGGCAGGCTTATCCGCTTTGGAATTGGTGTGTGTTGTTCTCGGATTTCGACGTTGAAGAGCCATGAGAATTCCAGCTCTGCTGATCCTGCTTGCCACTGTCGTTTATGGAGAAACGATTGATCTCGGGCAGCAGCGTGAGTTGTTCGTGGACGAGCATCTCATTGAGTCGAAATCCGGCGTGGTTTTGAAAATGCACAAGCCGCAGGCTCAGGATGTGGCGCTGGTGTGTGATGCGCCTTGGGAGGGGAACACCTCGGGCTACTTCACGCTGCTTCAGGATGGTGATCTCTACCGCTGCTACTACCGAGGCTCGCACCATGGAGAGAAAGGCGGGCGACCAAGTCAGTCAGGCGTGACCTGCTACGCGGAGAGCCGCGATGGCATCGCCTGGACGAAGCCGAAGCTGGGGCTGTTTGAGTTCGATGGATCGAAGGACAACAACATCACGCACATGGGCGATGGCTGCGGCACCTTTGCCCCCTTTCTCGACACGAACCCGAACTGCCCACCGGAGTCTCGCTTCAAAGCCTTGGCAACCATGGGCAATGACGTTGAGCGCAAAAAGAACCCAGCCCTGCAAGCCTACCACTCCGCCGACGGACTCCGCTGGTCGTTGATGCGTGACAAGCCGGTGATCACTGCGGGCTCGTTTGATTCCCAAAACACCGCGTTCTTTGACAACGAACTCGGGGCCTACCGCGCCTACTGGCGTTACTTCACCGGCGGTTATACCGATGAGCGCGGCTGGAAGCCCGCTGGCGTCCGCGCCATCCGCACAGCGACTTCGAAGGACTTCCTCACCTGGGAAAATCAGGCCGATCTCGCCTACGGCAAGGCTGCGCCCACCGTGCAGCTTTACACGAATGCCGTGCGTCCGTATGCGCGCACACCGCACCTGTTGCTTGGCTTTCCCACGCGCTATCAGCCGAAGGGATCGCAGGTCGAGCCCGTGCTGATGACCAGCCGCGATGGCGTGAACTTCAAGCGCTGGGAGGAGCCGCTCATCCCCATCACCGCGCCGAAGGATCGCGACTGGAACCGCAGCAACTACATGACCATCGGCGTGCTCTCGCTGCCCGAAAAGCCGAACGAACTCAGCGTCTATGCCAGCGAAGCCTACTACCAAGGCCCCGGCAGCCGCATCCGCCGCTTCACCTTTCGCGTGGATGGTTTTGTCTCCGCTTCCGCTGAGAAAGGCGAACTCATCACCAAGCCGCTGACCTTTGATGGAACGAAACTCACGCTGAATCTGCTCAGCCAAGGCGAGACGCGTGTGGAGGTGCAAGACGAGGCTGGCAAAGCCATTCCAGGTTTCGCGCTTGATGACTGCACGCCCCTGAAAGGCGATCTCATTGATCAAGCCGTCACCTGGAAAGGCGGCAGCCTTGCCACACTCGCCGGGAAGCCCGTGCGGCTGCGTTTTGCCATGCAGAAGGCTGATTTGTTCGCGTTGCAGTTTGTTCCGTGAACCAACACCATGGAGGCAGGAGAACGCGATGAATCGAATGCCACTTAAATTCACCTTGCACCTTACATCGTGACCCCAACCACTCCTGATCTCGCCATCCGTGTCCGCAACCGGGTCATGGGGCGGTTGATGCCGTATTTGATCCTGCTGTATGTGGTGGCGTATCTGGACCGGGTGAATGTGAGCTATGCGGCGCTGGAGATGACGGCGGACCTGGGGTTCACGGCGGAGATGTATGGGTTGGGCGCGGGGATTTTCTTTGTGGGGTATTTCTTGCTGGAAGTGCCGGGGGCGGTGATCGCGCAGCGCTGGGGCGTGCGGGTGCTGGTGTGCCGGATCATGATCACCTGGGGCGTGCTGGCGTCGGCGATGGGCTTCATTCAAAACGCGCAGCAGTTTTACTGGCTGCGTTTCCTCATCGGCGCGGCGGAGGCGGGCTTTTTTCCGGCGATGATCGTGTATCTCGGGCACTGGTTCCGCGCGGCGGATCGCGGGAAGGCGGTGGCGCTGTTCATGTCGGCCATTTCACTGGCGATGGTGGTCGGTGGGCCGGTTTCCGGCGCGTTGCTCAAGCTGGACTGGCTGGGGCTGGAGGGATGGCGCTGGTTGTTCATCCTGGAAGGAATGCCGGCGGTCGTGCTGGGCATCACGAGCTGGTTTTTCCTCACGGAACGGCCAGCGGATGCGAAGTGGCTGCCGGAAGATGAGAAGGCCTGGCTCGTAGCCGAGTTGGAGCGCGAACGCATGGCGCGTGAGGCCGTGCAGAAGCGCAAACCGACAGTGTGGCAGGCGTTGTGTGATCCACGCGTGCTCATCTTCTCGGCGGCGTATTTTTTCGGCCTGCTGGCGTCGAACGGTCTCGG
>CAMCWM010000135.1 GCA_945882215.1 Akkermansia muciniphila | reverse complement strand
GGCTTGCACTGGTAGCTGGCGATGTTCACGACCTTGCCATTCACGGTGATGTGGCGGTGGCTGACGAGTTGGCGGGAGGCGAAGCGGGTGTTGGCGAAGCCCATGCGATACACGACGTTGTCGAGGCGCAGTTCGAGCATCTGCAGGAGGTTTTCACCGGTCACGCCCTTGCGGCGCTGGGCCTCGGCGAAGAAGCGGCGGAACTGCTTCTCCATGAGGCCGTATTGATAACGCAGCTTCTGCTTCTCAGCGAGAGCGGTGCCGTATTCGGAGGTCTTGCGGCGGGTGTTGCGAGCACCGTGCTGTCCCGGCGGAAAGTTGCGGGTTTCGAGAGCTTTGGAAGGGCCGAAAAGCGCGACGCCAAAGCGGCGGCAGATTTTTTCGCGGGGACCAGTGTAGCGAGCCATAGTGTGTGGTAGAAAAGGGGCTGGAAAAAATTAGACGCGGCGGGCTTTGGGCGGACGGCAGCCGTTATGCGGCACAGGAGTCACATCCTTGATGATGCTAACTTCGACACCGAGGGCCTGCACGGCACGCACGGCGGACTCACGACCGGAGCCGGGGCCACGAAGGCGAACTTCAGCCTCGCGGAGGCCATGTCCCATCGCCTGACGGCAGGCATCCTGAGCGACGACCTGGGCAGCGTAAGCGGTGCCTTTGCGGGAACCACGGAAGCCCATCTTGCCGGCGGTGGACCAACCAATGACGCCACCGGCGCGATCCGTGATGGTGACGATGGTATTGTTAAAGGTGGCGTAAACGTGAACAATGCCGGAAGGCACGTTCTTGGAACCCTTGGCTTTGACGATCTTCTGCTCGGCAGCCTCGCCACCGATTTCGAGCCAGACGCTCTGAGAGACCTGCTTGTCACCGCTGTTGGAAGGACGCTGGTCTGCGGGTGCGGCAGGATTAGCGGGTGCGGCAGGCGCTGCAGGAGCGGGAGCTGCTGCGGGTGCGGTGGGGATCGTTTCTTCAGCCATGATGTATAGACGGGGACGTTGCTAAAATGCGGATTACTTGGCCTTCTGGGCACCGACCGTCTTGCGCGGTCCTTTGCGTGTGCGGGCGTTGGTGTGGGTGCGCTGACCGCGCACGGGAAGTCCACGGCGATGACGATGAGCGCGGTAGCAGTTGATGCCGAGAATGCGCTTCATGTGCATCTGAAGCTCACGGCGAAGGTCACCTTCGATCGCGATCTTCATCCCCTGAATGGTCTGGGTGATGGCGGTGATCTGCTCGTCGCTCAGCTCACCTGCCCGGATGTTCGGGTCGATGTTGGTGGCGGCAAGAACTTTGCGGCTGAGGGGAAGACCGATGCCGTAGATATAGGGCAACGAGTATTCGATCTTCTTTTCGTTCGGGATTTCGACTCCAAGCAGGCGGGCCATAATGCAGTATTAGATGTGGTGGAAAAAGTGGATCAACCCTGACGCTGTTTGTGGCGTGGGTTTTTGCAGACAACACGGACAACACCTTTGCGGCGGATCACGCGGCAAAGTTCGCAGAGGGGTTTAACGGAGGTACGGACGCGCATACTAGGAGGATAAAAGGGGTGAGTCTGGGGGAACTCAAAACCCCGCTTTTGGGCGGGGGGCGTGATGTCTAACACAGGCGTAATCTCGCGCAAGCTGGAATTTAGCAGTTTTACACAGGGTTTCGGCCCGCTGTGAACAGGAGCGGAGAGCAGTTGCCCCCGCGTGGATGAACGGCATCATGCGTCCCTGATGAAAACCGTTCTCTGCTTTGGCGACTCCAACACCTGGGGCTTTGTCCCCGAAAGCATCACCGCTCCCTTCCCCGAACGCCACCCTTACGCCGTGCGCTGGACCGGCATTTTGGCCCGTGAACTCGGTTCCGCCTTCCGCGTGGTCGAGGAGGGTCAAAACGGCCGCACGACGGTGCATGACGACCCTTTTGCCGCCGTGCGCAACGGCAAGGCCGTGCTGCCGGCGATCCTCGAATCGCACAAACCGCTCGATCTCGTGGTGCTGATGCTCGGCACGAATGACCTGAAGAACGTCTTCGGTGTTTCACCCGGTGAAATCGCGACAGGGGTCAAAGTGCTGGCGCAGATGATTTTGAGCAGCGACGCCGGAATCATGAACAGGCCGCCGAAACTGCTCCTCCTGTGCCCGCCGGCCATCGGCGACCAACTGCATCTGCCAGACATCGCCGCGAAATTCCCCAATGCACAAAAAGACAGCCGCAAGCTGCCGAAACATTATGAAGCCCTCGCCGCATCCCTCGGTTGCGGTTATCTGAACACGCAAACGCTGATCGAACCCGGCAGCGACGGCATCCATCTGGATGCGGCGGCGCATGCGCGGCTTGGCAATGCCGTGGCCGCCGCGGTGAAAGCGATTCTTCCCTCCTGACCCATGACCTTGATCGAAAAATTTTATCCCGTGATGAAACCGTGGCTGTTCCGCCTCGATGCGGAACGAGCGCACACACTCACGGTGAAGATGATGGTCATCGCGCATCGCCTCGGCATGCTGAAAACGGTTGTCACCACTCCACAGCAGCCACGCATCGTGATGGGACTCACGTTTCCCAATGTGCTGGGCCTTGCCGCCGGCATGGACAAATCTGCCAGTGCTGTGGATGCCTGGGGCGCGCTCGGCTTCGGCTTTGTCGAGGTCGGTACGCTCACACCGCGTCCGCAGCCGGGCAATCCCAAACCGCGCCTGTTCCGCCTGCCGGAGCATGAGGCGCTGATCAACCGCATGGGCTTCAACAATCCCGGCATCCACTCGGCGGTGAAAAAACTTCAGCATCGACGCACCAAGGCGGTGGTCGGCGTGAACATCGGCAAGAACTTCGACACGCCCAATGAAGACGCGGTGAATGACTATCTCCACTGCCTCAAAGCCGCCTATCCCGTCGCCGATTACATCGCGGTGAACATCTCCTCGCCCAATACGAAGGGGCTGCGTGATCTTCAGGCCGAAGGCGCGGTGCGTCAGTTGATCGCGGAACTGAAGAAAGAGCAGGCCGCATTGAAAATGGAACATGGCAAAACGGTGCCGCTGCTCGTCAAGATCGCCCCCGATCTCAATGACATGCAGGTCGAGGCGCTCGCCCGCGTCTTCAACGAGCAGCACATCGACGGTGTCATCGCCACCAACACCACCATAGATCGCGACGCTGTCACCGGCCACGCCCTGGCGCAGGAAACCGGCGGCTTGAGCGGTGCTCCGGTACGCGAACGCTCCAATCTTGTGCTGCAGGCCTTCCGCATGCTGTTGCAGGATCAGATTCCCCTCATTGGCGTTGGTGGCATTCTAAACGGCGCTGATGCGCTTGAGAAAATGAAACTCGGCGCGGCCTTGGTGCAGGTGTACAGTGGCCTCGTCTATCGCGGACCCGGTTTGGCGCGGGAAATCTTGGGACAGGTCAAGTAGTCAAAGATTTGTCAAGGTATGGCCAAGACACACCCCATCACCTCTTTGATCACCTTGACTGCGCAGCCTTGACCTCCTTGACGCTTCTCTCATCCCTGCCAAACTCGTGCTCATGGAAACACTCCCAAAAATTCACGACAAACAACCCGTCGCCGTCGAACTGCCCGCTGGAGACCACTGGTGGTGCGCCTGCGGTCTGAGCGGCCATCAACCAAGCTGCGACGGCAGTCACAAAGGCACGGGCCTCGGCCCGAAGAAGTTTACGCTGCCTGAGGCGAAGAAGGTATGGCTGTGCAACTGCAAGCAGACCAAGAACCCGCCCTTCTGCGACGGCACGCACAAGACGCTGGGTTGATCCGCGCTTGAAAGCTCAGCCTTGGATCGCCGCGTGATGGGAATAAACCGCGCGCGGCGTTCTCGTATCCGTATTCTTTTTCCAACCTCATGAATCGAAGCCGTTTCCTGTCACTCGCCGTCTGGTTGCTCGCCGCCGCCATCTCGAACGCCCAGTCTTTCAGCATCGGCGGAGACGATGCGCCAAAGCAACCGCTGGTGACGGCGGAATTGATCACCGCGGTGACCGCTGCGGCACCGGGCCAGCCGTTCCAAGCGGCCGTCAAACTCGTGCATGCCAAGGATTCGCACACATACGGCAAAGTTCTGCCGCCAGAAATCATCGGCAAGCCCACGAAGCTGATCTGGACGCTGCCGGAAGGTTGGAAGGTGGAAGAATTGCCCTGGCCTGCCACTCACAAGGTGACCTCCACCGACGGAGCGATGAGCGAAGGTTATGACGGCACGGTACACCTGCCTGTGACGATCACCCCGCCGGCCAACGCCGCCGTCGGCAGCAGCGTAGAGTTGAAGGTCAAAGTGGATGCGCTGGTGTGCGATCCTAAAAGCTGCATGCCTTTCGTGAAGGAAGTCGCGCTCACCCTGCGCATCGCCTCCGCTGCCGAAGCAGATGCCAAGCATGCCGCTGTTTTTGGCGGCGCATCGGCCCCGCCAGAAAAAAAAACTCCCCTGCCCTTCGCGCAACTGCTGCTCTACGCCTTCATCGGCGGTTTGATCCTCAACATCATGCCCTGCGTCTTCCCGGTGCTCGGCATCAAGGTCACCAGCGTGGTGCAGCAGGCGGGTGAAGACCGCCGCAAGGTCGTGCTGCACGGTTTGATGTACACCGTTGGCATTTTGCTCTCGTTCTGGGTGCTGGGCGGCCTGGCCATCGCGTTGAACAAAGGCTGGGGTTCACAGCTTCAATCCGCGAGCTTCAATTTTTTCCTCGCCGCTTTCTTCCTCATCTTTGCGCTTAACATGGCGGGCTTGTTCGAGATCGGCACCTCCGCCATTGGCGTCGGCACGGGTTTGCAGTCGAAGAGCGGCCTCGGCGGCTCGTTTTTCTCCGGATTGCTGGCCACGGTGGTCGCCACGCCATGCTCCGCGCCGTTCCTGGGCACAGCTCTGGGTGCCACGCTCGCGCTGCCCCCCTCTTATTCGATGCTGATCTTCACGTTGATCGGACTCGGACTCGCCAGCCCGTTTCTGCTGCTCTCCGTCTTCCCCGGTCTCATCTCAGCCCTGCCACGGCCTGGAGCGTGGATGGAAAGCTTCAAGCAGGGCATGTCCTTCCTGCTGTTCGGCACAGCGGGCTTTATGTTATATGTGCTAACCAACAAAATTGAAGGTCTGCCAGTGCTGTTTGCCATCCTCAGCCTTGTCCTGATTGCACTCGGCTGTTGGATCTACGGCCGCTGGGCACTGCCTCACAAACCTGCGCGCACACAGAACATCGCTCGCTTGCTGACGCTTCTGACGATTGGTAGCGCATTGTGGCTGGGCATGCCGGAAGCCTCGGCCACTCGCAGCCATTCCGCCGAAGTGGCCAATCCACAAGACCCTGACAGGCTGATCTGGGACGTCTGGTCACCCGAGAAAGTCAACACGTTGCGTGCTGCCAAACAGCCCGTGTACATCGACTTCACCGCCTCCTGGTGCTTGACCTGCCAGGTCAACAAACGCGTCTATGCCGACGCCGGGCTGCGTGCCCTGTTCAAGCAGCACAAAGTCGCCACGCTCAAGGCCGACTGGTCGGACGAAAACGAAACCATCCGCCTCGCCCTCGAAGCGCTCGGCAAACGCGCCGTGCCGGTGAACGTCCTTTACATCCCCGGCGTGGAGGAACCTTTCATCCTCGATGAATTGCTCACCGTCGGCAATGTCACCGCGGCGCTGAAGAAACTGGAGAAGTGAGCACCACCAACAAAAAAGCCAGATGGATGACCATCTGGCTTCTTTGAAATGGGTTGATGAGCGAGGATTACTCGGCGTTTTCTTCGACGTAGCGAACGACGTCGCCCACGGACTGAAGCTTCTCAGCCTCCTCGTCAGGAACGTCGATGCCGAACTCTTCCTCGAAGGCCATCACCAGCTCGACCGTGTCGAGGGAGTCGGCGCCGAGGTCTTCGATGAACTTTGCTTCGGGGGTGACCTGCTCGGGGTTCACGCCGAGTTGTTCAACGATGATGTCTCTGACTTTTTCTGTGATGTTTTCTGCCATAGATAGGGGGTGGTGAGATGGGGCGGAGCTTTAGCGGCTGCCTTTGCTTTGGCAAGGGGAAAATCCGGCCTTTTTCAAACGATGCAAAACAACGTCATGGCTGAAGTTCCTCGGGTGAGGATTCACCACTGCCGGGTTCGCTGATCTTTTCGATCAAGTCGCCGCTGAAACGGCTGAGCAGACGCTCCAGAATCTTGTCGGCTCCGCCAAACTTCAAGTCATCGATCACGGCGCGCTTTTCAACCGTGCCATTCGTGCGATACCACGCGTAGGCGAGGCCCTTGTGCTCCCATTTGCGTTTATCGACACGGAAGACCTGCGCGTAAGGGATCTGCAGGCCCTCGGGTGTCACCCAGTGGTCTGCCTCACCGCGCAGCACCTTGCCGCGATTGCGCAGCACCACGATGCCCGCAATCACCGCCCCGGCGAAGCAGCCGTAGGCAAACCAAAACTGCTCGGCGATCTCGCGGTCGCTGTAGAGCTTCGGATCTTCATCCCAGCCATTCTGTGCCGCAAAACTCACCCACCTGGGCGGCTCGCCCTCGGTGCCGGTCGGGAGTCCCTTGGCCTTCGCATCGGCGATCCACAGCTCCAAGCGGCCCTCTTTTTTGGCCGTGTCAAAGGACGGCAGGAACTCGGTGGTGAACCACTCTTTCTTCTTCGCCATGGCCAGCACCTTGGGGTAGCCCCAGACACCGTCGTAGAGAAACACCAGCCCGAACACGAGCAGCAGCCCGGCGAGCATGCCCATGCGGCGGAAATACCAGCGCGTGACACGACATACGATGGGTGCCGGAGCATCAGCGGCTGATGGCGGAGGAACGGGGGAGGCGGGCGGGGTGGATTCCATTGGAGGGATTCAATCGCAGGCCGGTGGGGAAGCAACACGGGATTTTGTGTGACAAAGTCCGCGCGGTTTTGCAACGTGTCCATGCTTCCCATGCGCAGATTGACGCGTATGAAATGACAAACCCAACAACTTATGATCATTGATCCGCTCTACCTCCTTCTATTTCTAGGCACGATGGCCCTCTCCCTCTTCGCCTCCTGGCGAGTGAAGGGAGCCTACGCGCGCTACTCCCAGGTGCCGGCCAGTTCCGGCATGTCCGGGGCAGAGGTCGCGCAGCGCATTCTCGACCTCAATGGCATCCACGACGTGACCATCCATTCCACCCACGGCCTGTTGAGCGACCATTATGATCCGACCAACAAGCGGCTGGTGCTCTGTGAGGAGAACTATCACGGCACCAACGTCGCCGCGCTCGGCGTGGCGGCGCATGAATGCGGCCACGCGATCCAGCACAAGCAACTCTACGCGCCGCTGCAGTGGCGCATGGCCGCCGTGGGCATCACCACCGTGGTCGGCAGCATCATTCCTTTTGTCGGCATGGGCCTGCTCTACATCGCGCCCAAGATCGCCATCCCGGTCCTCGCCCTCTGCTTTGGCGTGGTGATGCTCTTCCAGCTTGTCACGCTGCCGGTTGAATTTGATGCCACCGCCCGTGCCAAGCGCATTCTGGCCCACACCGGTGCCGTGGCTCCCGGTGCTGAAACGGCGGCGATGGGCAAGGTGCTCGACGCCGCCGCCCTGACCTACGTCGCGGCCTTCATCAGCGCCCTCGGAACCTTCCTTTATTACGTCATGCACATGCTGGGCGGACAGCGCAGCGATGATTGACCCGCCGGAACAACATTCAGTTCTGACGCGGCGTATGTTTCCCATGCGCCGCGTTCTTTTTGCCCTCATCCTCCCGATTTCCATCCTGGCTGCCGACATTCCGCCGATCCGTGGCCTGAGCCGCACGAACCTGCTGGAATACAAAGCCGCCGACGGCACGAAGAAGATCGCCAGGACCGCCGCCGAGTGGGAAAGCCGTCGCAAGGAAGCACTGGCAGGTTTCCAGCAGATCGCCGGTCCCCTGCCCGGCCCGGAGATGCGCTGCGCGCTCGATCCGCAGATCCTTGAGGAGGTCGATTGCGGCAGCTACGTGCGCCGGCTCATCACCTACACCTCGCAGCCCGGTGGCAAGGTGCCTGCCTACCTCTGCATTCCGAAAGAAGCGCTCGCTGGAGCCAAAACACCCGCCGTGCTCTGCCTGCACCCCACCGAGAACAAGATCGGCCACAAGGTCGTCGTGGGGCTCGGCGGAAAACCGCACCGCCAGTATGCGGCCGAACTCGCCGAACTCGGCTTTGTGACGCTCGCGCCGAGCTATCCGCTCCTCGCCGACTACCAGCCGGATTTGAAAGCCTTGAAGATGCCCAGCGGCACGATGAAGGCCATCTGGGACAACATCCGCGGGCTCGACTACCTCGAATCACTGCCCTTCGTGGACAGTTCACGCGGCTTTGCCACCATCGGCCACTCGCTCGGTGGTCATAACTCGATCTTCACCGCCGTGTTCGACGAACGCCTGAAGGTCATCGTCTCAAGCTGCGGCTTCGACTCGCTGCTCGACTACTACGACGGCAACATCAAAGGCTACGTGCAAGAGCGCTACATGATGCGCATGCAGGATTACCTCGGCCGCCCGCAGGACGTGCCATGGGATCATTACGAGCTCATCGCCTGCCTCGCCCCGCGTCATGTCTATGTGAACGCCCCGCTCAAGGATGCCAACTTCCGCTGGCAGAGCGTGGACCGCATCGCAGGCGCAGCTCTGCCATTGTTCAAGCTGCATCAGGCGGAGTCACACCTGCAAATCGTCCATCCCGCCTCCGACCACGACTTCCCCGACACCGAACGCTTCGCCAGCTACGAGCTGATCAAGCGCCTGCTGCGGCCTGCTCAATGATTTGAGCCAGCCGCGAACACAGCACCGCATGGGAAAATTCCGCGCCGAGCGCTCTGGCGGCCTCGTTCACCGGCCCGGGGCCACGAGCCATCGCCGCGCGGATTTGTTTCACGATTTCTGCGCGATCACCATTCCGCGCCACGCGCCCATGCGTGGGGTCATTCAAGCGCCGCGCCAGATCGGCCCCATGGCTTTGATCCGGCCCGATGAAGAGGAACGGAATGCCCAGCGTGAGGATGTTGTAGATTTTGCATGGATGCACGAGGCCCACGAACGCATCGCCCATCACCACAAGATGCAGGTCGGCCGCAGAGAGCGATCCGGAGAGTTTTTCCATCGGCTGATACGGCAGGCAGGTGATGTTGTTCAGCGCCTTCTCTTTTGCAAAAGCCTGCACCTTCTTGAACTCACTGCCGCCCCCGACAAACAGGAAATGCAGACGCTCATTGGATTTCATCTCGTCCGCCGCCGCCAAAACGCTGTCCAGCGGATGGCATGGACTGTGATTGCCGGAATACATCACGACGAACTTGTCCGTGAGACCATGATCCGCTCGAAACGCGTCACGTGCGGCGGCGTCATAACGAATCGCCTGATCGTGCGACCATGGAGCATCGACGTGGATGACCTCCCCGCTCACGCCTTTCGCCTTCAAGCGCTCCGCCATGAAGCGGTCCAGCGCGATGATGCGTGACGCGCGGTGGAAGCTCCAGTTCTGGATGAACGTCAGTGTGCGCTCGGCGAAACCGCCCGCCTTCAGCCATCCTGCCGCCACCGCTTCATCGGGATTCAAATCCATCACCCACGGCACCACCGCTCCGCCTTTGAGCTTCGCCACGATGGTGCCGAGCGTGGAGATCAGCGGTGGCGAGGTCAGGCACACGGTCACGTCCTGCCGGGGTAAAAAAAAGAGAATGCGCTTCGCATTCCCCCAGAACATCGCGAAATCGACCAGCCGCCGCCACTTGGCCTTTTTGCCGAGCCCCGGCGTCCAGATCCGGCGGATGTCGATGCCGCGCCATGTTTCACGCACCGGATAGCGGATGCCGGGGTCGTCGTAGCCGCGTGAGGAGGCCACCACCGTGACCTGATGACCTCGTTTCACCAGTTCCAGCGCCAGATCCGTCAGATGCTGCGCTGTGGCGACGTGATCCGGGTGGAAGCACTGGTTGAGCAATAAAACTTTCATGATTGCAGTGCCACGTGGATCAGCCGCGCAGCTTGCCGGAGCGCTGTTCCTCCAGGAATGCCTGATAGGTCCGGGCCAGGCCCTCCTTGAGCGAAATGCGTGGCTTCCAGCCCAGTTGATTGATGCGCGAGGTGTCCAGCAGCTTGCGTGGAGTGCCATCGGGCTTTGAAGCATCCCAGACGATTCGGCCTTGATAGCCAACGACCTCCGCCACCAGCTCCACCAGCTCACGGATGGTGATGTCACTGCCATAACCCACATTGACCAAGTCAGGCGGATCATCAAGACGCAGCAAAAAAGCGCAGGCATCCGCCAGATCATCCACGTGCATGAACTCGCGGCGCGGTCTGCCCGTGCCCCAGGCCGGCACCTCGGCCAGATCATGGCTCCTCGCCTCATGAAAGCGCCGGATGAGCGCGGGCATCACGTGCGAGTTCTGCGGGTGGTAGTTGTCACCCGGCCCATACAGGTTTGTCGGCATGGCCGAGTGATAGATGACGCCATACTGCTTGCGGTAGTACTCCGCCATCTTCACACCGGCGATCTTGGCGATGGCGTAGGCCTCATTGGTCGGCTCCAGCGCAGAAGAAAGCAGGCTGTCTTCATTCATCGGCTGCGGCGCCAGTTTAGGATAGATGCAGGAGCTGCCGAGGAAAAGCAGCCGCCGCACGCCGCACGTCCACGCGCTGTGGATGCAGTTCGTCGCGATGGCCAGGTTCTCGTAAATAAACTCCGCCGGGTAAGTGCTGTTGGCATGAATGCCCCCCACCTTTCCGGCGGCTATGATCGCGGCATCCGGCTTTTCAGCGGCATAAAACGCCTGCACCGCCGCCTGGTCGGCCAGATCGAGTTCCTGGCGTGTGCGGGTCAGCAGGGTGACACCCGGAACCTCTTGAAAGCGCCGCGCCAGCGCGCCTCCCACCATGCCCGTGTGGCCAGAAATAAACAGCTTCATCATGCTTCAGAGATTCTTCGTCCTCGCCTCGTGTTCCGCGAGCTTCAGGTCGGCTTCAACCATGATTTTCACCAGTTCCTTGAACCGCACCCTCGGCTCCCAGCCAAGCTGCCTGCGGGCCTTCTCAGGATCGCCGATGAGCAGGTCCACCTCCGCCGGGCGCTCGTAGCGCGGATCCAGCTCCACATGCTTCTCCCAGTCCAGCCCGAGCAGCCCGAACGCCTCCTGGCAGAACTCACGCACACTGTGGGTTTCATTCGTCGCCACCACATAATCATCCGGCTGCTCCTGCTGCAGCATGAGCCACATCATCTCCACATACTCACCGGCAAAGCCCCAGTCGCGCTTCGCGTCGAGATTGCCGAGGTAAACCTTCTCCTGCAGGCCCATTTTGATGCGCGTGGCCGCACGGGTGATCTTGCGCGTCACAAAGGTCTCGCCACGCCGGGGACTCTCGTGATTGAAGAGGATGCCGTTCGAGGCATGCAGGCCGTAGCTCTCGCGGTAGTTCACCGTCAGCCAGTAGGCGAAGACCTTCGCGCAGCCGTAGGGCGAGCGCGGCCAGAACGGCGTCCTCTCCGTCTGCGGCACCTCCTGCACCTTGCCAAACATCTCCGACGACGACGCCTGGTAGAAACGCGTTTTTTTCGCCAGCCCGACCTCACGAATCGCCTCCAGAATGCGCAGCGTGCCCAGTCCATCCACGTCACCGGTGTACTCCGGGATGTCAAAAGACACCTTCACATGCGACTGCGCCCCCAGGTTGTAGATCTCATCCGGCTGCAGGTCGTAAAGCAGCTTCACCATCTGCACCGCGTCCGCCAGATCGCCAAAATGCAGGATCAGCCGCGCGCCATCCACATGCGGATCCTGGTAGATGTGATCAATGCGCCCCGTGTTAAAACTCGACGAGCGGCGGATCACACCATGAACCTCATAGCCCTTCTGCAACAGCAGCTCGGCCAGATACGAGCCGTCCTGCCCGGTGATGCCGGTGATCAGTGCTTTTTTCATCGTCATCGCTGTTGTTCCTTCTCTGACAACAGGCCTTGCAGGCTTGTCTGCCCATTGATGCCACTCACCTTCGGAACTTGCTGATCACCCAAGTAACAAGCCACCAGCCCATCATCGCGTACGAGAACAAGAGCACTTCCACCATGGCGCGATACCCGACAAACAAGGTCATGGTGATGTAACCATAAAACATCGGGGCCATGGTCTCGGGAGCGGCATGAAAAAGCGGGCTGGAGAGCGTGGCCAGCCGCCCATAAATCCAACCACCGAGAATCACCGCGAAATAACCCCAACTGATCCAAAGCTCGCCGATAATGGTGAAGGTCAGAGACGCCTGCGAATTCAGCAGTTTTTGCAGCGAAAACCCAGGGTCTTCAGGTTTGTTTGCCCAAAGAATGCGGGGGATAGGCCGCACCAGCGTGTACAAGATGAGTTTGTGATACACATAGTCGAGTTTGTCGGGAACGAGTTGTACCGCCTGGGACAGACGGAGAATGTTGTCATCCACGTGAATGGCAGAAGGCCCGCCTGCTGAAACTTGGTAGCCTTGAAGTGAATAAGCCGCCGCCTTTCCCGCTCTGGACACGCCCACTTCATCGAGCCCGACGGAACGAACCAGCACCATCAACTGCATCAGCCACACGAGAACCACCAGTCCAGCACCCGCCACCAGCATTTTCACCGGTTTGATCTTCTTCTGATCCATGATCCAGTAAAGCAGGGCCGCTCCCAGACAGACGCCGATGATGCGGCGTGACCCGGACTGGGCCAGAAAAAGGAAAAAGATGGCCGCGCAAAGCAAGGCGATGATCGTCGTCCCATGATACCAGGTTTTACGTCTTGCCATGACGACGGCCAGTGTGGGGAGCAGATAACCGAAGTAGGTGAGGTGGTCGGTGAAGGCATCCCAGCCTCCCAATGAACCGCGCGTCCAAGGGGCGTTCCAGCGCGCGGAAGTCACGCTGCTGAACATGAGTTGCAGATCAAATCCACATGGAATGGCGAAACGCAGCATGCCCAGAAAGAAACACAGCAGGATCACCGGCATCAGCGCATCACTGCTGATGCGGTACTGGCAGGTTTTCAAGAAGCCCCCGGGCAGTTTCCAGGGTTTGGACATGGTTCCCCACCAATAGGCGCAGGTGCAGAGAGCGATGATGATGAAGGCCGTTTGCGCTCCTTCCTTGTTCACGTATTCCATCGCATAATTCCCTGTGATCATGTCCAGCATGAGCCAGTACACCGGTGCCAGGCCGATGATGTTTTCGGTGCGGAGAAGGAAGCGCAAATTCACCCAGGCGGCGGCAAGTGGCGCGAGCGCCATCCCAAGAATCATGGCAATCGCTGAGGCGCGCAGCGCACCGGGTGTCTGAACTCTTTCGGGCATCAGCATCAGCGCCAGAACGAGTCCGAATGCCATTCCCATGATGCCCAGCCCAGGGAAAAACGTCCGAACCTCCTGCAGGCCCATCTGAGCACCGGCACGCGCCCCACGCATCCCTCCCATGCTGACGCTGTAGGGGATGCGCGCAGGCCTGGCAGAGCTGCTGGGCTGTGCGGAAGGAGTGTGCAAGGTGTTCATGGAAAGACGGAGAGGGCGTGAGCAATTCTACCTCGGAGCGGAAAAAGAACCATCATCAAGTTGGAGGCGTTGGAGCTTGGACCAGCAGTGTCAGTCGTGCAGACGATTCGTGGCCAAGAGATTCTCCATCTGCTGGCAGATCATCGACTCGAACGAACGCCATGTCCACTCTTTGGCTTTGGCCCTGCCCTCTCTGCCCATGTCAGCAAGCGCCTCAGGACGGCTCAGTGCCCACTCGATGGTCGTAGCGAGCGCATCGTTGTCCTGGGCGGCAAACAGGCGGGCTTGTTCTTCATTCAAAAGTCCCGCCGCCCCGCTGTTCATGCTGGCCAGCACCGGTGTGCCGCAGCTCAAGGCCTCCTGGATGACCAGGGCGAAACCTTCCGCCAGCGCTGGCAGCACCAAGGCGTCAGCCTGAAGGTAAATGTCCCGCAAGTCCTCGCGGGGCAGTCGCGGCCGGTGCTCGTACAGGCCCGCATAGTCCTTCAGGAACGCGGGGGTCAAATGCATCTCCCCCACCAGCAGCAGCTTGTGCGTCCGGAACGCGCCCAGTTGCTTCCACACCTGGAGCAGGCGGTGGGCACCCTTGCGGGCGGAGATATTGCCGACAAAGACCAGGGTCTTTGAGGCTCCTTCCGCACGTGGTGCCTCCAACCAGGCCGTCTCGCTGCCAAAGGGTGTCACCGAGATTTTTGCATCCTCCACTCCGGCATCCAGCAGGCTCTGTTTCACAAACTGCGATGGGCACAGGATCTTGTCCGCCAGGGCGATCTCCGCCTGCTTGTTGCGCAGGCGTCCCGGCTGGAACTCCAAGGGATCAAAGGTGGACCTGCACACATCCGGGAATTGCGCGTGCTCGCTCTCCAAGATGCTGCGCAGGGTCTCATGATGCACGGTGGGCAGATGGTAAACGCAGGATGCGCCGGTTTGCCTGGCGCGCATGAAAGCATGCCGGCAGCCAAACTCACGGCCTATGACGACGCGCGTGTCGGGCGACACCCGATTCTGCGCATGGCGGTCCACCCGCTCAAAAAACGCGTCGTGTGCCAGAAGCGTGGATGGGTGAATGCCAATCATCAGATCCATCGAGCGGCGCATGTCAGGCCAGAAATGACGCTCCACTTGTCTGACGCGCAGCCGCACCGGCTCACGCCGCAGATTCCTGCGCAGCGCGGGAACCATGCGCAGCAGCCCATGCTCCCGTGGGGTGGGAATCCAACTGGTGATCAGGCTCCCCTCATAGTTAGCCTTGTCCAAGGCGTATTCGATGTGGTGTTCATCCACCGGCATGACCGGCGTGACGTGAAGAATTTCGGACATCAATAGGGGTGGGGGACAAAAAGAAGACAATACGTCAGCACACACGATTCAGACGTGCCTCCATCAGACGGAGAGACAAGACCAGTTCCGCCAGGCTTCGTTGAAACGCATAAAAAATGCCTGGCCAGCCATCGAGCAGAGTGCCCCGGACCAGAAGGGTGTACAGCAACGTCAGCCAGGGAGCGACCACGATCCAGCGACGCACCCGATCCTGGAGTCGGATGGGTGATGACTCGCCAAGGGCCATCAGTTTGGCGGCCTCCAGCAGGGCATACTTGTCCTGCGAGGCCAGCCAGCGGCTCAAAGGCTTGCGGTCATCGTGGTCGA
>CAMCWM010000134.1 GCA_945882215.1 Akkermansia muciniphila | reverse complement strand
GGATGAGGCGGTCACGGGTTTTGTCTCCACCACCGGCGGTGGCTTGGGCGCCTCTGTCATGACAGGTTTGACCGGCTCGGGAACGATTTCAGGCACCACGGGTTTCACTTCCGGCGCGGGGACGGCGGCAACGGCGCTTTTCTTCTGCGGCGGCGGATTGAGGCTTTTGAAAACGATTTTCTGCCCGGGAGGCGCCAGGAAGTAGTCATAGCCGAGGAAGACGGCGCCGATGATGAGAATGGTATAGAAGAGGGATTTCATGGGAGTGGGGTGGATGACTCATGTGTCATCACATGAGCTAGCGATCCAGTACTTCAACTTCTTGGGCAGGCAGTTACATTTTTCTGTCAATTGTGTGTCAAAAGGGAACCAGGACACGCGGCTTGCGGGTTCGGACGGCTTCGCTACATAGCGTCCATGCCCCAACCCAACCTGCTCCTCGGAGTCAACATCGACCATGTCGTGACCCTGCGTCAGGCGCGTTATCGCGCCATGCCGGAGTCACCCAACGCGGAGCCTTCCGCACTGACGGCGGCGTTGGAGGCCGAGACGGCTGGCGCGCACTCGATCACCGTGCATCTGCGCGCCGACCGCCGGCATATCCAGGATGCGGACGTCCGGCTGCTGCGGAGCCAGATCGCCACGAAGCTGAACCTGGAAATGGGCAACACCCGCGAGATTCTGGACATCGCCCTGAACGTGCGGCCCCACTTTGTCTGCATGGTGCCGGAGAACCGTGAGGAAGTGACGACCGAAGGCGGTCTCGATGTGGCAGGCCAGCGTGAAGCCCTGCGGGCAACCGTGAAAGAGCTCAGCGACAATGGCACCCGTGTCAGCATGTTCATCGACCCGGACCTCGAACAGGTGCGCGCCAGCGCCGAGATCGGCGCGGCCATGATCGAACTGCACACCGGCACCTTCGCCAATCATACCGGGGCGGAACGTGCCGCCGAGGTGCGGCGTTTGTGCGCGGCGGCGGAGCTGGGGCATGCGCTGGGCCTGCAAATCAACGCCGGGCACGGCCTCACCACGAAAAACCTTCCTGATCTCTGGGCCGTTCCACACCTCGCGGAGTTGAACATCGGCCACCACATCGTTTCGCGCGCCGTTTTCATCGGACTGCGTGAGGCGGTGAAAGAAATGCTGGCGGTCATGGCGACCTACCGCGACTGAACGCCGATGAAACCCACCGGCATTGGCATTGATCTCGTCGAGGTGCCCCGCATCCGCGATTTGCTGGAGAAGCACGGCCAGCGCTTCAAAGAGCGCACCTTCACGGCGGCGGAGATCGCCTACTGCGATGCCTGCGCTGAACCGGCCATGCACTACGCGGCACGGTTCGCCGCCAAAGAAGCCGTGGCGAAGGCTCTCGGCACCGGCATCTGGGCTGAAGGCGTGAACTGGACCGACATCGAAGTCGTGCGCGAGACCAGTGGCAAACCCATGATCACCCTGCATGGCATGGCCAAAGAACACGCCGGCGACGCCACCTGCCTGGTGAGCCTCACGCACACGCGCGATCTGGCCATGGCGCAGGTGCTGCTGGCCTGAGCTTTTGCTTTTCACACCGTTGCGCCGCCGCTACACTCCCGCTCATCACTCATGCGACGCGCGATCTATCCCGGCAGCTTTGACCCCCTCACCAACGGTCATCTCGACGTGCTCCAGCGTGCGGCGGGCATTTTTGACAATCTCATCATCGCCGTCGCCCGGGACAACTCCAAGCAGAGCCTGTTCAGCCTCGAAGAGCGCGTCGAGCTCATCCGCAACGCCACCGCCGACATCAGCGGCATCGAGGTCATGCCGTTCGAGGGCCTGCTGGTGAATTTTGCCCGCCAGCACAAGGCCATCGCCCTCGTGCGCGGCCTGCGTGCCGTGTCCGACTTCGAATTCGAGTTCCAACTCGCCCTCATGAATCGTAAGTTGGAACCGAACCTCGAAACTCTGTTCCTCATGCCCCGCGAAGAGTACACCTACATCAGCAGCCGTTTGGTGAAGGAAATCTGCCGTCTGGGTGGCCACATCGACCAGTTTGTTCCTCCCAATGTGGCGCAGGCATTGCGGTCCAAGCTTCAATAACCCCCTTTTCCCATGCACCGCCCCTTTCAAATCGACCTGCGTTCCATCCCCGAGGGTGGCAAGGACATCTCCGGCCAGGAAACGCCCGCTTTCTTCGCCCTGGACGAAAAAGACCCGGTCCAGGCCGTTTCCCCGCTCAAGTACGACCTCCACCTGGAGCGCGACGGCAACGATCTCCTCGTCACCGGCCGGCTGGAGGCCACCTTCAGCCTCGAATGCGGCGCCTGCATGGAGCGCTTCGAGCACCGGGTCGAGCTGCCCGATTACGCCTCCGAAGTCGAGATTGCGAAGGATGGCACGATCAACTTGACGGATACCATCCGGGAAGATACTCTCCTAGCCCTTCCGAGCTACCCACGCTGTGAGGACGGCAATGTCCGGCCTCGTCAGTGTCCCGCCGAAGGCAGGTTTGAACCCGCGCTGGAGACAGCCGAAGAAGAACCTCAAAGTGCGGGCCCGGGTGTGTGGGAAGCCTTAAACAAGTTGAACTAGATCAGACCCCCCACCCGACAACTCTCATGGCCAATCCGAAGCGCAGACAATCCAAGAGCCGCCAACGCATGCGTCAAGGCGCAAACCGCTGGAAGGCGCCCACCCTCAAGAGCTGCCCTGAATGCGGCACCACCATCCCCGGCCACGTCGCCTGCCCTTCCTGCGGCTACTACCGCGGCCGTCAGGTGATCAGCAAGGTCGCTGGCGAAAGCTGATCCCCTCCTCTTTCTTTTTTTCATCAACCCCGCTGTGTCTCACGACGCGGCGGGGTTTTTGTTTTGCCCGCCGTCGTCGAGGCACCCCCACGCGCGCCCGTTTGCCAAGTCGGAATCCCGGCTGCTTGCGTTCTTTTCAATTTGAGGGCATGAAAGCCGCTGACATAGCCGAACAAGTCGCGTGCCTAACTCAGTTCGTGTGCCGGACAAACGCCGAAGGTCTGGAGGCGTTTGAGACGAAGCCCGGAGGGTGAGACTGCGGGTGGAACAGGCGAATCAACCGTGCATTAGCGCGTTCGGAGGGCAAGGCCGCATGATCCACTGAGCTTCTGTGCCGAGTTGCGAAGTGCGACGTAGGAGCAACCTTGTTACGGAGATCCGTTTTTTGTTCGGTTGGCATTGGCACCATGCCCGCTGTGGTTTGTTCTATAGGAACCCGCTATGGCAATGCTCACTCGCCAAAGATCAATCCGGCTTGCGCAGCCTCTCAGCTCATCGCCTCACGGGCCGATTGGAACAGGTAATGGCCCCAGCCGAACTGAGCGTCGCCGCTCCAGTCAGGATCATAGTGCTGGCTCTTGAAGATGAAGCGCTCGGGATGCGGCATGAGGCCGAACACGCGGCCTGTGTCGTCTTGCAAGCCCGCAATGGCGCTCGTCGATCCATTCACGTTCGTGGCATAAAGCAGCGCCGCGTGGCCGGACTTCACGTATTTGGCCGCGTCCTCGCCCTCGGTCACGAGTCGGCCTTCCGCATGGGCGATGGGTAGTTCGAAGTTCTCGGGCAGTTTGCTCAGGTAGGGACTCGCTTTCGCCGCCGTCTTTTTCAAACCGACCCAGCGGCAGATGAAACGACCGCTGTCATTGTGAATCAGGCTGCCCTTTGGCAGCAGATCGAGCTGCGTGAGGATTTGGAAGCCGTTGCAGATGCCCAAGGCGTAGCCGCCTTTGTCCACGAATGCCTTCAGCCTGTCTCCCAGCTTCGACTTTGTGATGAGCTGCGCGATACGGCCGGACATCACATAGTCGCCGTAGCTGAAGCCGCCGGAGAACACGATCATTTGCGCCTTGTCGAGCGACGCAGGCTCCAGCAGAGCCACGGGCAGCACCTCCGCGGTAAAGCCCGCCGCCTCCAGCGCTCGGGCGGTTTCGGCGTCACAATTGGTTCCGGGGAATTTCAGGAGCAGGGCGTGTGGCATGGGCGGTGATTCGTTCCGCATCTAGGCGAAGCCGCCGCCGCATGCAATGCACAATGTTTGTTCAACTACCAGCGGGCAAGACCGGAAGCAAATTGCCCTGAAGGGCAGTCTTGGATGCCTGGCTTGTTGACGGGTCGGGTCCATGCCATGGCCTCCCCCCCGCGACACCAGAACAGAGATTGAAGTTTACCCCCTTGCCAACAGCGGCAGGTTCACCGTCAACGTGCTCAGGAAAAAACTGACCGTGTTCATGGTGCTCATGCTTCCGTCCTGCCCGAGCCAAGCGTGGGCCGCAAGCACCTGCTCCTGCCGCTGAGGAGGTAGAAGAGAGTGGAGCGTGGGCACCCCCGCCCCCCTTTCCAAAGCAGACAAGAGCGTGGGTGCTTCCGGGTCCGTGGCTGGTCACGCTGCCTTGAGCCAGCAGGCATAGGCCCCATACGGCACCGATGGCACGCCTTCGGCCCCTTGGAGCAGGATTTCGCCGCTCTCGACGCCACCGCCGAAGACGCTGAACTCCTGACGCATGAGATGCAGAAGCGTGGTGGGCGAAACCACTCCCTGGCGGCAGAAAAGCATCACGCCGATGGGCTTGTCCGAAAGCAGGCCGCTGACCGTGCCGAGCAGCGCACCGATATCCCGCTCGATCTCAAACGCGCCGCGTTTCGCATCACGCGGCACCTGCGGATCGATCACGATGAGGTCGTAGCGGTTCGTCTGCGCGCGCTCGCGCTGGGCGAACTTCACCGGATCATCGACGACCCAGCGGATGTCGCGGTTCGCGAGCGTGTTGATGGCGGCATGATCACGGGCACGCTTGATTGTTTCCGCAGAAGCCTCCACATGCGCCACCGCCGCGCCGGCCTGCGCCGCCGCCAGGGTGATGCCACCCGATCCGGCAAACAGATTCAAAACACGCGCCGGACGCCGCTGCTGGTCCGCATACCTGATGCACAATTCCTGCACACGCTCCCAATGATCCTCCAGTTCCGGCGCCAGCGCGCGCACGCCGCCGCCCGCAGGCGAAAGCTGAAAACGCACCGACCCGATCTTCACCCGCAGCGGCTCCTTGAGCTCGCGCTTGAGTTCCACGGCCTTGCGCCACTCAGCGCCGGGCAGCCTGCGCCGCCACCAGGCCGCATGGCAGGCACGTGAGCTGACGATGCCGCCAAGCTTTTCCAGCACACGACCGCCGCCGCTGTCGAGCAGCTCATAAGTTTCATTGTCTTGCTGGCCTTCCATGTGAGGAGCGGATGCTAAGCCGCAGGCTTGCGGGCAAGGTAGATCGCCCGTTTCATCCGCCGCTGCAACGGTGGACAGATCTTCAAGGCGAGTTTTTCCAGCAACCGCAGGATGCCGCCGCCAAAGTAGAGGTTCTCCGCACCGGTGATGCGCTTGAGTTCAAAGCCTGCCTTGTTGATGAAGCCGGTGACCTCTGTCACACGATACCACTGGTCATCCACCGGCTGATAGGCTTTGCGATCTGTCAGATACCACTCGTAGCGAAGCCAGTCGCGATTAGGCACAGTGAGCAGCATCCACCCGCCCGGTTTTAGGACATGGAGAATCTGGCCAAGCGCAAGAACAGGGTCAGTCAAATGTTCCAGCACTTCGGTCATGACAACGACGTCAAAAGCAGCCTCGGGGTAAACGAGCTTGTCAGCATCACCAGTGTCAATCTGCGCGCCGGGCACATGCTCACGAGCCAGCGCCACCAGTTTAGGAGAGATGTCCATCCCAAAAAGCCGGGCTGATGGACACAACTTGCGGATCTCTGCCAGCTGCCATCCCTGTCCGCAGCCAATATCCAAAACGGCCCCGTCCTGCCGGATCAAGGGGGCTGCCAGTTTCGCGCACAGGCGGTAGAACTTGGGCGACATCGCGAGTTTCTCCGCGATTTCATCGTAGCCCTCGGCGATTTCACTTTTACTGAGTGGTGTGGACATGGGAAGAGGGATGCGAACGGACTGCCGATTGATAGATGGAATCAAGCCGGTTCAGAAAGTCTGCAAAAGTGGGCTGCGCGGCCTGCACACGCCCCTGATGCTGCGTCAAAGACCGGCGGAAGGATGCGTCGGTCAAGCATGAATGCACGCGCTCCACATAGGCGGCTTCATCATTTAAATCAAACAGGCCGGGATCATCGTCGCCAAGCACAGCGGTGTTGCCCTCGATGCGACTGGAGACGACGGGAACACCACAGGCAAGGGACTGGAGAATAACCATCGGCTGCCCTTCCCATGTGGAAGGCAGCACCATGAGGTCCAGAGCCTGCAGCCACGGCACGACCGGACGCTTGTTCCCTGCCAGCGTGAAACTTCCGGCGATGCCCAGCGCGTCGATCTGGGCCTGGAGCTCACCACGCTGAGGCCCTTCGCCAAAGATCATGCCTTGCGCCGACGGCAGGCGTTTTAACAGTGCGTGCATCATGCGCACGGTAGCGGCGTGGTTTTTCTGCGTATTGAGCGACGCGATGCCGCCGAGCAGCGGCGCATCCACGGGCAGTCCGAGGCTTCTACGCAAGGCTGCGCGGTCCTGCGGTGGCGTATAAACCGAGTCATCGACGAAATTTGGCAGCACGGCGGTTTTTTCCGCCGGGACGGCCAGTGCCTCCATCACGTCGCCACGAGTCTTCTCTGAGAGCGTGATCTGCCGCGCAGCCAGCTTGGAAAGCGCTCGCATCGTCCACCAGCGGCGGCGGCGTTCGCGGTTGAAGGTCTTTTGATGATGCATGACCGATGGAATTCCGGCGAGCCAGGCCGCCAACACGCCATAGACGTGGGCATTGTAAACCTGCGTGTGTACCATCTCGATGCGCTGCTGCTTGAACCAGCGCGACAGCTTCCAGACGGCCACCGGGCTGAAACGTTTCCCCCTGCCCTTGAGCAGCGGCAGCAGCGTCACGACCATCCCTTCACGCTCGGCGGCCTCCCCTGCCACGCCCAGGTCGCGCAGGCAGACGACCTCCGCATGCTGCTCCACCGTGGAGTTCTTCACGATGGAAAACACCAGATCCTCGGCCCCGCCAACAGGCATCGTGACGAAAACATGCGCCACCCTCATTACAGCAATTCCTCCCGGAAATTCGCGCTCGGCATGCCTCTGGCGGAAGCGGGGATGAAATGCGTTTGGCGGAAGCGGGACCAGATCATGAATTGGATTTCAACACCATGTGACATGGCCATTCAACCGAAATAATCCGCATTGCGGCCATGCAGGCTTTCTGCTTGCGCCGTCGGCACTTCACATGAAATACACACGGCCCCTCACACCTTCATGAAGACCCCCTCCCGGCTGCTGCTCGACGCCTACAATGCCCTGACGGCGTGGCGTGGCCGGCCCAAAATGGCGGAGGCGACGCCTGAAACTGGTTTGCGCGAGCAACGTGAAATCATCCCGTCTGGCACTTGGACAGACGCCAATGACCTCGCCCGACGAGTCACCGACGATCCTGCGGGAAACCAGTTTTCCTTTGCTTGGAAAACGGCATCCCTACAGCGGCTCTCGAACGTCTGGCTGACAGGTGACCAAGGGCAGGTGTATTTAAGCGATGGCAGTTTATTCAAACCCTGGCTCGCTCCTTATGAGCATGTGGCGGAACGCATCAAGCTGCGCCGCCCGCTGCCCGTGGGCGCACGCGTCATCGACGGGCCGGTGTTTCATCTCACAGGACGCAATCACGAAAACCGCGGCCATTTCATGCTGCAATACCTGCCGCGCTTGATGGCGGCACGTGAATATCTCAAACAACTGCCGGATCACCGCATCCTGGTAGCCCCGGGCCATTCCCGGTGGCAGCAGCGCTATCTCGCTTGGCTGGGCTTTGAGCCGGAGCGCGTGATTGAAGGCACCCAGGGCACCATGCTGGTGCGGGATCTGATCTTCATACCGCAGCTTTACGGCAAGGCCGGCCTTTGCCCCCCGCGTTTCTATCAGGAATTATGCGCCGCAGCCGCAGCGTTTCCCACCAACAACGGACCCGGTCGTCCGGTGTTTATCACCCGCCGTGATGCGCCGGACAAACGCCTGCTCAACGAAGAACGCATCATCGAACTTCTACGCGCCAGGGTTGGCAAGGTGGATGTGATTGAACTGGGCCGGCATTCTTTGCCAGAGCAAATTGGCATCTTCCGGACCGCCCCTCTCGTTATCGGCCCTATTGGCCAGGGAATCTGCAACGCCCTCTTTTGTCAGCGCAGCATGCTGGTCGTCCTCGCTCCAGGAACTTCTGGAGCGGAGGTGTACAATTCTTCCCACGGTGTTCAGCTCGCCCGCATGTGCGGCAGCGAGGGCCTTACCTTCCTCTCCAACGAACCCGCGCCGTCGCGCGGCGACTGGAGTTTCCCGGAGGATCGCTTCGTCATGCTGCTGGATCGTCTTCTGCAACAGCCTGAAGCCAGCAGTCTCAAAACCAACGCACCGTGAGCAGCAACTGGCAGCCTCAGCGCATCCTCGCAATCAAGAACAAGCATCTCGGCGATGTCATCTGCGGTGTGCCGGCCTTCCACGCCTTGCACGAGGCATTTCCAGCCGCGCAGCTCGACGTCATCGTCTCCCCCGGCAGCCGCGACCTCATCGCCGGTTTTGACTGGATTCATGGGGTCATTGAATCACCCCGCAAGCTCAAAGGCCTCGCCCGTGTGCGTGATGAGTGGAGGGTGGCGCGCGCCGCGGCCACAGGTGGCTACGATCTCGTCGTGGACTTCACCTGGAGCGACCGCGCCATGTGGTATGCACTGTTCAGCCATGCCAGCCGCCGCTGGGCCATCCAGGTCACCGCCGGCTCCAAGCTCAAACCGTATGTTTTCAACGGCTACGGCGGCAAACCGGACCGCTCGCATCACGTCATGGAGCATGAACGCGAGTTCCTGATGCGCATGGGCATCCCGCATTATGAGATCCGTCCGGATTTCCCGCCGACTCCGGTCGAGGAAGAGCAGGCGCTGCAATGGCTCGCGGCAAACCATGTTCCGCGTGAAAAACTCGTCGTCGTGCATCCCACCTCGCGCTGGCTCTTCAAGTGCTGGCACGATGAGCGCGTCGCCGAGGTCATCGACTGGCTCTCCGCGCAAGGCTGGCGGCCCGTCGTCACCTGCGGCCCGTCTGCGGACGAGCTTAAACGCGCGCGCAACATCGTCAGCCTCGTCAAGCAGCCCTGCCTCTCACGCCTGGCAGACATGAGCCTGCGCCAGCTCGCCGCGTTCATGCGCCAGGCCCGTTTTTTCTTTGGCATGGACTCCGCCCCCTCGCACATGGCCTCGGCGGTCGGAGTGCCGGCTGTGATCCTGTTTGGGCCGTCGCAGGTGAAGCGCTGGAGACCATTCGGGGATCAACACGTCGTCCTGCACCGCGAATGCCCATGCATCGCCGTGCGCGGGGCGGAACTGGCCTGCGACAAATCACAAATCGTGCGCTGCATGAGCGCCATCACAACCGACGAGGTCATTGGCGCGATTCATTCGCGATTTCATCTTGCCGCATAAGTCGGGCGTGCTTTGTATCCGCCTTCCTTTTCATGCCTTCCCCACTTCGCGACCTTCGAGAGCAGATCATCCGCGCCGCCAGCGTCGCCGGGGAAGGTCATATCGCCAGCGCGTTTTCGATCCTCGACATCCTGTGGGTGCTCTATCACGGCATCCTGCGCCACGATCCGGGCAATCCGTCCGATCCTGCCCGTGATCGCTTCGTGCTGAGCAAAGGCCACGCCTCCCTCGGCATCTATGGCATCCTCGCCCAGCGCGGTTTCTTCCCGATGGATGAGCTGAAGACCTTTGCCTCATCCAGCGGCCGCCTCGGGGGTCATCCCGACTCGCGCAAGGTTCCCGGTGTCGAGGCTTCCACCGGTTCGCTGGGTCATGGCATGCCGATGGCCGCCGGCATGGCTTTGGGGCTTAAAATTCGCGAGTCGGCCTCCCGCGTCGTCTGCATCGTCGGCGATGGAGAATGCAACGAGGGCGCGGTGTGGGAGGCGGCACTGCTCGCCGCGCATCACAAGCTCGGCAATTTCACCTGTGTCGTCGATTTCAACCACTCCGGAGACCGTGCGCTGATGCTGGGCGATCTGGCGGGCAAGTTCCGCTCCTTTGGCTGGGAAGTCACCGAAATCGACGGCCATGACCACGCTCAGATCGAAGCGGTGCTCAAGCCGCACGGCGGCGACGTGCCGCGCGCCGTCATCGCAAACACGATCAAAGGCCGTGGCTGCACCGACATGGAAAACAACCCCGCATGGCACCACAAGGCGCCGAAAGCGGACGAACTGGAGGCCGTGCTGGCGCAACTGACATGAGAAGGCAGTTCGTCACCACCATGGAGCGTCAGCTCGACGAGGATCCGCGCACCGTCATCCTGCTCGGCGACATCGGCGTGTTCGCCTTCCGCAATGCTTTCAAAAAGCACCCGAAGCGCATCATCAACATCGGCATTTTAGAGCAAGCCACTGTCAGCGTCGCCGCCGGCCTGGCGAAAGAAGGCTTTATCCCGCTGTTTCACAGCATCGCGCCGTTCGTCGTCGAACGTGCCTTCGAACAGATTAAGGTCGATTTCGGTTACCAGGCACTCGGCGGGCACTTTGTCACCGTCGGCGGTTCCTACGACTATGCGGCGCTCGGCTGCTCGCATCACTGCCCCGGCGATGTGGGACTCATGCAGGCGGTTCCCGGCATGCAGATCATCGTCCCAGGCCATCCGGCGGAGTTCGATGCGCTGATGACACAGACCTTTGCCAGCGGCAAACCGGCTTATCATCGCCTCTCCGAACGTTCCAATCGCGAAGCTCGCTGTGTCACCTTTGGCAAAGCCGAGGTGGTTCAGAGTGGCGGCGGCCCGGTGATTGTCACCGTCGGCCCGTTTCTCGACCGCGTGATCGAAGCAGCAGGTGGCAGCGATGCCACGATCCTCTACTACACCACGCTCGCGCCCTTCGACGCCGAAACGCTGCGCCAGCATGCCGGTGATGGCCGCATCCTCTGCGTGGAGCCGTTTTATGAAGGCACCCTGGCCGCCAGCATCACGAGCGCGCTGCGTGGCAAACGCATCGCGCTCTCATCCATGGGCGTGCCACGCAAATTCCTGACCGACTACGGCCACGCCAGCTATCATGACGCGGCCTGCGGTTTGATGGCGACGGACATCCGCGCCCGCCTGGACGAACTCAGCCATGTCTAAATCCTATTTCCATGACGACGCCGGCATCGCGCTCGACGGCGTGCCGCGCCACCTGTTGCAAGATGGCCGGGTGCTGCTCACCGGTGCCTCTGGAGTGGTCGGCATTCACATGGCCGCCGCGTTTCGCCGCTTGATTGACGAAGGCTCGAAGCTGCGCCTGCGGGTGACTTTTCAAAGCCCGGTCACCGGAGTCGTCGCGGAGATGCTCGATCATCCGCAAATCGAAATCATTCGCGGCGATCTCACCGATCCCGCCTTCCGTCGCGGCCTCGATCAGGCGGAGATCATCCTTCACGCGGCTGGTTACGGCCAGCCGGGCCGTTTCCTTGAGAATCCGGCCAAAACCATCCGCCTCAACACCGAAGCCACGCTCGATCTGCTCGAAAAAGTGCCGCAGGGCGGACGCTTTTTGTTTGTGAGCACTAGTGAGCTGTACGCCGGCCTGCCCGCCGGAGAGGCACATCGCGAGAACCACATCGGCAGCACAAACACGACCCATCCACGAGCCTGCTATATCGAAGGCAAACGTTGTGGTGAGGCTGCATGCAATGCGGCTCGCTCCAGTGGCATCCAGGCCGTCTCGGCGCGCCTGGCGCTCGCCTACGGACCCGGTGCGAGGCCGGATGACCGTCGCGTGCTCTACACCTTCATCGAAAAAGCGCTCAAGTCTGGCGAGATCACCATGATGGACCACGGCGAAGCACGCCGCATTTACTGCTACGCGCCGGACGCCGTGCGCATCATGCTGCGGGCGGTGCTGGAAGGGCGCGAACCGGTTTACAACGTCGGCGGCCGCGGTGTGCTGCTCATCCGCGAGGTGGCGGAGAAAATCGGCGCGCAGCTCGGCGTGCCAGTGCGTCTGCCGGAGACAGCCAGACCACTCGAAGGAGCACCGGCGGAAGTGGGGATCGACATGGGTCTCTTTGAGCAGGAGTTCGGCAGGCTCAAATACATTGACTTTGACGAGGGACTTCGTAGAACCATCGCTTGGCACCGCCGGGAGCGCCCGGTCGGTGCGTGAATGATTTTATGGCACGTTATCTCGTCACCGGCAGCGCCGGCATGCTGGGTTCCTCGCTTCGCCGCCTGCTGGGCGACGAAGGCGCGGTCTATTTGACGCGTCAGGACGCCGACCTCACGAATTTCGAGGCAGCAGCCGCCCTGTTCCGCACGCACAAGCCCGAATACGTCATCCACTGCGCAGCCGTCGTCGGCGGCATCGGCAGCAACAGCATTCATTCCGGCGAATACTTCCGGAACAACATCCTCATCAACCTCAACGTGCTGGAGGCGGCACGGCAGTCCGGGGTGAAGCGGCTGATCTCCTTCATGTCCACCTGTGTCTTCCCGGACAAGACGGACTATCCGCTCAACGAGAAGAACCTGCACAACGGCGCGCCGCATCCCTCGAACTTCGGCTACGCCTACGCCAAGCGCATGCTGGAGGTGCAAAGCGCCGCCTATCGCATGGAATGGAACTGCGACTTCATCGTGGCCATTCCCACGAACATGTACGGCCCCTGCGACGACTTCGCCCTCGAAGGCGGCCACGTCATCCCATCGCTCATCCACCGCACGCATCTGCGGCAGCAGGAAGGCGCGGACCTGCTCGCCTGGGGCACAGGCTCGCCGTTGCGTGAGTTTGTTTATGTCGATGACATCGCCAGGCTCACCCTGTGGGCGCTGGAGAACTACCACGAGAATGATGCCATCATCTTTTCCTCCGGCATCGAGCGCAGCATCAAGGAGCTGGTCGAAATCGTGGCCGACAAGATGAAGTTCACCGGCAAGATCGTCTGGGACTCCACCAAGCCGGACGGCCAATACCGCAAGCCCTCCGACACCACCAAGCTGCGCCGCCTGCTGCCGGATTTTCAGTTCACCCCGCTCGACGAAGGCATCGAAAAAAGCGTCGAGTGGTTCAAGGCCAACTATCCCAACATCCGCCAATGACCGTCCAAACCATCCAGCCCGCCGACCTTGAGGCCATCATGGGCGAGCCGATCAGCGAGCGTCTGAAGCAGCGCCTCGCCGAGTTCGACCTGCGTTTCACCGAGATCACCCCGCAGGAGCGTGATCAATACATCCTCGAATCCGTGCGCGCGCTGGTGAATCCCGAACTCAAAATCGCCGGTGAGCACCGCATCGAGGACTGGGAACGCGGATGGGGCGAGAACTTCGAGATCTTCCGCAAGACCGGCAATCCCGACGCCGCCGTGCCGCTCTACTTTGGCAAGCATCCCATCGTGCGCTGGCGCCGCCGCTGGGTGCGGCCGGTGTCCGAGTCCTTCGACTACCGCATCATCTGCCTGCTCGTCGAGCACGCCATGGAACGCTACATGGCGGACAAGGCGGGCATTTATGAGTTTGGCTGCGGCCCCGGCTATCACTTGCTGCGAGCACGCAAGATCAATCCCACGGCACACCTTGTCGGCCTCGACTGGACCACCGCCTCACAGAAGCTCCTCAACGGAATGGCTGAAAGCGGCATCGACAGGAATCTCGAAGGACGCCGCTTCGACTTTTATCATCCCGACCAGACGCTTCACTTCCTGCCGGACAGCGCGGTTTACACCGTTGCGGCCTTGGAGCAGGTGGGCGACCGCCATGAGGCGTTCATCCAGTTCCTGCTCGAGCGCAAACCCGAGATCGTCGTGCATTTCGAACCCATCGACGAAGTGCTGGAGGCCGATGATCTCCACGACCAGCTTTCCGTGCTTTACAGCCGCAAACGCAACTACCTCAAGGGCTACATGCCACGCTTGGAGCAGCTTGAACGTGAAGGAAAGCTCACCATCCACCGTAAGCAGCGTGTCCACAGCGGCAGCTTCTTCATCGAAGGCCACTCGCTCATCGTCTGGTCCCCCAACCGCTGATTCCCGCCATGAGTGATTCCTTCAACGTCGTCAATTTCGCCTCCGCCGACGAGCGCGAGCGCCGCAAGGGCATGACCCGGCTCATTGAGCAGTGCCCCATCCCCGCCGAGGAACGCATGGACAACATGGGCCTCTTCCTCAGCTCAAAAACCTGGGCGCGGCTGAAGTTCATGGACTTCATCTACCAGAAAATCGTCGAGATTCCCGGCGTGGTGATGGAATTCGGCACACGCTGGGGCCAGAACATCGCCACCTTCGCCGCGCTGCGCGGCATCTACGAGCCATTCCACCGCCACCGCAAGATCATCGCCTTCGACACCTTTGCCGGCTTTCCACACACGGCGAATCAGGATGGTGACGGAGGCATCATGCGCCAGGGCGGCTATGCCGTGACCGAGGGCTATCGTAATTACCTCACAAAGATCATGGAGTTCCATGAGGCGGAGAATCCGCTCGGCCACATCCGCAAATTCGAGCTCGTGCAGGGCGATGTGTGCGAGACACTGCCCGCGTACCTCGAAAAACACACGGAGACCATCGTCGCGCTCGCCTATTTCGACCTCGACCTCTACGCACCCACAAAAAAGTGCCTCGAACTGCTCAAGCCGCGCCTGACCAAAGGCAGCGTGCTCGGTTTCGACGAGCTCAATGAGCACGCCACGCCCGGAGAGACACTCGCAGTCATGGAAGCGCTCGGCCTCGGCAACATCGCCCTGCGCCGCCTGCCCTACACCTCGCGCGCGACCTACTGCGTCATCGAATAACCCGTGACGATCATGCCGGACTCCACTCCGCCGCCTGACAGCGCCTTCACACTGCTCGTGCCGTCATGCGACGCCTACTCCGACACCTGGCCGTACTTTTTTCACTTCCTGTTCAAATACTGGCCGGAGGTTCCCACGCCCGTTTATCTCACCGCAAATTTCCTCAGCTATGACGATCCCCGTGTGCGCACGATCAAGGTCGGAGTGGACCGCCAGTGGGGCGACAATCTTCATGCCGCGCTGCCCCAGGTGCCTGGCGAGGTGCTGATGCTGCTGCTCGATGATTTTTTCATCAACCAGAAGGTGGATGAGGCTGAGGTTGCCGCAGCAGTGCAGCGCTTCCGTTCAATGAGCGGTCG
>CAMCWM010000133.1 GCA_945882215.1 Akkermansia muciniphila | reverse complement strand
TATCGGGCAGGCCGAGTTCCTCGACGGATTTGATCTGCGTTTTGATGACGCGGAACACCATGTCGATGCCAAGACGCTGCTGCACGACAGAGGAACGGAAGCGTCCATAGTTGGGCGAATAGGCAAAATCGACATCACCTCGTGCTTCAAGTTGCTTGGTCTGCGCCTCGCCGAGGAAACCGTAGGCGAGGCGACGCGTGTCCTCGGGGGTAAGAATGGCGGCGTTGTTCCAGATGGGCTGCAGATTCCCGTAGCGCCTCCAGACCGGCTGCGCGCCGGTGGCCAGATGAAGGTCAGACGCGTCATACTCCATGCAGAAACGCAGGTAATCGTCCACGGAGCCTAAGACAGGGAGAAGATCTTGAGGAGGTTGGTTGGGGTCGGACATGAAAGAGGTGGTGACGCTAGACTGTTCCGGCATCCGGGTCGTTCGGAGAAACTTTCTGACGCATGTAGGATTCGAACAACTGGGAGCCGTAATTCAGGAGAGTTTTACGCCCGAGAGCCAAAAGCGGGCTGAGCAGCAACGCGAAAAGGCCGCGATTCTTAGCCGTGGCTAAGAAGTTGTCACGCCTGTTGTTGGATTCTCCCGAAGGCCAGGCGATTTTCAACAACGCCAGTCCCGCCAGAGCGGCACCACCGATCCACAGAGCGCGATGCTTCTCGAAGCTGCGGGTGATCACAGCTCGCGGGCTCCATTCCTCCGCTGCCAGCGAGGCATGATGCGCCAGGGAGACGCGTGCGTCCTCCAGATCGCGCAACACCTGCTGCTTCGATGTCAGTTGTTCCTGTTGCTGGCGAGCCATTCGCGATCCTGGCGGAATTGGTTGAAGGTTTCCTCGAAAAGCCGCAGGCCGCGCAGCCTGGATTTCAGCCCGGCGAGAAAAAGCAGTCCGAGGAAGAGGTGAATGCCGGCTCCGACGAGCGCCACGCGCGTCCAGTGCCAGCCGTTGGATTCAGCGATGATCCATACCAACGCGGGAACGGCGAGCATCCAGCCGATGATGAACGCGGTGAGCGCCAGCATGAACATGCCGGTCAGATTGGACAGCCGTGTCCCCGCCTCCTGCCCCTCAATTTGCAATAGGCGCCCGCGTGCCTCAACGTACAAGGCCACAGCACGCAACAGTCCTGATGCGCTGGCGCGTTCCTCGGAGGCGGGCGGCGTGCCTGGGTTCATGGGGGATTGCGCGATGTGAAAAATCAACGGCGCAGAATGGCACCGACGACGAAACCGATGCCGAAAGCTGTGAGCAGCGCCTGCAGCGGCTTTTCACGGGCGAACTTCTCCGCCTCTGAGCGCAGATCGGCGTAACGCTCGCGCGCTTCGGTAAAGGTATGGTCGGCAAACTCGCCGGCCCTTTCCTTGATATCCGTGGCTTTTTGCTCGGCGGTGGCGCGGAACTGTTGCGCCCGTGCCTCGGCGGCGGTGCGGAATTCTGAGGCCTTCTGGGCGGCTGCGGCGCGCAGCTCCTCGGCGGCTTTAAGCGCGCTGGCTTTCGCGGCTTGGAACGGATCGTGCGGCGAACTGGTGCCGAAGGGGGATTCTGCGGTTGGGTTCTCAGTCATGGTGCGAAAGGGGCTGGAGGTGTCATGCGACGCCACACGCATGGTGCGCACGGCTTTGCGGTCTCGAATAAAGGCGGTCTCGCCACATTGGCGAGGGGAAAAAAGCAGTTCGCTGATTTCTTCGCTCAGGTGCTGCGCGTCATCCCACGTGCGGCGTTTTTACGCACGGCTGGCTGCCTGCGTCGCGCCAGCAGCAGGGCGCGCTGAAGCACGGCGTTTTGCTGTCTGCCTGCGGCGGCTTCCGCCTTGGCAGCGGCCAGTTCGCTTTCGAGTGACTGGAGACGCAGTGTTTCCATCGCGGGAAGTGAGGGCAGGGAGGGAGGCGGGGGCTTGACGAATCCTGCGGGCTTGGATGGTGCGACGGCCTCTGGCAAGGTAATCACAGGCAGCGTGGCCGTAGCAGGTTTGGCAGCAAGCCGGGCTTCGAGATCCGCGATCTTGGCAAGAGCCGAGGCAAGCGCTTGCTCCTGGGTGGCCTCCAAAAGCTTCTGGGCATGTAGATTGCCTTGTTCGGATTGATGCAAACGATGTGAGAGGTCGGTGCGAAACGCATCAAATTGCCGCTGCGTTTTCGCCCGCCATGACATCGCATCATGATGGATGGCGGTGATTTCCACCTGCTGCTCAACCGCCTGTTTTTCCATCTTCGCACACTCGATTCTCATGCGGCGGTTGGAGCGCGACAGCAGAAACAAGCGTGTCAGTGCTATCAGGAACAATCCGCCAAGAATGCAGAGACCGATGAACAAAAGCTGGGCATCTTGAGGCAGTGTCATGGGCATTGATATTTATTCAGCAGGTGTCATTCCAAATCAATCAGCCTTCCAGTCCTTCGCTTTGGCGAAATTTTAACGCCGCAAAGTGGCTGCAGGAGTCGAATCAGGAGATGGTGATTGCCGGTACAGGCAGCACTGCCTTTTCCTCCGGTGGCTCTGCTTTTGGAGCCGGAACCACGGACGGAGGTGTCGGCGGAGGTGATTTTGCCACGGCAGGTTTAGTCGCATTTTCGTAGCGCTGCTGGATGTCCTGATACCGCTGTTCGGATTCGGCGAGGCGATTGGAGAACTCGGCTCGAAACGCGTCGAACGCACGCTGGAGTTCACCACGCCAGGCGTTGGAATCCTGGCGCACGGCAAGTATTTCCTGATACTGCGTGAGCACCTGCTTCTCCATCTTGGTGGTGCTCTCGCGGAGACGGTTGTTGGTGCGCATCAGGAAGGTGATCCGCACCATCGCGATCAGCAGCAGGCCGCCGACGATGCAGAGTATGAGTTTCAGCGTAGGGGCATCGAGTGCGATCTGAGAAAGGGACATGAGGTGATTGTGAGCACAATTCGTTCCAAAATCAATCCGGCTTCCCTTTGGTCTGTCCTGCTTTCTTTTTAGAACCTTTGCCGGCTGAGCCTTTCCAGGTGCCGACAGGCAGCACATTCGCACGTCCGGCCCATGTCTCCCAGCTTGAAGCCATCGTTTTCACACGCTCTGGATCGTTCTCCGCCAGATTGTGTTGCTCCGCGCGGTCCTGGTCGATGTTATAGAGTTCCCAAGGCTTGTTTTCCTTCGCCACGATCTTCCAAGGGCCAAACCGATGAGCGCGATTGCTCTCATGTTCCCAGAAGATGGAGCGTACGCCGTTGTCCATGCCCTGAAACGCAGGAACCAAGCTCGCACCTTCCATTTTCTGAATCGCGTGACCGTTGAACTCGGCGGGATACTTCGCACCTGCCACATCGACACAGGACGCCATGAGATCGACGAGATGTCCCGCCTGATTTTCGATTTTGCCGTTCTGTCTGGTCGGAATGCCGGCAGGCCAGTGGGCGATGAGCGGCGTGGAGATGCCACCTTCGTGGACGTAGTGTTTGTACTCGCGATGCGGAGTGTTTGAAACGTTCGCCCAGGCCTCGCCATAAGCGATGTAGTCGTTCGGTCCGCCGGGCGTGACGCCCTGGCCCTGTTTTACCGGTTGGCCGTCGCGGGTTTGTTTGGGGATGATGTCCAGCCGGATCGCATCCTGAGCGATGGCGGGATATGTCATTCGATTCGCTTCCGGCGGCTTGGGTTGGCGGCCGATGCCCTCCTGGCAGCCACCATTGTCCTGGAGAAACAGAATGAGCGTGTTTTCCAGCAGATGATTCTTCTCCAACGTTCCCACAACGCGGCCAATGCCCTGGTCCATCCGGTCGATCATCGCGGCATAAACCTCCATGCAGCCGGCTTCCCAAGCTTTGTCCTTCACGTTGGCCCAGTCGCCCACCGTGGGGAAAAGTTCAGCATTCTTGGGGATCAATCCCATCTCCTTCATCCGCAAAAACCTTGCCTGTCTGATCGACTCGTATCCAGCATTGTACTTTCCGCGATATTTGGCGACATCCTCCCCCAGTGCGTGCATCGGCCAGTGTGCCGCTGTGTAGGCCATGTAGAGGAAGAAAGGTTTCTCTTTTTGATCGCGGGCATGGTCGTCGATAAAGCGCACGGCATGATCGCTGATCGCGTCGGTATAATAATACTGTTTGGGTTGGTACTCGGGGTCGGCGAAGGGCGAGATCATCGTGTCATCGCGTGTCAGCGTTCCCGGATCATAAAAACTGCCAGCGCCGGTGATGGTGCCGTAGAAGCGGTCAAATCCGCGTTGCAGCGGCCAGTTGTGCTTCGGTCCTTCCGGCTTCGCATGCTTCGTCACATGCCACTTGCCCACAGCGTAAGTCCGGTAGCCTGCTGGCTTCAATACTTCTGCAATCGTGACGCAGCGGTTGTTCAGATCACCGCGATAGCCATCATGACCGCGATCTTCCATCATGTGGCCGATTCCCGCCTGATGCGGATACAGTCCCGTCAGCAGTGAGGCACGCGTGGGGCAGCAGCGCCCGGTATTGTAGAATTGATTCAGCCGAACCCCACCCTGCGCCAGCCGGTCGAGGTTCGGCGTTTGGATTTCCCCGCCATAGCAGCCGAGGTCGGAGAATCCCATGTCGTCCGACATGATGAGGATGATGTTGGGTGCGGCCGCCCAGAGTGAGGTTGCAGCGATCAGGAGGAAAAAAATGGAACGCAGGAGCATGGCTTCCCCCAAACGATGCTTGCCTGATGATCTCACACCCGGATCACGATTTTACCGAAGTGCTGGCCGCTTTCCATGCGCTGGAAGGCGGCGTGGGCGTCATCAAAGTCGAAGGTGGAATCGATCACCGGTTTCAATTTCACCCGCTCGATCTCCGCAAGCATCTGCGCAAACATTTCCCGTGAGCCGACATAGATGCCGTCCAGCCGGATGCCTTTGCGCAGGATTTGCACCGTCTGAATCTCGGCGCTGGTGCCGGTGAGAACGCCAATGAGGGCGATGTGGCCGCCGAACCGCGTCGCTTTGAGCGAGCGGTTGAGCGTTTCCGCACCACCGATCTCGATCACCTTGTCCACTCCACGCTTGCCGGTCTGCGCCAGTGCCCAGTCATCCCAGGCGGGATCGGCTTTGTAGTTGTGAACGGCGTCAGCACCGAGTTCGAGGAGGCGTTGGGCTTTGGCATCGCTGCTTGTGGTCGCCAAAACGCGGGCACCGGCCAGTTTGGCAAATTGCAGGGCGAAAATCGAGACTCCGCCGGTTCCGAGCACCAGCACGGTCTCGCCCGCCTTCAGTCCTCCTCGGACATGCAGCGCATCCCAAGCCGTGACCGCCGCGCAGGGCAGGGTGGCCGCTTCTTCGAGAGAAAGGTAGGCTGGCACCGGCAACAGGCTTTCGGCACGGATGACGGCAAACTCACGCAGCATGCCGTCCACTGCTCCACCGAGAGCTTGCGCGGCATGCGCCTGGCTGTACTCGCCCGTCAGCCATGTGGGCATGAAGGGGCACACCACGCGATCTCCTGGTCGGAAATTGGCCACGCCTTCGCCCACCGCCGCCACTTCAGCCGCACCATCCGAGCACGGAATGCGAGGAACGGGCCCGCTGACGCCCTTGATGCCCATGACGTTCATGTAGTCCCGGTAATTGAGGCAAACGGCCCGGACTCTCAGTAAAACCTCGCCAGCGCCGGGTTTGGGTTCGGCCAACGTCACGGCTTTCAAGGAACTCAGGCCGTCGGTACCGGTGATTTGATAGGCTTTCATGGAATTGAAATTGGAAGGCTAGCGGAGCCAGCAGCCTCAACAAGACAGAAATGGGCTTCCAACGCTATTGCTCTCAGGGTCCGGCAGGAGGTGATTGAGGAGAGAACTTTTTTTGCCATATCCTAGGTGTGAACAAATCACCGTGCAGTGAGGCAAATCCTTCGCTCTCAAGGCGAAAGTGGTCCTTGAGTGTCGAAAATGAAAGGGAAGCGTGCATGCCTGGCAGCGGTCGAATGATGCGTGTTGGGATAGGTAATGTGCAGATATAAAGCGAAGCAGCAAAATCTGCCCGTCACGGCCTCTTCAGCCACTTTGGAATGAGTTTTGCATCATTTTCCACTAGTTGCCTGCATTGAATGACTTCTTTGAGTGGGATGTGATTGGGTTTCATAACACAATGATATTCAATGAATTGAATGAGTGTCTGGTGTCGAATGATGGAGCTCCAGGTGCAACTTCTGGCTTGAATGTTCCACAATTGACACGCACCGAAAAAGACACGCAAAACTTCCTTTGATCGACGTTCCACGGTTCAAAAACCGGCGTTCCACGCTCGGCATTTTCACCTAAAGTTAAAGAGGTGTTCGTGTTTATCTTGATGCCATTGGCCCAGAGAGGCTCAGGAATGAGAACTCGCAGCCTGATGTGAACAACCTGTCAAGAAGTGTGTCCTGCGCAGGGAAGAAATGCGAACAAGCGGCTTCTGGAGCGTGGTGGCCGGGGAGTCTCTTTTTTCCACCGTCTGGGGCATGGAGTGAACTTGGATCCCTGCTCGCGAATGTTCCACAGGATAGGGGCGGGCCCATCAGTGCTCGAGGCTGTCCTAGCGGGCTTCAGCGGCCAGTTTTTCGATCCATTTACCCAAGTCGGGCGGGCGGAAAGCCTGCATGCGCGTGAGCAGGGCAGCCGCATCGCTTTCGACAAGCACGCATTCCGCATGCTCCGGCTTGAGAAAGCCGGAACGGCTCATGTGGGTGATGAAATGGATCAAGCCGTCAAAAAAACCGCTCACATTAAGCAGGCCCACGGGTTTGTCGTGAAACGAGAGCTGTAGCCAGGTCAGCGTCTCAAACAGCTCGTCCAGCGTGCCGAAGCCGCCGGGCAGCGCGATGAATCCATCGCTCAGATCGACCATCAGTTGCTTGCGTTCGTGCATGCTGCTGACGACATGCAGTTCGGTGACGCCGCCATGGCCAAGTTCCTTTTCCATCAGCGCCTTCGGGATCACGCCGATCACCTCGCCGTTCTGTGAGAGTGCCCCGTCCGCCAAGGCTCCCATCAGACCGATGTTTCCACCGCCATAGACGACTCCAATGCCGTTGCGGGCCAGAAACGCGCCCAAATCATGCGCGGCGGCACGATGCATGGGATCGTTTCCAAGATTGGAGCCACAATAGACACAGATTCGGCGCAGTCGGGACATGCGTACGATGATGAATGCTTTCTACCGCAGTGCAAAGGCTTGCGAACGAGGAGCGTTCTCCACTACGGTATTCCCCATGAAACACACTCGACGCTCCTTCCTCGCCTCTGCCGCCTCCCTGACAGGTTGTTCGCTCCTGCCTTCCTTCCGCAAGGGGGATTGGATTGATGCTCATGTGCATGTCTGGACGCCAGATGTTGAGAAGTACCCGCTCGCCCGTGGTTACGCTGTCAGCGACATGCGTCCGCCCAGCTTCACTCCGGAGCAGCTCTTTGCCCATTGCAAACCAGAAGGTGTGAACCATGTCGTGCTGATTCAGATGAGTTACTACCAGCATGACAATCGCTACATGCTGGACGTGATGCGTGCGCATCCGGGCGTTTTCAGTGGTGTGGCGATCGTGGATGAGCATGCGGAAGGATTGTCCGGCACGATGCGTGAACTCGTCAGGCAAGGTGTGCGCGGTTTCCGCATTTATTCCGGCAAGGAGAAGAATTTGTCCGAGTGGATCGGTTCCTCCGGCATGGCGACGCTTTGGAAGACGGCGGCCGAGTTGAAGGTGAGTGTCTGCCCGCTGATCAATCCCGACACACTGCCGTTGATCGACAAGATGTGTGAGTGGTATCCCGACACGAGCGTTGTGATCGATCATTTCGCGCGCATTGGCATGACGGGATCCATCAAGGAAGGCGAGGTGAAAAACCTCCTGCGGCTTGCCCGTCACGCTCGGACGCATGTGAAAGCGTCTGCTTTCTACGCGTTAGGGGCCAAAAAAGCGCCCTATTTAGACATGGGACCGCTTATCCGCCAAGTGCGCGATGCCTTTGGTCCGCAACGCGTGATGTGGGCCAGTGATTGCCCGTTCCAGGTCGATCCTGGGCACAACTATCACAACTCCATCGCACTGATTCGCGATCGACTCGATTTCCTCAGTGAGCAGGACAAGGCGTGGATGTTACGTGGCACGGCTGAAAAGGTGTTTTTCTCAGCCGCAGCCGTTTGAGGCACGAAAAAGCCCCGTCAGGAGTGCTGACGGGGCTTGGTCTCGGGAGTGAGTGGTTGAAAAAATCAGGCGGCGGCTTCCGCGCCTTTATGGCCAAGCTGCTTCACCGCGAGGTTGAGTTGATCGTACTCGATCGGCTTCTTGATCACCGTGACCGGGCCATGGGAGAGGATGCGGCTGAGAATTTCACTGTCTGGGTAGCCGGTGATCACCACGATGGGCAGATCTGGGTAGAGCGCCTTGAGTTGCGAATAGACTTCGTCACCGGGAACATCCGGGAGCTTGAGATCGAGGAAGACAAAATCGAATTTTTGCTTTTTAGCCATCGTGATGGCTTCTGCTCCAGTGCCGACGACGAGTCGGCCAAAACCGGCCTTTTTGAGGAACTGCTTGAACAGCGCCTGTAGCGCAGGGTCGTCATCGACGACCAAGACGGTCGGCTGCCCGGACTCCTCTTCTTTGCGCAGCACATCACGGTCGAGGAGGCTGCGCTTGATGCGCCAGCGTCCTCCGATCTGTACCGCAGGCAATTGGCCGCGCTGAACGAGGTAATAGACAGTGGGAAGAGGAATGCGGAGGTATTCCGCAGTCTCTTTCACGGTCATGAGTTCGGGTGCTGCTGGGTCGGCCATAAGGTTTGTGGAGTGAGTCTTGGAATCAGGGAAGAGTGCTTCAAAAATGGAAATTGAGTCGCGCTAGTGGGTTGCTGACAATGCTAGTTTATAATTTCTATTATTACAAGGTGTTTTTCTCTCTTCAGGGAAATGAGCGGGTTTGGATAATTGGTAGATTTGCGAATTGCAGTCACAATTGCAATCCAAAAGTGCGCAATATATGAAAAACTTCGGAAATCCTGAAGAGATTCATACAAATGGACTCAAGCCAGAACTCGAAGAACCAGGAGCTAAGGATAGCCAGTCCAGCATTCAACACAGCTTTGTCATGGCGGCTACGATGGCTCTCTGAAATGTGGAGGACATCGCTAAGGCGGAAAGGATGGGTGCTCGCGAGGGCAACCAATTTGCCAAGATGCATCGCTTCGCCTAGATGATTGCTCTCATGTCAGATTCCATCCCCAATGTCCTTGCTGAACGTTATGCCACCTCCGCCATGCGCGCCCTCTGGTCGCCTGAGGGAAAAGTCAGATTGGAGCGCGATTACTGGATCGCTGTTTTAAAGGGGCAGCGTGATCTCGGTATTGGCGTGCCAGACGGCGTGATCGAGGCTTACGAGAAGGTCAAGGACCAGGTCAATGTGGCTTCCATCATGCAGCGTGAACGCGTCACCCGGCACGATGTGAAGGCGCGCATTGAGGAATTCTGTGATCTTGCGGGTCACGAGCACCTGCACAAAGGCATGACCAGCCGTGACCTCACGGAGAATGTGGAGCAGCTCCAAGTCTTCCGTTCTCTATTAGAGGTTCGTGCCAAAAGTGTCGCTGCTCTCGCTGGAATCGCCCGGCGGGCCGCTGAAACCCGTGACATCCTGCTCACCGCGCGCACGCACAATGTCGCCGCGCAAGTCACCACGCTGGGCAAGCGGCTGGCCATGTTTGGCGAGGAAATGCTCCTTGCGTTCGGCGACTTGCAGGCGCTGATCGCCAGCTATCCGGCTCGCGGCCTCAAAGGTGCCGTTGGCACCCGCCTTGATCAGATCACGCTCTTCAATGGCGACGCCGCCAAGGCGAGTGAGCTTGAAAACCGCATCCTGCATCATCTTGGCATGCCTGCCGCCTTCAACGCTGTTGGTCAGGTTTATCCTCGCAGCCTCGACATGCAGGTCATTGCCTCGCTTTGCCAGGTTGCCAGCGGCCCGTCCAGTTTCGCCCGCACGTTGCGTCTCATGGCCGGGCATGAGCTTGCCAGCGAAGGTTTTGCCAAAGGCCAGGTCGGCTCGTCTGCCATGCCGCACAAGATGAACAGCCGGTCCTGCGAGCGTATCAATGGCCTGCACGTCATCTTGAAAGGCTACCTCGCTATGGCCGCCGGTCTTGCGGGCGATCAGTGGAATGAAGGCGATGTTTCCTGCTCCGTTGTTCGTCGCGTCATGCTGCCGGATGCCTTCCTCGCCATGGACGGCCTGCTCGAAACGCTTCTCACTGTTCTCAACCAGATGGAGGTCTTCGAAGCCGTGGTTGAGCAGGAGCTTATGCGTTATCTGCCCTTCCTGCTGACCACCACGGTCATGATGGAGGCTGTCAAAGCCGGTGCGGGTCGCGAAACGGCTCACGAGGTCATCAAAGAGCATGCCGTCGCCGTCGCTCGCGACATGCGCACTGGCAAAGTTCGCGAAAACGATCTTCTGGATCGTTTGGCGCAGGACAGCCGCCTCAGTCTCACTTCCGCCGACATGCAGCGCCTTGTTGCCGCAGGCAAAGCGAACGCTGGCGACGCCCCGCAGCAGGTGGACGCGTTCTGCGCCCGCGTGCAAGCGGTCGCGAAGGAGTTCCCGCAAGCTGCCGCGTATCAGCCGGGTGTGATTTTGTAGTCCTACGAAGCTGACTCGCCGTTCTTCGGTTCGCGCACGACACGATCAACAGCGTGTTTGGTGATGATGTTGCCCTGCGACTCACGGCCTTTGATGGCGATGGAGTTGAAGGGGAACTTGATCGAGAGGTTGCGCAGGTAGAGGGCGGGCTTGAGGTGGACGATGACGTTCTGTGCGTTGGACTCCTCCTCGGTTTCGTGACGGATGAAGTACAGGACGGCGGAGCCGGGTGTGCCTTTGGTGAGGATGTATTCCTTGTCACGGGTGATGCCACCGACGCGGAAGCGTTTCGCCATGAGGCTGCCCTGGCGGCCGTCGCGGTAGATCATGGTATAGACGGCCTCGTCGTCCTTCTTGAATAGGTTGATGTAGTGCGGGTTCTTGCCGACGAAGAACTTGGCCGCCGCCTTCGTGACGCTCATGGTGCCGTCTTTGGTGAAGAAGATCACGTCGTCGAGCGGTGAGCATTTGCAGACGGGATCCCCCTCACGCTTGAGGCTGGTGCCGGCGAAGCCATCCTTGGCGTTGAGATACAACGTCTCGCCCTGGATGATGACTTCGGCGGCGGCGACGCGATCAAAGCTGCTGATGACGGTGCGGCGCTCGCGGCCGGGCCCGTAAGTCTTCTTCAACTGCTCAAAATGCGCCACGGTGAACTTGGTGAGCTGTTTGAGGAACTTCTGCACCTGGGCAATTTCCTCCTCCAGTTCGCGGATCTGCGTGTCGGCCTCGAAGCTGTTGAATTTGGAGATGCGCTTGATCTTGATCTCCGTCAGGCGCGCGACATCGTCGTTGGTCACTTCGCGTTTGAGCAGCACGAGATGCGGTTTGAGACCTTTCCAGATCGCTTCCATCACTGCTTCCCACGTTTCGCATTCTTCAATGCGGCGGTAGATGCGGTTCTCGATGAAAATCTTCTCCAGCGAGCTGAAATGCCATTTCTCGTTCAATTCACCGAGCAAGATTTCGAGCTCCTGACCGAGGATCTTCTTGGTGTTCTCGGCGCTGGCCTTGAGCAGCTCGTTCACGTTCATGAAACGCGGCTTGTCGTCCTGGATGACGACGGCGTTCGGTGAGAGTGAGATTTCGCAATCGGTGAAGGCGTAGAGCGCCTGGATGGTCTGCTCAGTGTCGGTGCCGGAGGGCAGTTGCACGACGATCTCGACCTTGTCGGAGGTGTTGTCGTCCACGCGGGCGATCTTGATCTTGCCCTTCTCGTTGGCGGCAACAATGCTGTCCATCAATCCGCCCGTGGTGGTGCCGTAGGGGATCTCGGTGATGACGAGCATGTTTTTCTTCGCGCCTTCCTCGATCTTCGCCCGCACGCGGATGCGTCCGCCGCGCATGCCGCCGTTGTAGTCGGTGGCGTCCATGATGCCGCCGCTGATGAAGTCGGGCAGCAGATTGAACTCCTCACCACGTAGCGCGGCGATGCTGGCATCGCAGAGTTCGATGAAATTGTGCGGCAGAATGCGGCAGGAAAGGCCCACGGCGATGCCTTCGACGCCCTGTGCAAGGAGCAGCGGAAATTTCACCGGCAGCGTGACCGGCTCCTTGTTGCGGCCATCATACGAAGCGGCCCACTCGGTGACCTTCGGGCTGAAAACGACATCCAGCGCGAACTTGGAGAGCCGAGCCTCGATGTAGCGTGGTGCGGCAGCGTTGTCGCCGGTGAGGGTGTTGCCCCAGTTGCCTTGCGTGTCGATGAGCAGGTCCTTCTGGCCGAGCTGCACCATCGCGTCGCCGATGGATGCGTCACCGTGCGGGTGATACTTCATCGTGTTGCCCACCACGTTGGCGACCTTGTTGTAGCGGCCGTCTTCGAGTTCATCCATGCTGTGCAGGATGCGGCGATGCACCGGTTTCAAGCCGTCATTGATGTGCGGCACCGCACGCTCGAGGATCACATAGCTGGCGTAGTCGAGGAACCAGTCGCTGTAGAGATCGTCCACCGGCTTGTGCTCCACCGGGGCGGCGGAGGGAAGGATGGGTGAGAAGGCATCTTCGGCAGATTTTTTGGAGGACTTTTTGGCCACGGCGGAAAGGGGAATGGGGAGGGGGCGCGAGGATAGACAGTGCTTGGGGGAGTGCAAGGGCGCGAAGCGAAGTGGCACGAACTATCAACCGCTGCCGATGGTTTGAGGGACGGAAACGCATTTACAATATACTGAATTGTGTAGGCGCATGGCAGGCCGCTTGGTCATCGGTTTTGACACCTTGCTCACTTATGAAGCGCATCATCGCCACTTTTCAGCGGGGATCGTGCCAGTTCGCATGCATCTGCGCACTGCTGCTGGCATCAGCAAATCTAGCGTTGGCCGAGGTGAATCATCACGCTCAAGCTGATGCTTTGCTCGCCGAGGCGGCGCGTCTCGCACCGCTGGCGCAGGCAGTGGAGCTGAACATCCAGGCGGTTTCGCCTGCCGAGTATGCCACAAAGGGAAACTGGAGCTCAATCATTCCGTGGGGGCCGCACATTCCAGTGTCGGCGGCGCTGCTGCCTGATGGAAGACTGCTGACCTTTGCCTCGAATCAGCGCACCACATTTCCCGATGGCCCGCAGTTTACGTATGCGGCGGTGTGGGATCCGGCCACGGGACTGTTTACCGAACTCAACAACGGCAGCCATGACATGTTCTGCGGCGGGCTGGCATTGCTGCAAGATGGCCGGCTGCTGGTGAATGGCGGCAATGGCATCAACGGCACGACAGCGCTGACGAGCCTGTTCGACTGGCGCACAAATGAATGGGTGCCCGCGCAGACGATGGCGGATGGCCGCTGGTACAACACCAGCATCGCGCTGCCCGGCGGTGAGGTCTTCACGGCTGGCGGCAATGGTGGCGGCAATGGCAACGGCACCATCGAGCAATGGAACGCGAGTTCGGGCTGGCGGCGCATGAGCGGCATCGCCTGGCAGAATGTGGCGAATCCGCCCATCGCGAACGCGAACGAAACGAACTGGCATCCTTTCTTCCTCGTGGCTCCCGATGGCCGCGTCGCGCACTTCGGGCCGCACAACACGCTGAACTGGATCACCACGAGCGGCACCGGATCGCTCACACCGGCTGGCGCGAATCTTCCCGGCACGCATTATCCCAAACAAGGCGCATGGGCCATGTATGAGGCGGGCAAGGTGCTCGTGGCCGGCGGCTTGCAGGCCATCGACAACGGCACCGTGGTGAACAAGGCCTTCACGGTCGATTTGAACGGCGCAACGCCGGTGGTGACGCCCACGGCCCCGATGGCAAACGCACGTTCCTTTTCGAACTCGGTCATTTTGCCGAATGGTGAGGTTATGGTGGTCGGCGGCACGAGTGTGGGCGCGTTCTTCAGTGATGCAGGCACGATCTACACGCCGGAAATCTGGAATCCCGCAACCGGCCAGTGGCGCGCCGTGGCAGATGCGAGTGTGCCGCGCAATTACCACTCGCTTGCGATGCTGCTGCCCGACGGTCGTGTGTGGTCCGGGGGCGGCGGTTTGTATGGGGATGCGGTGGTCGATCACCAGGACGCGCAGATTTTCACCCCGCCGCAGTTGTTCAATGCGGATGGCAGCGCGGCATCACGTCCGCAGATCACGGCGGCGCCGGATCGCATCGGACCGGGCACCGTCTTCACGGTGAATGCCTCGCCGGGAGTGCAGCACTTCAGTTTCATCCGCATGTCCTCGCTCACGCACTCGGTGAGCACGGATCTGCGGCATGTGCGCTTCACGCACAGCGTCAACTCACCCGGCGTGTATGCGGTGAATGCTCCATCAAGCATCAACGTGCTCACGCCGGGCTACTGGATGATGTTTGCCGTGGATGCGAACGGCGTGTGGTCGGTTTCTCGTGTCGTGCAGGTCACGAATGCCACGCTGCCCGTGGTGACGAATCCGGGGCAGCAGGTGATTCAGCAAAACAGTGCCGTATCGCTTCAAATCAATGCCAGCGCCACCGGCAGCGCCCTGAGTTATTCCGCCAGCGGGCTTCCTGCGGGCCTTGCGATCAACGCGACCAGCGGTTTGATCTCGGGAACGCTCACGGCGGCTCCGGGAACGTATCGCTCCACGGTTCTCGTGTCCGCCGCGGGGCAGGTGGCCTCGGTGTCCTTCAACTGGATCGTCGTGCTGCCGAATCTCGGCAGCGGCCAGATCATGCGCGAGTGGTGGACGCAGATCAGTGGCACCACCGTCGCCAGTCTGACGGGGAACACCGCCTATCCGGCGAATCCTCAAGGTCGCGATCTGCTGGGCTCGTTTGAGGTGCCGCAAAATTGGGATGATCAAACCGGTCAGCGGGTGCGCGGCTTCGTGCATGTGCCGGTCACCGGCCAGTATCGCTTTTTCATCTCCAGCGATGATCAATCCGCGCTGCTGCTCAGCACCAATGACAACCCGGCCAACGCCGTGCAGATCGCCAGCCAGCCAGACTGGACGGACCCACGGGCATGGACGTGGTATCCGCAGCAGGCCTCGGCGGCGATCACGTTGAATGCCGGAACGCGCTACTACATCGAGGCCATCATGAAAGAAGGCAACGGTGGCGATCATCTGGCCGTCGGCTGGCAAAAACCCGGTGACACTAGCACCACCGTCATCGCCGGCACTTATCTCACGCCCTATCTGCCGGTGCAGAATCCCGCCATCTTCTGGAGCTTTGAAGAAGCGGCTTGGAATGGCACCGCTGGAGAAGTGAAGGCGGCGGATGCGGGTTTGTTCAAATCGAATGGCACAGCAAGCAATGGCGCGAACACCACCGCATCTGCGCCAGCG
>CAMCWM010000132.1 GCA_945882215.1 Akkermansia muciniphila | reverse complement strand
CGTTGCAGCGTGGGATTCGGAAAAGGGCCGGGCGAGATGCTGTTGCAGCGAACGCCTTGCGGCCCCCAATGCACGGCCAGGTAGCGTGCCATCTGCTGAATGCCCGCCTTGCCCACACCATACTCGATGGGGTTTGGCGTCATCGGCGCGGCATACACCGAAGGATCGGGCGAGACGGAGCCATACATGCTGGAGAACAGCACGATGCTGCCCCTGCCCTGCTCCGCCATGCGCTGGCCCACCGCTCGCGTGAGCGCGAAGGTGGCGGTGAGGTTGCCGTGGTTCGCGTGATCAAAGTCCTCCACCGTGAGATCGTCGAATCGCTTCGCGGTGGAGGCGTAAGTCATGATCACCAGCCCCTGCGGCACACCACGAGCGGCGATTTGATCCTGCACGAATGTCTCCACGGCAGTCGTGTCGGCGGCATCGAGCGCGGCGGGCGTCACCGCCGATGGCAGCCCCGTCTCACCCACCATCCGGGCGGCACGATCTTCGAGATCCACGCATAAGACCCGTGCTCCCATTGAAACCAGTTGCCGCACCACGGACTGGCCGAGATACCCCGCGCCGCCGAAGACCCAGATGTCGCGCCCGTTGAGTTGAAAAGCTGTGGATGGATTCATGCGGGCAACAAACGCCGCATGAACCCGCCTGCCAGCCTGGATCGGTGGATTCTTTTGAGGACCAGCGCGGAACTACAGGCCCGGGGGTGCTTGGCGGAAGCCTCCTCCATCATCTCCCAAGATGCCGCCGCCAAACCATCCGGCTTGGAGACGCACGGAGGTCCAGGTGTTGGGTGAAGCCCCAAAGGCGGACAATTCGGCGAAGAACGCTTCTTCCGTGAGCAAGCCGCATTATGCCGAACACATCTGGCCTAATGCAGGAGTGCCTTGCCGCACGCTTCATGGAGTTAAGCGAGCACCATTTGGGACCCGCGTCCGGTTATTTCGCGACTTCCTTCTTCTTCACCGGGTATTTGCCGGGTGATTTGGAGAAGGTCTGCATGCAGTCCGTGCAGCAGAAGGCGACGAAGCCTTCGTCGGTCTTCACGCGGTAGATCGGACGGGCGGGTTTGTGGTCCACGGGGCATTCGTCATTGATGGGCCAGGCGGCGAACACGGTGGCGGTCATCGCCAGGCTGAGAAGAATCGGTGCGAGCAGTGCTTTCATGGGATGTGGGTCAGGTTGGAGTTCCGTGCGCGTTACCTGATGAACGCACTGCCTCAATGATCTCCTAGCCCAAAGCAATCCATGCCCAAGGATGCGCAAGGCAGGCGCAGTGGGGGGCTTCTTCTCCTCGGAAAACCCGGATTCACACCGCAGAGATTTCTTCTGAAAAACCTCTGCGTCGTTCCAACCTGGGGTGCAAATTTCGGCCACACCACCGCCAGCAGGCTGCGCTCCGCGAGTTTCAGACGGCTTTGACCTGCGCACGCCCGAATGGCCCCGCTTCGAATCACGCCTCCGCGAACTGCATCCCTACGACGTGCCGGAGATCGTGGCGCTCAAACCGGAGGAGGTAGCGGAGAGCTATGCGCGGTGGGTGGGTGAGAGCGTTTTATGACTTGGCACGTATTTCACGGAGCATCGCCGCGAATGGATAAAATTTGTCATCAGGATACTTCTCTTCGAAATCTCGCAGCCTTGCCTCGAACATGTTCCAGTCCCACACCTCTTCACGAAACATTTCGTCCGGAAGGTTATGAAATACGTCGGCAAGCTCCGCAATGGCATCGTGCTTCTTCGCATAGCCGAGATTCCGTAACGTGACGAATGCCCGATGCATCAGGCCGCAAAGCTCGCGCCTCTGCTCTTCCGTAGGCATGATCCGATCTGGAACTGTCGTTTGAGACTCCATGATCGAATATGAGAGGGAGTTGTCTCCACCTTTTTCGAGTTCCTTCAACCGCACCGTCGCTGCTTCCAGCGTCTTCAGCCGTTCGAGATACTTGACGTCACCTGAATGGTCTCGCCCCCAAATGTCCCACACAGGTTCTGTTGGGATTGGCTTCATTTGGTTGATGCGATCCATATGTCTCAAAGGATTTGTTCCTAAACGCCCAGAACCTCGGCTAGCGCACGTTCAATCCGCTCGATCGTCATCTCACGTCCGATCAAATGCGCAATCGTCGTCACCCCTGGCCCGCGTGACTGACCGCTGAGCGCAAAACGCAGCAGCGGCATCATCGCACCGGGTTTCACGCTCAAAGCCTTCGCGGCGGCTTCGACGGCATCATGCACGCTCTGCTCGGTCCATTCAGCGGCTTGGGCGAGTTGATCGCTCGCGGCCTTGAGCAGGCTGGCGTTGTCGGGTTTGGCCTTCAGTTTGGTCACGACATCGGCCTCGAAGGGGAAATCCTCGCGGAAGAAGTAATGCACCCACTCGGGCAGCTCGGTGAGCAGGCTCACCTTCTCGCGCACGCTGTGAACGGCGGCGGCGGCCATCACGTCATCGGTCCAGGCGAGGCCTTTGGCGACCAGGAAGGGCTTGGAGTGCTGCAGCAGGTCGGCGGGGCTCAGTTCGCGCAGATACTGCGCGTTGAACCACTGCGCTTTCTTGAGATCGAACTTCGCGTTGCTGCTGTGGATGGCGTCGGCGTCGAACAGCGCGGTGAGTTCGGTGCGGGAGAGCTTTTCGCTCTCGGCCTTCGGTGTCCAGCCGAGCATGCAGAGGTAATTGAACACGGCGTCGGGCAGGAAGCCGGCGTTCATGTAGCTGTGCTCGATGGCGCTGCCTTCGTCGCGCTTGCTCATCTTGGTTCCGTCAGGATTCAAGATCAGCGGGATGTGCGCGTAGGTGGGCGCGGTGGCACCGAAGGCGTTGAAGAGGTCGATGTGCTTCCAGGTGTTCGAGAGATGGTCCTCGCCGCGAATGACGTGCGAGATGCGCATCTCGATGTCATCGACCACATTGACGAAATGAAAGATGTAGCTGCCGTCCGGGCGGCGGATCGTCATGTCCGGCTCCTCGGTGGGGGCGAAGGTCACATCGCCGCAGACCAGATCATGCACGGTGATGGCGGTGCGGCTGAATTTGAAGCGCATCGCCCCGTCGTGCTCGGCATAGACGCGTCCGGCGTCCTCCAGCCTCTTGAAGTAGGCATCGTAGAGGTCTTTGCGCTGGCTTTGGAAATACGGCCCGCAATCACCGCCGACATCGGGGCCTTCATCCCAGTCCAGCCCGAGCCAGCGCATGCCTTTGAGGATGCCAGCGGCGGCTTCCGCCGTGTTGCGCGCACCATCGGTGTCTTCCACGCGCAGCACGAACGTGCCGCCGTGCTTGCGGGCCATGAGCCAGTTGAACAAGGCCGTGCGCGCGCCTCCGACGTGAAGATCACCGGTGGGAGAAGGGGCAAAGCGGACGCGAATGGACATGGGAAAGAGGGCGGAGGGGTTGAAACGGGGTGGCGACAATAGCCGGGATTCGCCGCTGCAAATTTCAAATCTCAAATTTCCAAGCGCGCATCGGCGGTTATGCTCGCGGCATGAAAAAGATCATCCGCCTTGTCCTCATCCTGCTGGGATTGTTCACGCTGCTGGCGGTCGCCGCGCCGCTGGGCGGCGCCTGGTGGCTGAGAAGTTATGTGAACAAGGAGCGTCTCGTGCTGGAGACGGAGAAGAACATCAACGCCCGCGTGCAGCTCGATGACGTGGTGTTCACGCTGTTTGCCTGGCCGCCGACGCTGCGCCTCAGCGGCCTGAAGATCGGACCGCGTGACCAGTATGCCGGAACGCCGCTGGAGGCGCGCCCGCCACTCAAGCATGCGCCGGTGGAGATCGAAATGGCCTATCTCGAACTGGAGCCGGACGGGCTGTGGCGGCGGGAGGTTTATCCGCGCGTGCTGCGCATCATTGGCGTGGAAGTGCAGGAGACGCTGAGCCCGCAGGGCAGCTCCCTGGAGCGGCTGTTTCAGCGGCCCACGGAGGGCATGCTGCTGACCGCCGATGGCGTGCCACGAGCGATCCCGGTGCCTCCACCTGGAGCCGCACCGGTGGCTGTGCCGCCCGCCCCCGGCCAGCCCACCCTGGTGCAGGAAACCACGGAGTCAGTGATGGCCGCCGTCCCGCATGTGGACGTGCCGCCGAATGAGAAATCACGTGCCGCACGGCTGGCCCTGCAGGAGATCAGCATCGAGCAGGCGCACTTCCACGTCACAAATCAGGACGCGGATGCCAAGTTCGACGCCGACATCAGCGACTTCAGCCTCGCCTTGACCGACATCGACATCGACCCGGAGAATCTCGCGGCGCACAACCGCCTGCATGCACGTCTGAGCGCCAAAGTGGTGGTGGATGGCGTGGCGAAGATCGGCGGAAACATGCAGCAGGTGCATTTTGCCGACATGAAGCTGCATGGCGAAGGCGAGGTGAATCCCGTCGATCCTGCCACTCTCATGTGGTCGCCCACCGCGATGCTGAAACTCACCATCGACCGCGGCTCGACCCTCGGTGGTCACATCACCATCGGCGACGCCGCAGGCGAGAACCTCGACAAGCTCATGAAATACGGCATCGATCTGCGTGGCATCCGCCTCGGCGGCCCGCTGGCACAGGATCTCAACATCCACATCCTCTCCAAGGATCAAAGAATCACCTTCCTCGACAACGCCCACCTCGCGCTGCCGGATTACGAGGTGACGGTGAAGCGGGATTCCTGGATGGACATCGCCAAGGACGATCAGGCGCTGCTCACTCGTCTTTATTGCGGTCCTGCCTTGAAGGAACAGGTTGTGCGCGGTGTCGCTTCCCGGGGTTTGGGCGAGACGATCTCCCGCATGGTGGTCGATGGCTTCTCCGATGAGCATGGCCGTCTCTCCTTTGACCTCACCATCACCGGCACACTCTCCCATCCGAAGATCAAGCCGGACATCCAGCGCCGTCTGGAGGGCCTTCTCGGTGGCGACATCGAGGACAAGGCCAAGGAGCTGATCGACACCTTCAAAGGCCTCAAGGGACTCTTCAAAAAGAACTGACCATGTCCAGCCGCGTCCGCAAAGCCGTCATCCCTGCCGCAGGCTACGGCACCCGCTTCCTGCCCATCGCCAAGGCAGTGCCTAAGGAGATGCTGCCGCTGGTGGACAAGCCGGTGATCCAGTATGTCGTCGAGGAAGCCGTCGCCTCCGGCATCGAGGACATCCTCATCATCATCTCGCGCTCCAAGCGCTCGATTGAAGAGCATTTTCATCCCGCCTTCGATCTTGAGGCCGAACTCGCCGCCAAAGGTCGCGACGCTGATCTCGCTGAATTGCGCCGCATGCAGTCCATGGCGCGGATTCATTTCATCTGGCAGCCGAAAATGGGCGGCCTTGGCGATGCGATCCTCTACGCGCAGGATCATGTCGGCGATGAACCCTTCGCCGTGCTCCTCGGCGACACCGTCGTCACCAGCAACAGCGACAAGCCCGTGACGCGGCAGCTTGCGGATGTCGTCGAGCAACACGGCGGCTCTGCCGTCGCGTTGCAGCAGGTTTCTCGCGAAAAAGTCAGCCGCTACGGCATCCTTGGCGGCGATGAGATCGCCCCCGGCCTGATACGTGCCACCACCTTCGTCGAAAAGCCGAAACCCGAGGAAGCGCCCTCGAATCTCGCCGTCAGCGCGCGCTACGTTCTCTCTCCGCGCATTTTTGATCACCTCAAAAAGACACCGCCCGGCAAAGGCGGCGAACTCCAGCTCACCGACGCCATGGCCAGTCTCATGCGCGAGGAAACACTGCACGGCCTGCGCTACGACGGCGCGCGTCACGACATCGGCAACAAGCTCGATTTCATCAAGGCGAACATCCACTTCGGCCTGCAACGCGACGACATCGCCCCTGCCCTGCGCGAGTATTTGAAGTCGCTTTGCTGAGCTCGAAGATTAATCCGCGTTTATCTGGCTGTGCGGACACAACTTCGCCTTAGCTGCTGGTTTTAGCGTCATAGCCATGAAACTTCTCGTTTTATTCGCAACCACCAGCGCCACGGCGATCACGCCGGAGCAAAGCACGTTCTTTGAAGCGAAAATCCGCCCCGTGCTCGCGGAGAAATGCTACACCTGCCATTCCGCAGAGGCAGAGAAGGTCAAAGGCGAGTTGCTGCTCGATACGCGTGAAGGCACGCTGAAAGGCGGCGAGAATGGCCCGGCGGTGGTTCCGGGGGATCTCGATAAAAGTCTGCTCATCAGCGCCATGCGCTGGCACGACGCCGACACCGGCATGCCGCCGAAGAACAAGGGTGGAAAACTGGCAGACAGTGTGATCGCCGATTTCGAGCAATGGGTGAGGATGGGTGCGCCCGATCCCCGCGAAGGCGTCTCGAAGGTGACGAAATCCTACGATCCCGAGGCGGCGAAATCCTGGTGGGCGTATCAACCGATCACGAATCCGACGGTGCCCCAGCCGAAAGACGCGGCGTGGGCCAAGACGGACATCGACCGCTTTGCGCTGGCAAAGCTGGAGGAGAAAGGCCTCAAGCCGGTGGGCGATGCGGATGAGGCGACGCTGATCCGGCGGTTGTATCTCGATCTCACGGGTCTGCCGCCGCCGACCGATGTCTCAACGGAAAACCTCATCGATCGTCTGCTTGGCACCCGCCAGTTCGCCGAGCGCTGGGCGCGGCACTGGCTGGATGTGGCGCGCTTTGCGGAAACCACCGGTCGCGATGTGAACGTGACGACGCCGGAAGCCTGGCGTTACCGTGATTATGTCATCGACGCGTTTCACGAGGACAAACCCTTCGATCAATTCATCCGCGAACAGATTGCCGGCGATCTGCTGCCGGACCGTGGTGACGCAGATCGTGCGCAGAAGCTGATCGCGACAGGATTTCTCGCCGTGGGGCCGAAAGCCTTGAATGGCACGGATCCGCGGCAGTTCGCCGTCGATCTGGCGGATGAACAGATTGATGCGGTCTCGCAGGCGTTCATGGGTATGACGGTTTCATGTGCCCGCTGCCACGATCACAAGTTTGATCCGATCTCGCAGCGCGACTACACGGCGCTGGCGGGTGTTTTTCTGAGCACGGACACACGTTTCGGCACTCCCGGAGGTGTTCAGGGACGCAACGCATCGAACTTGATCGAAGTGCCGGCATCTGCGGGCTTGAAGACACTGGATCGACGCATGGATCCGTCGTTGTGGGCGAGCAAGAAGGCGGAATACGATGGCTTGGTCGTGCGTCGCGATGCAGCGTTGGCTTCGCGTGCGCCGGGCGCACCTCAAACGAGCGGTGAGCAGATGAGCGGTTTCGACATGGTGCGGCTGATCACACGCACGAAGCAGGTTGAGATGGAGATCATCGCCTTCAACGAGGATGGCAGCCTCAAGCCTCGCGTCATGGGCGTGCTCGACAAGCCAGCGACGGCGCCGGTGGCACGACGCGGACGCATGAACACGAGCACCGGTGGCCCGAACAGCCGCGGGCGGCGCAGCAGCGGCTTTGAAGCGATCGCGGACAGCCCGCTCTTCGTCCGCGGGAGCATCGACAAGGAGAGTGACGCGGTGCCGCGTGGTTTGCCCGAATTCATTGCGCATGGAACGAAGCTGGAGATTGCCCCGGGCACCAGCGGGCGACTCGAACTGGCGAACTGGATCGCCTCGCCGCAGAACACGCTCACGGCCCGTGTGACGGTGAATCGCGTGTGGCAGTGGCTCTTTGGACGCGGCCTGGTGGAAAGCGTGGACAATTTCGGTGCCAGCGGCGCACAGCCTTCACATCCTGAACTGCTCGACTACCTGGCCCGGCAGTTCGTCGCGGACGGTTGGAGCTTGAAGAAGCTGATCAAGCGCATCGTGACGAGCCGGGTCTATCAGCTCGACACCCGATACGACGAGACCAATAGCACCACCGATCCCGACAACACCCTGCTCTGGCGCATGAACACCCGGCGACTCGATGCCGAAACGATTCGTGATGCGATGCTTTCCGCGAGCGGACTGCTGGACCCGACACCGCAGGCCGGCTCCATCGTCGCGAAAGCAGGTGATGGCCCCATCGGCGGCGAGCGCTTTCAAATTCTGAATGAAGAAATGATCTCGCAGGCGAATGGGCGCTATCGCAGCCTGTATTTGCCGGTGGCACGGAATGTCCAGCCGGAGACACTGGCGGTGTTCGACTTCACCGATCCAAGTGTCGTTCTCGGTGCCCGCGAAACGACCATCGTGCCACCCCAGGCACTCTACCTCATGAACAGCGATTTCGTGAGCACACAGGCCGAGGCCATGGCGAAGCGTGTGATGGCTGAGAGCAGCTTCGAGAAGCGCTTCAGCCTCGCGTCCCGGCTGGCGTATGGCCGTGCACCGCTCGCGGAGGAAATCACCGCCGCGAAGAAATTTTCCCGCGATGACCTGGCCTCGTGGACCGGCATCTGCCGGGCTCTTTTCGCCAGCGCCGACTTCCTATTCCTCAACTGAACCATCATGAACCGTCGTCATTTTCTCCAGAACACCTCGCTGGGCTTCGGCTGGCTCGGTTTGTCCGCGCTGGCCGCCAATGCGGCAGCGAAGTCCTCGAAGCGGGTGATTTTTCTCTGCATGCGCGGTGCGCCCTCGCATGTGGACACCTTTGACTACAAGCCGAAGCTGATCGCAGACACCGGGAAGCCGGGAACACGGGCGGGGACGCAATTGCTCGGTTCACGATGGAAATTTTCGCAACACGGGAGGAGCGGGCTGTGGATGTCGGAGCTGTTTCCGGAACTGGCCCATTGTGCGGACGATCTGTGCTTCCTGCATGGCATGCAGACGGAGCTCCCGGCGCATCCTCAGGCCTATCTGCGGATGCATACCGGTAGTTCGCAGTTTGTGCGGCCATCGCTCGGGGCCTGGACGCACTACGGACTCGGCTCGATGAACGAAAACCTGCCGGGCTTCATCACCATCACGCCGCCAAGCGGATTCGGCGGAGCTCAGAACTACGGCAGCGCGTTTCTCCCTGCGCAGCATCAGGGAACGCGAATCGGCGCGGAGAAGCGGCCAATCGCGAATGCGGAGATGGCCAACTTGAAACCGAAGCTCAATGCGGCGGCCCAGCGGACGGAGCTGGACTTGGTGCAGGCATTGAACCGAGCCAAACTGGCCCGCGAGCAGCATGATCCGCAGGTGGAGGGGCTGATCGAGTCCTTTGAGCTGGCGTACAAGATGCAGGGAGAGATGCCGACAATGATGGATCTGAACAAGGAGTCCGAGGCGACAAAGAAGCTTTACGGCATCGGGGAGGCGGTGACGGATGACTTTGGCCGCAAGTGCCTGCTGGCGCGGCGGATGGTGGAGGCGGGGGTGCGCTTCGTGGAGATCAATCACGGCGACTGGGATCATCACCGCAGTCTCGGCACGGCACTGCCCGCGAGTTGCGCGGAGGTGGACCGGCCGTTGCGGGCGCTGATCACGGATCTGAAATCACGGGGCCTGTTGCAGGATACACTGGTCATCTGGGGCGGGGAATTTGGCCGCACACCGCATGCGGAGGGTCAGGATGGCCGCGATCACAATGTGAAGGCCTTTACCATGTGGATGGCCGGTGGCGGGGTGAAGGGTGGCTTCAGTCATGGCCGCAGCGATGATTACGGCTACGAGGCCGTGGACGGCCAGGTCAGCATCTATGACTGGCATGCGACGATTCTGCATCTGCTGGGCCTGGACCATGAAAAACTGACCTTCAGTCATGCTGGCAGAGACTTCAGACTCACTGATATTCACGGACGCGTGGTGAAGGAAATTCTGGCCTGAAGGCTTGGCAAGGCGGTGCGAGACGCGTAGCGTGCCGCCATTATGAGCAACAAATCGTATGGATGCCTGATCGTCCTGCTGCTACTCGCGCTGGTCGTGAGCCTCGGCCTGAACTTGGGCCAGTTCATGGGCAAGCTGGACCTGGATGTCGGCGGCGAGGCGATGTTTTCAACGGCACGCCCCAAACGCCCCCTGCATGAAACCACCGTGGAGACGGCGAAGAAGCCGACACGCGACAAGATCGTTCACATTGACCTCGATGGAATCATCTCATCCATGGAAGCGGGTGGCTTCTTTGCGGGAGTGATGCCGAGCGTGGATTCGATCAAGCGTGCGCTGGAACAGGCGGTGGAGGACAAAAACGTGAAGGCCATCGTGCTGCGCATCAATTCCCCCGGCGGTGAGGTGACGGCCTCTGACATCATCTACAACGCGGTGAGGAAAGCAGCCAAAGAGAAACCTGTGGTGGTTTACATGGACTCGATGGCGGCCTCAGGCGGCTATTATGTCGCCTGCGGTGCGACGAAGATCGTGGCGAGCGAGACGACGCTCACGGCGAGCATCGGTGTGATCATCGAGACGATGAACTACAGCGAGCTGTTTGGCAAAGTGGGCCTGAGCATGACCACCTTCACCAGCGGTGCCTTCAAGGACTCCCTGAGCGGTGCACGACCGATGCGCGACGATGAGAAGGCTTATGTGCAGAACCTCGTGACGCAGATGTATGACCGCTTCCTCGGCATCGTCTCAGAGGCACGCGGAGTACCGAAGGAGACGCTGAAAAGCACCGTGGCCGACGGCCGTGTGGTGACAGGCCGTGAGGCGCTGGCAGCGAAGCTGGTGGATCAGATCGGCTATGTCGAGGATGCCTACGCGCTGGCACGTGAACTCGGCAAGGCAGCGGATGCCGGCGTGGTGAAGTATCGCCAGGATGTCAGCCTGTTTGATGCCTTTGGCATGGCCTCAGCCAAAGCAGCCGCCCAACCAGCCAAAGTGCAGCTCGATCTCAGCAGCGGACTGCTGCCAAAACTCCTGCCGGGCGTGCCCTATTACCTGCCGCCAAGCTTCGCCCGCTGATCATGCTGGATGTTCCCACAGTGGGGGTCCTGCGTGACCTGTCGGTCCTTGTCAGTCTCGCCACATTGCTGGCGCTGATCGGCTACCGCATGCTGCGACATTACCGGCCCGAGGTTTCATGGAATTACGAGGGGCTGGTGCTTTCGCGGCCGTATGCCGCGCCGGATCTGCTGGTGCTGGCAGGGCTGGGATTGTTTTTCATCATCGCCATGGATCCGCAGAGTGGTGGTGAAGGCACTGGGAACATGAACAACAGCGGACTGGTGGTGAGCATGGCCTTCAATCTCGTCGTGTGCGCCGGTCTGCTGCTCTATTTGCACCGGTTGCGCGGATTGAATCCAGCGGAGCTGTTCGGCCTGCAGCACCTGCACTGGCGGTCGCTGGCGATAGTGGTGTTGATGTTCACTGTGATCATCCTGATCTCGGTGAATCTCATCTCCGCCGCCACGGTGACCTGGTTAAAGGACATCTGGCCCGATCTTCAACCGCAGGAGACCGTGAAGGCGTTTGAGTCCGGCGGCATCGGCTTCAAGATTCTGGTGATCATCGCCGCCGTGGTCATCGCCCCCCTGGCGGAGGAGACACTGTTTCGCGGCTTTGTGTATGGCGTGTTGAAGCGCTACACGGACGCCCCGTTCGCGGCGCTGGCTTCATCGCTCATGTTTGCGATCATCCACCTGCACGTCGGCAGCCTGCTGCCGCTGTGGATGCTCGCGGTGCTGTTCTGTCTCGCCTACGAGATCACCGGCTGCCTGCTGGTGCCGATGCTGCTGCACGCGATCTTCAACGCGATGAGCATTGTCGGAATGCTGTTTCTCGACACTTGATGCTTGATGCTCGATTCTGGATGCTAGATCCAGAATCGAGAAACCAGAATCGAGCATCCAGTGCTACATCACCATGCCGCCATCGACGGCAAGCACCTGACCGGTGACGTAGCGTGCGGCAGGGCTGGCGAGGTAGAGTGCGGCGGCGGCGATGTCTTCGGCGGCACCGAGGTCACCGAGCGGGATCTTCTTCAAAATCTCCTCCTTCACCTGGTCGTTGAGCACATGTGTCATGTCGGTGGCGATGAAGCCGGGGCAGATGCAGTTGGCAGTGACGCCGCGGCCGGCGAACTCACGGGCGAGTGATTTGGTGAAGCCGATGAGGCCGGCCTTGCTGGCGGCGTAGTTGGCCTGGCCGGCGTTGCCGATGAGGCCGATGACGGAGCTGATGTTGATGATGCGCGCGCCTTTTTGCTTGAGCATGCTGCGCTGCACGGCCTTCACCATGTTGAAGGCACCTTTGAGATTGGTGTCGAGCACGATGTCCCAGTCTTCCTCGCTCATGCGCAGGAGCAGGCCGTCTTTGGTGACACCGGCGTTGTTCACGAGGATGTCCACATGATCGAAATCGGCGAGGATCTGCTTCCCGATCTCGGCGCAAGCGGGGCCGTCGGCCACATCGAGCGCATAGGCCTTCGCGGCACCCGGATGCGCGGCATTGATGGCATCGGCGGCGCTTTGCGCGTTCGCCTGTGTGCGGCTGACGACGGCGACTTTCGCGCCCTCGGCGGCGAAGGCTTCTGCGATGGCTTTGCCGATGCCGCGTCCGGCTCCGGTGACGACTGCGATTTTATCCTGGAGTTTGCCCATGTGTCATCCATGAACGGGGGCCATCACCGTGCAAGAAGAAGGTGCATCCAGACCGGATTGCATTCATGATCACAGCCATTGCCGATGAGTGACGACGCGCCGCCAGCCGACAAACCCTCTCTTTTGAAAATGTCCGTCTCCTTCGGGGGATTCTGCGAGGTCATGGCCTTGCTGTCGCTCACGTGCACCTGGCTGGGCAGCTTGGGACGCTATGGATGGATGTTTGACCTGCTGTCGCACTTCCGGCTGCAATACATCGTTGCCTGTGCTGCGGTGCTGATCTTCGCCCTGCTCCGTCGCCGTACCTGGCTGGTCCTCGCTTCGCTGATCTCGCTGCTATGGAACACGCAGATCGTTCATGCTTTCCACCAAACCGCCGACAAGACGGCAGCCAAGGCCGAAAAGCCGCTGCGGCTGATGACCTTCAACGTCATGGTGGACAATGAGAACCACGTCGCCGCCATCGAGCATGTACTGAAGGCGGACGCGGACATCGTCTGCCTGCTGGAGGTGGATGATACGTGGCGTGCGAGTCTGGAGCCGCTGCGGGTGAAGTATCCACATCGTGTTGAAGAGATGAACGACGGTCATTTCGGCATCGCCTGCTACACACGTCTACCGCTCAAGAGCAGTGAGATCCGCCGCTTCACAGTCTGGGCTTTGCCGACAGTCCTGCTCAATCTCGATCATCTCGGCCGCCCCCTGACTGTCATCGCCACACATCCCATGCCGCCGATGGGCAGTTTGAGCGCACGGGAATGGCGCTCACAGCTTTCCCAAATCGGCGCCATCGCCGCCAGCATCGACGGCGAAGTCATTCTGGCCGGTGATCTCAATGCCACGCCTTGGTGCGAAGGCATGCGGCTGCTATGCGCAACAAGCGGCCTGCGATTTAGCTCCGTCGATCCCGTCTGGCCGCCAACGTGGGGCCTACATCTGCCGATGATGATTCCCATCGACCACGTGCTCGTGAAAGGCGGCCTGACAGTGCAGAAACGCGTGATCGGTCCGGCGATGGGATCGGATCACCGGTCGGTGACGGTGGACATCGCAAAGTAGCCATCTCGCTCCGCGAGATGAGCACAAGGCTTTCGCTTCGTCACAGCACACCCGGGCTGCTTGACGTGTTGAGGACAAAGATCACGCTCGGCTCATCGCGCGGAGCGTGATCGCTACTTTAAGCCAGCACCGCCTTCACCGGATGATGCTCCTCAACGCCAGTGAGCCGCTGATCGAGTCCTTGGAACTTGAAGCTGAACTTGCGGTGATCGATTCCCATGAGGTGGAGGATCGTGGCGTTGAGGTCGTTGATGTGGACGGGGTCTTTGACGATGTTGTAGCTGAAATCGTCGGTCTCGCCGTGCTCAACGCCACCTTTGACGCCGCCACCAGCCATCCACATGGTGAAATTGCGCGGATGATGATCGCGGCCGTAGTTGTCCTTCGTCAGCGTGCCCTGTGAATAGACCGTGCGGCCGAATTCGCCGCCCCAGATGACGAGCGTGTCTTGCAGCAGGCCGCGCTGCTTCAAATCCATGACCAGTGCGGCGCAGGCCTGCTCGGTGTCCTTGACCTGCGCGGCGATGTTCTTCGGCAGGCCGCTGTGCTGGTCCCAGCCGCGATGCAGGATCTGCACCACGCGCGTGCCGCGCTCGATGAGGCGGCGGGCCATGATGGCGCTGTGAGTGAAACTGCCGCTGCGGTTCACATCCTCACCATACATTTCGAGCGTGGCCTTGCTCTCTTTGCTCAGATCCGTGAGTTCCGGCACGCTGGTCTGCATGCGGAAGGCCATTTCGTATTGGGCAATGCGTGTTTGAATTTCAGGATCGCCCACACGCGAGTGGTTGATCTGATTGAGCTTGTTGAGCGCGTCGAGCATCGTGCGGCGGTCGGTGGGATCGACGCCGGGCGGGTTCTTCACATACAAAACGGGATCGCCTTGGCCGCGCAAGGCCACGCCGCTGTACTTTGTGGGCAGGAAGCCGCTGCTCCACATGCGCGTGAACAGCGCCTGTGCATTGCCTGTGGAAGGAAAGCTGGGCGTGAAGACGACGAACGATGGCAGGTCGTTGCTCTCGCTGCCGAGGCCGTAGGAGAGCCAGGAACCGATGCTGGGCTTGCCGGGCACCTCGCTGCCGGTCATGACGAAGGTGCAGGCGGGATCGTGATTGATGGCGCTGGTGTTGACGCTTTTGATGACGGCGATTTCATCGACAATCTTCGCGGTGTGCGGCAGCAGCTCGCTCACAAAGCGCCCGCACTGGCCGTGCTGCGCGAATTTGAACATGGATGGCGCCACCGGCAGCCGCGCCTGGCCGCTGGTCATGCCGGTGATGCGCTGGCCGTTGCGCACGCTCTCGGGCAGGTCTTTGTCGAAGTGCTGCTGCAACTGCGGCTTGTAATCCCACAGGTCGAGCTGCGAAGGAGCGCCGTTCATGTGCAGGTAGATGATGCGTTTGGCCTTCGGCGCGAAATGCGGCAGCCCGGGGACCGAGGTGTGAACGGCGTTGCCGGCAGCACTGGCAAAACGCGTGCCCATCATGCTGGCGAGCGCGATGCTGCCCGCTCGCAGGCCGGTCTGGCCGAAGAACTGGCGGCGGGTCTGGCTGAGGTGAAATTCGAGGAAGGGGTCCATGTGACTGACAATACGAAGGCCGGGGGGAAGAGTTTGCGGAAAGCATGGCGTCTGCGGCCACGTTCAGAGCCGCCTATGTTGACCCGCCTGCTGCTTTCACTCGCCTTGATCTGCCCGCTTTTGCTTCAAGCCGCGCCCGCAAAGCCCAATGTCGTCTTCCTGCTCGTCGATGACCTGCGCTACAACGCTCTCGGCTGCATGGGCGACAAAATCGTGCAGACACCGAACATCGACCGGCTGGCGAAGGAAGGCGTGCTGTTCAAGAACATGTTCGTCACCACCTCGATCTGCGCCGTGAGCCGGGCGACGTGTCTGACCGGCCAGTGGATGCGGCGGCACGGCATCGAGGATTTCGCCACGGGCATCAGCGATACGGCATGGAAGGACACCTACCCGGCCCAGTTTCGTGCGGCAGGCTTTCACACGGGCTTCATCGGCAAATACGGTGTGGGCAATCCGCAGGTGACGACGGCGCGTGGAGCGAGCTTTGACTTCTGGCGCGGCGAACCGGGCCAGGCGGGCAGATTTTTCATCGAACCCAACGATCCCACGCGCACACACAAGACCGCGAAGATGGGCAATGACGCGCTGAGCTTTCTGACAGCGGCACCGCAGGACAAACCGTTCTCGTTG